>CAYUTG010000066.1:0-13151 GCA_964447555.1 uncultured Marinobacter sp.
CCAACAATCCGAGAATAACCATGACTACCATGATCTCGATAAGGGTAAAGCCACGGCTGGCTGCCGGTGTGTTTATTGGTTGCATTGTCATTCGTTCTCTCGTCATTGGTATGGGATCCTTCCATTTATTGCATGAAACCCTGATAACACAGATGATCAGCCCACAAGATTACTCATATTCAGTATGGGTAGCATGATGGCCATAACGATAATGAGCACCACGCCGCCCATCAGAAGGAGCATCATCGGTTCAAATAAACCGACTATGGCTGCAATTTTCGACTGCAGTGTGTTTTCCTGCATTTTAGCGGTTCGTTCCAGCATGCTATCCAGCTCACCACTGGCCTCACCGCTGGCTATCATGTGCAGCATCATCGGCGGAAAATAACCGGTCTGGTCCAGTGACCGGTACAAAGAACCACCCTCACTGACTTTTCTGGCCGCATCCCGCAATTCGCGGCGCAGGAAATCGTTGGACAGCACCTCACCGGCAATCCGCATGGCTTCCACCAATGGTACGCCACTGGTAGTGAGTATGCTCAGGGTGCTGGCATAACGGGCGGTATTCACCCCCCGGACCATCCCGGAAAACAATGGCAGATGCAGCAGCCGTTTATGAAAGCGCATCCGGAACGCTGGTTTGGTCAGTGCATACCGGAACCCCATAAACGCCAGAATCAACAAAATGGCCAGATAGACCCCATAGCTGGTCAGAAACCCGGACATAGCCAGCATTGCCCGTGTAAGGGCTGGCAGTTCATGGCCCTGTTTGAGAAACACCTCAATAATGTCTGGTACAACATAGGTCAGCAGAAAAATAACAATCGATATGGCAACCACGCTCAGAATAATCGGGTAGATAGCCGCCAGCTGGATTTTTTGCTGGGCTTCCTGACGTGACTCTGTGTAATCCGCCAGCCGGTTGAGCACCAGGTCCAGGTGCCCTGCATGCTCACCCGCGGCAACTGTCGACCGGTATAGCCGTGGAAACGCCTTCGGAAACTCTCCAAGGCTGTCTGCCAGCGTGTAGCCTTCCATCACCTTTGCCCGAATGGCAATCAGCATGCTGCGCATGCGTGGTTTGTCAGACTGCTGCGCGGTTGCCGAAAGCGCTTGTTCAATCGGGATGCCAGACTGAATCAGCGTGGCCAGTTGCCGGGTAATCAGAGCCAGATCACTGGCTGCCAGAGATCCGCGGCTGCTCAGCGGATTGGCACGGGCAGTTTTCCCCGCCGCTGGTTCTACCTCCAGAGGGGTCATGCCTTTTTCGCGAAGCTGTTGGCGAACTGCACGGGGTGCATCGGCCTCTATGACGCCGCGCTTCTGTTTGCCCCGTGCGTCCAGGGCCTTGTAATCGTAAGCAGGCATTGGTTACTGGCTCCGGTGGGTAACGCGGAGTACTTCTTCCACGGTGGTTACACCATCCAGAATTTTCCGCACCCCGTCGGCATGAATACTGGGGCCCTGGGTCCGCGCCGTATGTTCAAGCTCCAGTTCGCCAGCCCGTTTATGAATCAAGGCGCTGAGGGCATCCGTAACCGGCACAACTTCATAGATGCCGATACGGCCCCGGTAGCCAAGGTTATTGCAATGGTCGCAGCCACTGGCGCGGTATATAACAGGGGGATTGGCTATGTCCTGCTGAAGGAATTCGCAATGCTCTTCCGTGGGGGTATAAGCTTCCCGACACTCTTTGCAAAGCACCCGAACCAGACGCTGCGCAACGATGCCTACCAGACTGGACGAAATCAGAAAGGGCTCAATGCCCATATCCATCAGCCGGGTAATTGCGCCTACTGCGGTATTGGTGTGCAGGGTGGATAGTACCAGGTGGCCGGTAAGACTCGCCTGAACCGCAATCTCAGCGGTTTCCAGATCCCGGATCTCACCAATCATGACCACATCCGGGTCTTGCCGGAGAATGGCTCTCAGCCCCCGCGCAAACGTCATATCGACCTTTGGGTTCACCTGGGTCTGGCCAATGCCAGGCAGATTGTACTCTATGGGGTCTTCAACGGTGAGGATATTCCGGGTACGGTCGTTAATCTCCTGAAGCCCGGCGTACAGCGTTGTGGATTTACCAGAGCCGGTCGGCCCGGTAACCAGCAGTATCCCGTAAGGCCGGTGAATCAGTTTGCGCAATACGGCCAGATCGTTTTCAGCCATACCCAGTGATTCCAGCCGGATACTCCCCGCCTGTTTATCCAGAAGCCGCAACACCACTCGCTCACCACTGGATGACGGCATGGTGGATACCCGGATATCGACCTCCCGGCCCGCAACGCGCAGGGCAATACGGCCATCCTGAGGCACCCGTTTCTCCGCAATATCCAGTTTTGCCATAACCTTGATGCGGGACACCAGCAGCGGAGCCAACGCCCGTTTGGGCTGGACAACTTCCCGAAGCACACCATCTACCCGGAAGCGGACAACCAGCCGCTTCTCATAGGTTTCAATATGAACATCAGACGCACTGGTTTTTACCGCCTCTGTAAGTATGGCGTTAATCAGCCGGATAATAGGCGCGTCATCTTCCTGCTCAAGCAGGTCTTCAGTTTCCGGCACGGAATCGGCGAGAGACGCCAGGTCCATGTCGTCGCCAATGCCTTCAACCATCTGCATGGCTTCTGCTGAATCGTTCTGATAAGCCGCATTCAGGGCGTGATCAAAACGATCAGGGTCGATGGTGGAAAACCTGGCCTGGCCACCACTGATGCGATTGGCTTCCGCTACAGCAGAATGTGAAGCGCCCGGCCGGATCAGCAATACGGGGCTGCCATCTTCGGAACGCGTAAGAATAACGCCGTTACGCCTGGCAAAGGTGAATGGAAGACGGCCCAGCGGAGCATCCTGCTGCTGAAGTTCGGTTTCTGTGGTCAAGGGTGTCCTCGTCATGAAATTCTTTTTTATTCAATCAATTCAGGAAGGCTACCACAGGATATGGACCCGCTGAACAACTCTATACACTATACTGCCAATAAAACCGCGCAGTCTGATAACCTGTGGGCTTTTTCACCGCCCACCCAATTGCATTCAGGATGATCAATGCTCTTATACAACAAACGGCTCCCACTTCTGCTGACCATCGTAACCGGGGCCGCCATGCTGGGTGTGACAGCCTGGCAGGGTTATAGTTTCTGGTATACGGAAAGCCACCAGACCCTTGGTACCAACGTGTCGTCCGCCAACCGGGCTCTGCCCTCTAACGTCAAAGTTCCGAACGTCAATCTGGCCTCTCTTGACCTGTTCGGGGCCGCTACAAGCACGGAAAACAGCCCCCAGGCTGATACAGAGAACCTGCCGGAAACAAACCTGCGCCTGTATCTGCGGGGCGTACTGGCCGCCGATGGTGAGTTCCCGGGCAGCGCACTCATCGAAGACAACAAAAATAACACCGAAGCCTACCTGGTGGGCGATGAGTTGCCGGGCAACGCAACCTTACGCTCTGTGTACCCAAACCGGGTGATCATTGAGCGCCAGGGCAAACTTGAAAACCTCTTCTTTCCGGAAGAAGATGACCGTTCCGGTGTGTCTGTTGCGGCGGAACCGCAGCGTTCCCCGCCCCGGCAATCCGCCCGCAGCCAACCAACGTCTTCGCCCACACCGACACGGGCTGCCCCGGCAGGGGAAGCTCAGCGCCGTGAAGAAATCCGTAAGCGCCTTGAGCAGCTCAGGGAACGCCTGCGGACAAATAACTGAGGCTTGTCATGCTAACGGCTGCTGCAACCTCACCAGGCCGCCGTTCCGTTTTACTGCCTGCGCTATTGTTGTGCGTCGCACTGGGTGGAACACTTGAACTCAGTGACCGCCTGATGGCCTATGTTCAGGAAACCTTTGGCACCGAAGCCCATCAGCGCCTGGAAAACTGGCAACGGTTGCACAGGCTTGCTATCAACGCCCCGGTAAGCCGCCAACTCCGCATGGTGAACTCCTTCTTCAATCAGGTGAACTTTGTCAGTGATATTGAGCACTGGGGTGAGGAAGACTACTGGGCGACCCCGGTTGAGCTGCTGACAACCAACGGTGGTGACTGTGAAGATTTTTCCATTGCCAAGTACCTGACACTGAGATCCATGGGCGTGCCCGATGACCAGCTTCGCATCGTCTACGTGAAAGCCCTGAGGCTGAACCAGGCTCACATGGTACTGGCCTGGTACCCACAACCGGATGCCGATCCGCTGATTCTTGACAACCTTATAAATGACATTAAACCTGCCTCCCAACGTACTGATCTTGAACCAGTCTACAGCTTCAATGGCGAAGGGTTATGGTTAAACAAATCGTCCGGCGCAGACAAGCGGATCGGAGAGGCTCAGAAGCTGTCGCGCTGGCAGGAACTGAACGGCCGGCTGAATGAATCACTGCGTGGCCAATAGGCTGTTTGATGTGGCGGTAAATGACATTGCCGCTGACGCTAACCGACATAGCATTGCACCGGAAACACCTTAGAATAACCGCCCACCACTACAAAACAACATTCAAAAACACAGGAGTAACCTGATGCGACGCTGGAACGGCTGGGGCGATGAAACGTTTAACCTGGAATTACCCGAACAGGGCCAGTCTTTCCTTGCTGAGCGTGTTGGCACCGCAACACCGCTTACCGATGCATCGTTAGCCTCTGTGTGTGCATCAGTGCCAGAAGCCCGCCTTCCCACCGATACGGATGTTCAGGCACTAATTGACACAACCCCCGAAACCCGTGCCAGACACGCCCGTGGCCAGAGCCTGGCAGACTGGCTGGCCATGCGTAGCGGAGACTACGGGGTTTTCCCGGATGGCGTGGCACAGCCTCGGTCTAACCGTGATGTGCAGAAGCTTCTTCACTATGCAAAGCAACACAACATTCTGGTCATTCCTTACGGTGGCGGCACCAGTGTTGCCGGCCATATCAACCCCATACACACAGACAAACCCGTATTAACCGTTGACATGGGGGCCATGAACCAGTTGCTCGATCTGGACAGAGAGAGCCAGGTGGCCACATTCGGCGCGGGCACGCCCGGGCCGCTGGTGGAATCTCAGCTTCGTGTGCATGGTTACACACTTGGGCACTTTCCCCAGTCGTTTGAGCTTTCCACCATCGGTGGCTGGGTTGCCTCGCGGTCCAGTGGCCAGCAGTCGCTTCGTTATGGTCGTATTGAGCAATTATTTGCCGGCGGGCGAATGGAAACCCTGAAAGGCACCCTGAACCTGCCAACCATTCCGGCGTCAAGCGCGGGGCCGGATATACGGGAAATGGTGCTGGGTTCCGAAGGCCGCCTTGGGCTGATCACCGAGGTAAAAGTTCGTGTTACCCGCCTGCCTGAAAAAGAAAGCTTCCACGTGGTGTTTTTCCCAAGCTGGGACCAGGCCCGCACCGCCTGCCGGAAAATCGTTCAGAATCGTACTCAGCTCTCCATGTTGCGCCTGAGCAATGCCATTGAAACCGAAACCCAACTGGCGCTGGCCGGGCACCCGGGACTGATAAGCCTGCTTGAGCGCTTTCTTTCGCTTCGAGGTGCCGGCACCGGAAAATGCATGATGACCTTCGGAGTAACCGGAACCCGCCAGCAATGCAGCAGCAGCCTGCAACAGGTTCGCAAGATCTGCTCAAAATACAAAGGCGTTTATACCGGCACCAGGCTTGGCGACAAATGGGCCGAAAAGCGGTTCACCATGCCCTATCTTCGTGAAGCACTCTGGAAGATGGGCTATGCAGTGGACACGCTGGAAACCGCCACCGACTGGGACAATGTTGATAACCTTCTGGAACTGATGGAAGGCAACCTGCGCAGTGCGTTAGGTGACAAGCAGGAATCAACCCACGTATTCACGCACCTTTCACACTTTTATGGTCAGGGCTGCAGTATCTACACAACCTACGTGTTCCGGGTGGCTGACAGTTATGAGGAAACCCTGGCTCGCTGGAAGCACCTCAAAAACAGCACCTCAGAGCTGATCGTAAATAACGGTGGCACCATCAGCCATCAGCACGGTGTTGGTAAAGACCATGCGCCGTTCCTGCCTGTTGAGAAGGGCGAACTGGGCATGCTGGCTATCCGCTCTCTGTGCGAGACGTTTGATCCCGACGCTCTGTTAAATCCAGAAACGCTGGTGAAGTGACTATGGTCACCCGACGGCAAAAAACGCTGGCAGATCTGAAAGCCGGAAACAGAACGTTTGACGTTATTGTGATTGGTGGTGGCATTACCGGTGCCGGCGTGGCTCGCGAGGCAGCCGGCAGCGGGCTGAGAACTCTGCTGGTGGAGCAAAAAGACTTCGCCTGGGGAACCTCCAGCCGATCCTCCAAAATGGTACATGGCGGGCTGCGTTACCTTGGCAGTGGCCAGTATGACCTTACCCGTGATGCCGTGCGCGAGCGCCAGCGCCTAATGAACGAGGCACCCGGGCTGATCGACCCACTGAGATTCATTATGCCGCACTTCCGGCACCAGTTCCCCGGGCCACGGCTGTTTCAATTACTGCTTCGGATTTACGACTGGATTGCGCGAACCCGCTCACGC
Source organism: uncultured Marinobacter sp. (assembly GCA_964447555.1). Classification (GTDB taxonomy): domain Bacteria; phylum Pseudomonadota; class Gammaproteobacteria; order Pseudomonadales; family Oleiphilaceae; genus Marinobacter. The sequence goes on from CAYUTG010000066.1 coordinate 6,507, forward strand.
CAGAACCTGAAACCTGCAGACACCCTGCACTGGGTGCCCGGCCTTGCGACGGACGGTCTGGCCGGGGCCAGCGGTTTCACCGATGCCGTGACAGACGACGCCCGGCTGGTACAGCGGCTTATAGCCGAAGCCAGGCGCGATGGCGCGTTTTGCCTAAACTACGTCAAAGCACAGAAGGTAGTACACAGGAAAAACCGGGTCTCCGGTGTGCAACTCCAGACTGAGGAGGACGACACCTCATTTACGGTGTCAGCGCCTCTGGTAGTCAATGCGACCGGTGTCTGGGCAGACAAGGTTCAGTCTGCCTCCGGCACTGACGGCACCATGACCATTCGCCCACTCCGTGGAAGTCATCTGGTTCTTCCCTGGAAGCGCCTGCCGGTCTCATGTTCTGTCTCCCTGCTGCACCCGGCCGACAAACGCCCGGTCTTTGCCTTTCCCTGGCAGGGAACCACGGTGCTGGGCACAACGGATCTGGACCATGCTGAAGATATCAACCTTGAGCCTGCGATATCCGGCCCTGAAGTGGATTATCTGCTTCGCATCGCCAGCCAGTTGTTTCCTGAAACAGGCATCACGCAGGCAGACATCATTTCTACCTGGGCGGGCGTGCGCCCTGTTATTACGGATGGCACAGGAAAGGCCCCGTCAAAAGAAAACCGGGAACACGCATTTCAGGAACATGACGGCCTGATCAGTGTGGCAGGCGGCAAGCTGACAACGTTCCGCCTGATCGCCCGGGAAGCACTGGAGCGAGGCCTGAGTAAACGCACGGCTACTGCGCAGTTGCGTGATAAAACCCTGCCTGTGTTCAGCGCTGCACCAAACCTTAGCCGCCCCGACTACCTTTCCCACCTGACCTGGCACCGCCTGAAAGGCTACTACGGGCCAGAGCTGGAGCAGGTGCTTGATACCGACCCGGCCGTGCCCGGTACCAGGGTTACCCAGGGCTATGACCTAACCTGGGCGGAGCTTGCCTGGGCCTGCCAGCACGAAGATATTCAACACCTTGATGATCTGATGCTCAGGCGCACCCGGCTTGGCCTTGTGGTGCATGATGGTGCGGCAGCCCTGCTCCCACAATTGAAAACCCACTGCCAGCCCTTGCTGGGCTGGAGTGATGACCAGTGGAATGACGAAGTGCAACGATACCTGGACATTCGTCACCGTGCCTACTCGTTACCATCCGGAGTGTCTGGCCGTGACAACTGAGCCCCTGATCCTTGCGATTGATAATGGCACTCAGAGTGTCCGCGCCCTGCTCTTCGATGCAAAAGGCAATCTGGTCGGCAAGGGTAAACAGGAGATTGAGCCATATTTTTCCGAACAACCAGGCTGGGCAGAGCAGCACCCGGACTACTTCTGGGACAGCCTTGGGAAAGCCTGCCAGCAGCTCTGGAGTACCACCGATGCCCGCCCCGAACAGGTAGTAGCCACAACGGTAACCACTCAACGTGGCACCGTGATTAATCTGGACAAACATGGAATTCCTCTGCGCCCGGCGATTATCTGGCTTGATCAGCGGCACGCACAAACAGACGCGCCCGTAAAAGGCCCCTGGGGCTGGCTGTTCCGGCTGGCAAGGCTCGAAGACACCATTAACCGCTTCCGTGAAAACACCCAGGCCAACTGGATAGCTCAGAACCAGCCAGACGTCTGGCGTAAAACCCGACACTTTCTGCTGCTCTCTGGTTATCTGAATTACCGGCTAACCGGCCAGTTCCGGGATTCGACCGGCGGCCAGGTGGGATACATTCCCTTTGATTACCGGAAGCATAAGTGGGCCGGCCCCCGGGATTACAAATGGCAGCTCATGCCGGTTCGCAGAGACATGCTGCCGGAGTTAGTAGAACCAGGACAGAAAATCGGCGAGCTTACCGCGGAAGCTGCAGCCCACCTTGGGCTTGCAGCAGGTGTGCCGGTCATTGCTGCAGCATCAGACAAAGCGTGCGAAATACTCGGCTCAGGCGGTTTAACGCCAGATATCGGCTGTATGAGTTACGGCACCACCGCGACCATTAATACCACCAACAGCCGGTATGTAGAGCCGGTACGGTTAATGCCGCCCTACCCATCTGCCCTGCCCGGGCACTTTTCAACCGAAGTCATGATTTACCGTGGTTTCTGGATGGTGAGCTGGTTCAAGCGTGAATTTGGGCTGCGCGAGCGCAAAATAGCAGAGCAACGGAATATTGAGCCCGAAGCACTGTTTGATGAGCTGGTGCAATCTGTTCCGGCTGGCTCCATGGGGCTTATGCTGCAACCCTACTGGTCACCGGGCGTAAAACAGCCCGGCCCCGAAGCCAAGGGCTCTATTATTGGCTTTGGCGATGTGCATACCCGCTCTCACATTTACCGGGCCATTCTGGAAGGTCTGGCCTACGCATTGCGGGAAGGAAAAGAAAAAATCGAAAGGCGCAGCCGCGTAAAAATCAGGACTCTGCGCGTAGCAGGAGGCGGCTCTCAGAGTGATGCAGCCATGCAACTGACGGCCGATGTCTTTGGGTTACCGGCAGAACGCCCGCACACCTACGAAACCTCCGGGCTTGGTGCCGCTATCGATGCCGCCGTTGGCGTTGGGTTGCATCCGGATTTCGAAACGGCGGTCGCGAAGATGACACGGGTAGGCGATGTTTTCTACCCCCAACCCGAAACGCGGGCCCTGTACGAACGCCTATATTCAGAGGTTTATCTGAAAATGTACCCTCAGCTCCAACCTCTGTACCGGAAAATCCGCCAGATTACCGGCTATCCGAAGTAGCCGGTAACCCCGATATAACTGCCGTAATCAGATCAGGCCCAGTTCCAGACGCCCTTCTTCACTCAGCATGTCGTAAGACCAGGGAGGATCAAAAACAATCTCAACTTCACTCTGTTCAACGTGAGGAACCTGAGAGAGTTTCTCCTTAAGGTCTGCAGAAATGACCGAGCCCATGCCACACCCCGGAGACGTCAGTGTCATTTCCACATTGACTGTCTTGGTTTCCTGATTGATCTCCAGCTTGTACACCAGGCCCAGACTAACGACGTTCACCGGGATTTCGGGGTCGTACACCTGCCTCATGGCCTCGTAGCACTGCTCTTCGCTGATGGAACCGTCTTCGGGCGGTTCAAACATAAGCACATTCGGGTTCAGGCCTACTTTTTTGGCCTGCTCCGGGTCAAGGCGATACAGATTTCCTTCATAATTAATTGTGTAGCTACCGCCAAGTGCCTGTGTAATGGTCGCTTTTCCACCTGCGGGAAGCGTCACCGGGTTACCATGGGGTACTCTCAGCCCGGTGCACTCAACCGGCAGAACAAGATCCCTTGAGGGCTCTGCGGATTTCTTGGCATTGGGTGCAGAAATTGTCAGCGTTTCCCAGCGACCGGTTTTACCAAGGTCAATTTTTATATCCTGCAGGTACGGCAGACTGGCTGCATCAAAATACACCTGAAGATCATCAAACGTTTCCAGCGCATCGGCAGGGTTCTGTTCACCTGGCGGGCAATACGCCATGCAGGTCTCAGCCTTTGGCGTGCCGGCTTTTTCAACAAAAATCCGCACAGACATGCCGGGGGTGTTCTGTTTCTCAAGAAGATTTAACAGATATTCCCGGGCCTCAGGGGTAATTTCGGCATTCATCGTCATAACATTCGCCCAGACAGATAAAGAACATGCTGTATACATGTTAAGAAAAAGCGGAACTGATCACAAGTAGTCTTTCCAGAATCCGGAATGTTAACAACCGGCCTCCGGTTCTGGAAAGCACAATCAACCAATGGTTCGTCTAACGCGGAGCCCGGTAGCTCTCATTTCGCTGTGCGGGCTTCGAAAGCACCCATTGCCAGAGCTGAGTATCCCGCGCACGGAACGCACCAGCGCAGATATTCAGATAATAACGCCACATCCGGTAAAAACGCTCATCGTAGTCCGCTTTCAGTTCAGGCCAGTGGCGCTGAAAATTGGCATCCCATGCGGTCAGTGTGCGAGCGTAGTCTGGCCCGAAGTTGTGCATGTCTTCCACCACGAACCGGCCTTCAACAACTTCAGCAATCTGTTTGATAGACGGCAACTCGCCGTTCGGGAATATGTACTTTTCAATCCAGGGATCGTGCTCCGTGGTACTCTCGTTTTCACCAATACAGTGCAGTAGCATCAGGCCGTCGTCTTGCAGCAACTGAGCGGAAGTCCTCATAAATGTGTCGTAATTTCGACGCCCCACATGCTCAAACATACCAACAGAGGCTATACGATCAAACTTCCCACTCAGGTCCCGATAATCCTCAAGCAGTATGTCTACAGGTAGGTCCTTACAACGCTCCCGCGCAGCGTCCACCTGCTCTCTGGAAAGCGTGACCCCGGTTCCGGTAACACCATAGTGTCTGGCAGCATACTCCAGCAGACTACCCCAGCCGCAGCCGATATCCAGCAGTGTCATACCCGGCTTCAGGTCGAGTTTGCGGCACACCAGATCCAGCTTGGCATCTTGCGCCTCATCCAGCGTGCCCGCCTCTTTCCAGTAGCCACAGCTATACGCCATAGTGCGCCCCAGCATCAACTCGAAAAGCCGGTTACCCAGGTCATAATGTTGCCGGGCTACTTGTGGAGCACGCTGTGTGCTTTGGCGATTCTGCAAGATGAACATCAGCCACTGAAAGGTGAGCGTAAGGTGATTCTTGGCGATGCCATCTGCGCCTGCCCGCAGAATGCGAAAGAAAAACTCGTCCAGTGCTTCACAGTCCCACCAGCCGTCCATATAAGACTCACCCAGCCCCAGCGAACGCTGGCTTGCCACGCGGGAAACTGTGTCGGGGTGGTAAATCTGAATGTCCCAGGGTCGGGAGCCGTTGATGACAACGTCTGCTTTAGCGAGCACATCCGCTATCACACTGTCCATGGACTGCGAGCCTGTAGACGGTTGTTTTTCCTGAAGATTCGAATCTGACATAAGAAACCTCCTTTTCTGTCTCAGAAGGCGCTAACCAAATCCGGTCCGGCATTTTTAAACCAGACTGTACTAATAATTCTGTGACATTTATTGTGGTTTTGCAAAAGCCAGAGCGTGATATGAGGGAAACTACCACTGATCTCGAGTATGGTTTATCTCTGTAAGCTGTCGCTTGTTAACATCGCTGACAGACAAGCAATTCACACTCCCGGAATGGGTGGTCAGGGTGCCGTAACCACCATGAACAGTACCCTAAACCTGTTCCTGCCCTGCTAAAAGCGAGGAATACGTTGAAAAGGTCAGGTCTGATTTGTAGTGCAGCCCTGCTGCTGGCAATTGTGATCAGCCTGCTGGCCAATCCGGTTCCTGTGGAACAGAAGCTGATACAGATTCAGGCCAACGCGGTTTTGGATGGACTTCCGGGAGTTGAAGACGAACCTATCGAAATCAAGGCGATACTCCTGGATTTCTCAAGTGACCCGGTATTGCTGCTAAAAGCGCAGGCAGCCCTCATTCGCTACCCCATTATGACTCGCCGGGTGCTGAAACTGTACGGCACAGAACCGGAATTTCAGGAAATTATAAAACGGTACGGTGATAACGCTGTACCGCCCATCCATTACTTCATGATTCATCCGGTCAGCAGCATTGAACTAATGGACTGGAGCGCCAAAAAATATCAGTCACTTAAACAGTTTTTCTCAAATTCTCCTGAAGAGTCAGATTCCAGACGAAAAGGCACACCCCGGCACCGGGGGCTTTCTATGGAAGAACGCGGCTGGTATGCAGTTAACTTTATACACACCGAAGGCCACGACTTTATCGGGCAGTTTATTGTGGATGCCCACGGAAAAACCCAGTGGATTGCCACAGAACGCGTGCTGGAAGGCTTGAATCAGTTTTTCGCCAGCGGTATTCGGAAACTTGAAACACAATACCGCGGGGATAGTGACATCACTGCCAGTGACATCGGCTGGGCATCGGTTGATGTACTCGTGTTTGCCAGTGCCTTTAAGTTACTTCGTGCAGGGCGAGCGGCTGCAGCGAGTACCAAGGGAGCCAGCCGGGGCACCCGCTCAGCCGTCCTGGCCGCCCGAATCAGCCAGAGCGGGCGCATGGTGCTCAGGAGCGCCAGATATGCCAAATGGCCCGCGATTGTTGCCGCGGGTTACCTTGTCATTGCACACCCCAGCCTGATCAGCGACCTGTTCTCAGGGATTGCCAGTGTGCTCGACCTTCCTGAACTGGCAGTACAGTTTGCAGGCTGGTTTCTGCTGCTGATTCCGGTGCTTTACCTTGGCAGTTGGCTACTCCGGCTATTACCCCCCCTGATGAACGGGCTGTTGTGGGTGGTTCAGATTATTCGGGCAAGAGGACCGGGCTCGCCAACCAGGCGGCTCCCCTGACCCCGCTGGAATCCTCATGAACAGCCTTCACCACGGGCGTTCCGCACTCTCCACCGAACACGTACCCAGCTAACTTTTCCGGCAGTTCCCGGTAAATGTTTTCAATGTTGCTCATGCCACCACCGAGCACAATAATGTCCGGGTCCAAAACATTAATCACCGCCGCAAGACCACAGGCCAGGTGATCAAGGTACAGGTTCAGCGTTTCCGAGGCTGGCTCATCACCGTTAAGTGCTTTTTCAGCAATGGCTTGGGCTGGTAGTTTCTGAGCATGCAGTAATTCATGTGTGAGAGACAGGCCGGTGCCA
>CAYUTG010000067.1:0-3573 GCA_964447555.1 uncultured Marinobacter sp.
AGGCTCATCATCGGCTCCTGCTGTTTTTATAATTAAGTGCACGTGTGAAGGTTTAGCATAGGCTTCACTTTACGTAAAGGTAAACTTTAGGAGTAGAAGAGTAAGAAAAAATGCCTGTCAGGCGAATACCAGAGACCCGGCGATTGTCAGCATGATGAGGCCAATAACAAATTCCAGAACCTTCCATGAAACCGGCTTCTGGAAAAACGGAATCAGCACTCTGGCCCCATACCCCAGGCCGAAGAAAAATATAAACGATGCCGAGATGGCTCCAAGGCCAAACTGTAGTTTCGTGGCTTCATATTTTGTTGAGATAGCACCCAACAGCATGAAGGTATCAAGGTAAACGTGGGGGTTTAACCAGGTGAACGCGAGACACATGGCGGCCGTGATTAATGCCGATGCCGGCACCTCCCCGGAAGGCGTCAGGGTGTGCGAATTTCTGAACGAGGAAACAAAGCTTTTCAATGCATAAACGCCCAGAAATGCAGCGCCTGCATACCTGGCTATTATCTCCACCGACGGAAACCGGCTGACCACCTCACCAAATCCGGACACGCCGAGTGAAATCAATACGGCATCCGAGACTGCACAAAGGCTGCAAACCAGAAATACATGCTGTTTTTTCAGCCCCTGCTTCAGAACAAACGCATTCTGGGCGCCAATGGCAAGAATGAGCGAAAAGCCTAAAGTGAACCCTGATAGATATGAGAGCATTCGTGAATGTGCCCGCCGTGATTGTCAAAAGGTCAATGCAGGGGCACCTGACGCAACAACTCACGAGCGGGCCTGCCTGGGTTGTCAGTTCAGCTACTCAGGCACTTTACTCAGTGCAATGCCCAAAGCCTTCGCAATACCGGCGCCATAGTCCGGGTCTGCCTTAAGGCAGTTGCTGATATGGCGAATCTGGATGTGCTCAGGCACTCCGTCAATAGCCCGGGCGGTGTTTTCAAACAACAACTGTTGTTTCTCCGGCGTCATCAAACGAAAGAGAGCACCCGGTTGCGAGTAATAATCCGTATCTTCCCGGTGGTCCCAGTGAGCTGCTGCACCAGATAACTCAAGAGGCGGATCGCTGAAATCCGGTTGCTCTTGCCACTCGCCATAACTGTTCGGCTCATAGCCAAGTGTACTGCCGTGGTTGCCATCAACCCGCATGGCACCATCCCGGTGGTAACTGTGTACCGGGCAGCGCGGCGCATTCACCGGAATCAGGTGGTGGTTCACCCCAAGGCGATAACGCTGTGCATCACCGTAGGAGAACAAACGCCCCTGCAGCATTTTGTCCGGTGAAAAACCAATACCGGGAACAATGCTGGCCGGGTTGAACGCAGACTGCTCCACTTCGGCAAAAAAGTTTTCGGGGTTTCTGTTCAGCTCCATAACCCCTACTTCGATGAGCGGATAATCTTTATGTGGCCAGACCTTGGTGAGATCAAACGGGTTGTATGGAACGGTTGCCGCATCTTTCTCCGGCATAATCTGAACATACATTGTCCATTTCGGGAAGTCGCCGCTCTCGAGACTTTCGTAAAGGTCTCGCTGATGGCTCTCACGGTCCTTGCCCACCACCGCTTCAGCCTCGGCATCACTCAGGTTTTTGATTCCCTGCTGGCACTTAAGATGGAATTTTACCCAGTGGCGCTCGTTAGCGGCGTTGATAAAGCTGAAGGTATGGCTGCCAAACCCGTGCATATGCCGATAAGACGCCGGAATGCCCCTGTCACTCATAACAATAGTGACCTGATGAAGCGCCTCTGGCAGCGACGTCCAGAAATCCCAGTTGTTCGTTGCACTGCGCATGTTCGTGCGCGGGTCACGCTTTACAGCATGATTCAGGTCGGGAAATTTCAGCGGATCACGAAGGAAGAATACCGGTGTGTTATTGCCGACAAGGTCCCAGTTTCCCTCCTCGGTATAGAACTTCAGCGCAAACCCCCGGATATCACGCTCGGCATCTGCCGCCCCACGCTCGCCAGCCACGGTTGTAAACCGTGCAAACATCTCGGTTTTCTTGCCAATTTCCGAGAATATTTTTGCCCTTGTGTATTTGGTGATGTCGTGAGTAACGGTGAAGGTTCCGTAGGCTCCTGAACCCTTGGCGTGCATTCGTCGCTCAGGAATGACCTCTCTGTCAAAATGAGCCAGCTTTTCCAGAAACCAGACATCCTGAAGTAGTTGAGGCCCGCGCGGACCGGCCGTCATTACATCTTGGTTGTGTGCGACCGGGCATCCGGCGTTGGTCGTCAACTTCTTTTTATCATTCATGGCGCTTCATCCTTTTTGGGGGTGCAACCTCTTGGCGATAAAGAACGTCTTACTGTACGCACAAGGCTCCGGTTTGATCTGCCAAACCGCTCAATACAGGATAACGCCGCATAGGAAAGACGCAAACCCAAACCGGAAAGCAAAGGCGTGGCGCTTGTTGCCTGGGCAGCCCGTTGGCCGGGCACCTTGAATGATCGGAGTTAAACAAACATTCGTACCTGTTACAGTAGAGTATTCCCCCTCATAGCCAATACTGGGAAATAACATGGTTCACAAAACAAAGTCGCCCGTCCGGGGCGGGAAATGGCCGCTGTTTGCCGCATGGCTTGGTGTTATTTTGCTACTAATCTCAGCTGTGCTGGTAGGTACTGCCGGGCCGGCTTACAGGGCAGAATGGATAACCCTGGGAACCTCGTTTACTTGGCTGCGCCAGGGCGCACAACTGGCCATAGGGGCTGCAGTTCTGGGGCTGATAACACTGATTGTCAGCGGAATTCTCCGCCGGTGGCGGCCAGCCCTGGTGGGCGTGCTGGTGAGTGCCGCAGTAGTAGCCGTAATTGCCATGCCCATGCAGATGAAACGACAGGCCCAGAGCGTACCGCCAATTCACGATATTACAACCGACACCGCACACCCGCCCGCGTTCAGGGCTTTGGCAGACGCCCGCAAGAAAGCTCCTAATGAGGTGAAATATCCAGGAGCTGAAACCGCACGCCAGCAAAAAGCGGCCTACCCGGAGCTAAAGCCCATCACACTCGACACATCGCTCAGTAACGCCATGAAAGTTGCAGAAGCCACGGTGCAGGCACGAGGCTGGGACATCGCCGCAACCACCGATAACACCATCGAAGCCACCGCAACCACGCGCTGGTTTGGCTTCAAGGATGACGTGGTGATTCGTATGACAGAAACCGCGCATGGAGTACGGGTAGATATGCGCTCCGCCTCAAGGATTGGAAAAAGCGATATCGGCACCAATGCGGAGCGTATTCAGCGGTTTCTGGAAGAACTGAAGCGGAGGGAATAACAGGCCAGGACACATTACACAGGGGTTGCGGAGCCGAAGCTATCAGCCATACAACTCTCCACTCACTCTGACACTTTGTCGAGCGCCTTCTGATGCAAAGCTTCCAGCTTCTTGCTGATGGTTACCGGGTACTCCATGGTGGCGCCCTCTGGCTTCAGTAAATCCGGTGGCATACGCGAAAGCACCTCCCGAAGCTTGTCCCGGCTCTCACCTGGGTCTGGCGGTTCTGACAGTAACCGGCCGCTCTCCATCACTGTGTGTAAAAGCGCCTCGCCGCC
>CAYUTG010000067.1:3673-13003 GCA_964447555.1 uncultured Marinobacter sp.
GGCCAGGGTTTCCAGAAGCTGCGCTTCGGCAATGGGTGCCTCTACTTCAATCAGCGGTTCATGGGGAAATACCGGCGTACCTTCCGGTAAAGCCCGGATATCGCCACTGAAGCGGAAGGCGCGCAACCAATCCAGAAATTCGGCATCAAACTGGTCCATGCTGGCCAGGTAGTCTACCTGCTCATCCGGAAAGCGCAGTTCACTGATCAGCTGTGCCAGGTATGTCTGGCCGCAGGCCAGAAGAAAGTTGCGATTGGGCGGCAGATGCCGAAAGTGCAGGCTGAACAACGCCCGCCCGGACATACCGCGGGCGCGGTAGGCACGAGCCATCGTCAGCTCGTAGAGATCGGCAAACAGGCCGGGTTGCGAGGCGCTGAACATGCCTTGCTCGCTCACACACCCTCCTTAATAGCTGAGCCCGAACGGTTAAACACTTTCGCTCCATGCATAAGCACTCCCCATAGCACCTCTGTATGTGCACATGGTCAATAAGCTACTGAGTACCGGATAACGCCACACAGATCAGACGCAAATCCGGGCGGTAGAGCACGGAGGAGCATGCCCCAACGCCGTCCATTTTTTTTACACTTTTAATATATTTCGATTCACCAGTGCTCGCAGGTTTTTGATATATATCCACTATGATTTTTTGGCGTGTTTTATGCCCACATCCACGGCACACACAAACAAAAGCACAGGTTTCACATTATGAAAACTCGCCACATTATTCTTGCAGCCGCGGCTATAGCCGTCGCGGGGCCTGCCTCAGCCGGGCTTATCGATTTCGAAGATGCCACAACTCTGGGCATTAACGATAACGATTCAGTAACAACCCAGTATCAAAGCAGCCACGGGGTTACGTTTACCGGCGCCTATATGGAAGCCTCCGGTGAAGCGGATGCAGCTCCCCATGGTTATGTGAATGACAGCACCCACGTTAACGACGACCCTGCGCCAACTTCTGCCAGCCAGGGTGACTGGTTTCTGCGTAGCGGTGGGCAGGTGTCAACCCGTGGCGGCCAGGGTGTTTATCTAACCGTTATTTATGATTCGATGGTGAATGCCGCCTCAGGGGATATTCTGGATATCGACGGCAATAATTCACAAGGTACTGAACAGTGGGACGTTCAGGCATTCAACGGGGCGACCAAGGTGGGTTCTGTACTTAGCCCCGTCGGTACAACCACAGGCCCAGGTTCACTGAACGGGCTCCCCTGGAACTTCCAGCTCAGTGGTTTTGAATTCAACCGCCTTGAGTTCGTATTCACAGGTAGCAAAACACACGGTGTTGGCCTGGGTTTCGATAACTTCAACACCTCTGCAGTGTCTGTTCCCGAGCCAGGCACCCTTTCTCTTCTGGGGCTGGGCCTGATGGGTCTTGTGGGAATACGTCGCCGCAAGAGCGCATGAACAAGGGCGTATTTATCAAGCCTTAATAAAGAAGGGAGCCCGTCGGCTCCCTTTTTCGTTCCCTGCACTCAACCAATCGCCCACCGTCAGAGAAAACGCCCTCAGGTTGCCACTGGCAGCGCATGGTTGCTGCCCCAGTCGGCCCAGGAGCCATCGTACAGCACGGTATTTTCATGGCCCGCAATCACCGCAGCCATCAAAATAATGCACGCCGTAATGCCAGAGCCGCAGGAGAACACCACTTGCTGGTTGTGCGATGGCAAAGCCTCTGCAAACACCGCTTTTAGCGCTTCGGCACTTTTGAACCTGTGTTCATCCAGCACTTGCGCAAACGGCAGGTTCCGTGAGCCAGGAATGTGCCCGCTACGGACACCATCTCTGGGCTCTGGAGCCGTACCGCTGAACCGTGCCGAAGAGCGGGCATCCATAGCCGTTACCTGCCCGGCTTCGAGTTGCTTCAGCAGGTAACCGGAATCACAAACCGCCCCCGTGCGAAGCTTGCCCTGAATAGTTCCCGGTTCAGCCGCACCCGGCGCCGGGTGGGAAACAACAGGCTTATCTTCCGCCAGCCACTCTGGCAGGCCACCATCCAGAACAAACGATTTATCATGCCCCATTGCCTGAAAAATCCACCAGGCTCTTGGCGCGGAATAAATGCCCTGGTTGTCGTAAATAATCACGGTGCTATCCGCATTAATTCCCAGCTTCCGAGCCTCCCGCGTGAACTGCTCTTCGGTTGGAAAACCATGCACTTTGTCAGGGTCCGGATCACAGAAAACCTGTTCCAGATCAAACACCCTGGCACCGGGAATAAACGCCGGCCGGTCATACACAACAGGCTCTTTCCCGACCACCTTACGCATGCTGGCATCAAGAATAACCAGATTGTCTGTATCCAGGTTCTCCAGTAACCAGTCTGTACTAATCAGGGGAAAACTCATGCTGTCTGGCTCCTGAGCTGGTAAGCGGCTGCGCGGGCAGAGTGCAGTTTTTTATAGCTTTCAATCAGGCGAAGGTGCTTATCCAGACCTTCCAACTGCATGTTGGTTGGGGTCAGGCCATAAAAACGCACACTGCCATCTACCGAGCCCACCACGGCATCCATGGTCTGATCACCAAACATGCGCCGAAGGTTGACCAGGTAATCATCTAACTCCAGCTCGTCATCAAGCGTAATTTCCAGCACCGCGTTCATGGCACGGTAGAACAGCTCGCGCTCGACTGTGTTGTCGTTAAACTGAATAAACGTGTCTACCCGGTCCAGGGCATCTTCGTACTGCTGAAGTGCCAGATTAATCAACAGCTTCAGTTCAAGAATGGTGAGCTGCCCCCAAACGGTATTTTCATCAAATTCAATACCAATCAGGGTGATGATATCGGTGTAATCGTCTATCTGGCTGTCTTCCAGGCGCTCCAGCAAAGCGGCCAGCTGATCATCGTTCAGCCGGTGCAGGTTCAGAATATCTTCGCGGTAATCCAGGGCCCGGTTGGTGTTATCCCAGATCAGATCTTCTACCTCGTACACCTCGGAGTACCCCGGCACCAGCATGCGGCAGACATTCGCGCCCAGATCATCATAAACGGTGGTGTACACCTCGTGCCCCATGGCTTCGAGAATACCGAACAGGCAGGCCGCCTCTTCCTCGTTCGTGCCGGAGAAATCCCACTCGTGGAACTCATAATCTGCCCGGGCGCTGAAAAAGCGCCAGGAAACCACACCGCTGGAATCAATAAAGTGCTCCACGTAATTATTGGGCTCGGTAACGGCAGGGGTGCTGAACGTAGGCGGAAGCATATCGTTCAGCCCTTCAAAACTGCGCCCCTGCATCAGCTCTGTCAGGCTGCGCTCAATGGCTACTTCCATAGACGGATGGGCACCAAACGAAGCAAACACACCACAGGTTTTTGGGTTCATCAGAGTTACGCAAGCCACCGGGAACTGCCCGCCCAGCGAAGCATCTTTTACCAGCACCGGATACCCCTGGGCCTCCAGCGCCCGCACCCCTTCCAGAATATTCGGATACTTCTCCAGAACATCCACAGGTATATCCGGAAGTGCAATCTCCTCCTGAATAATCTGCTTTTTTACCGCCCGTTCAAAGATTTCAGACAAACACTGAACCTGCGCCTCGTACAGGGTATTACCCGCACTCATGCCGTTGCTCAGAAACAGGTTTTCAATCAGATTGCTGGGGAAGTACACCACCTGGCCGTCGGAATGGCGCACAAACGGCAAGGAACAAATGCCACGCTCTGTGTTGCCGGAGTTGGTATCAATCAGGTTAGAGCCACCGAGTTCTCCCTCCGGGTTATAAATAGCCAGGCAATGGTCATCCAGAATCTCTGGCGGTAGCTCATCATTCGGCCCGGGTTTAAACCAGCGCTCCCGTGGGTAATGCACAAACTCGGCGTTCGCAATGTCTTCACCGAAAAACTGATCGTTATAGAAAAAGTTACAGTTCAGGCGCTCAATAAACTCGCCCAACGCCGAACACAGGGCACTTTCCTTGGTAGACCCCTTACCATTGGTAAAGCACATAGGCGAGGCCGCATCGCGCGCATGTAACGACCACACATGGGGAACAATGTTGCGCCAGGAGGCAATCTCAATCTTCATACCCAGATCCGCCAGCATGGCGGTCATGTTGGCAATGGTTTGCTCCAGCGGCAGGTCTTTACCGGGTATAAAGGTACTGGTGCCATCGTCGGGCTTGTCCAGCAGCAGCGCCTGGGCATCTTCTGCCAGGCTTTCCACAGCTTCAATCTGGAAATCGGGGCCGGTTTGCACAACCTTTTTTACCGTACACCGGTCAATCGAACGCAGAATGCCCTTGCGGTCTTTCTCGGAGATATCTTCCGGCAACTCAACCTGAATCTTGAAAATCTGGTTGTAGCGGTTCTCAGGGTCAACAATGTTGTTCTGAGACAAGCGAATGTTGTCTGTCGGAATGTCACGAGCCAGGCAGTAAACCCGCACAAAATACGCGGCACACATGGCCGACGACGCTAAAAAATAATCGAACGGGCCAGGCGCTGAACCATCGCCTTTGTAGCGGATAGGCTGGTCAGAAATAACCGTGAAGTCGTCAAATTTGGCTTCAATCCGAAGGTTGTCAAGAAAGTTGACGTTGATTTCCATTACGAAGGTACCCGGTTTCAGGATTTGGCCGGCAAGGCCTCAGATGGGAGCCATTATCCAGTTTTTACCGTCGCTCGTCTTGGTTATATAGTGAACATATAAATTACCGGAGCAGAGCCATGAGTACCCAGCCCAAATACCATCTGGCACCACCACTGGACACAGTCGCCTGGCTGAACACCCCCACCCCGCTTTCTCTGGAAGAACTGAAGGGGCAAGTGGTGGTTATTCATGCGTTTCAGATGCTGTGCCCTGCGTGTGTCATCCATGGGTTACCGCAAGCGGGCGCAATAAATGAACTCTACCCCCGGCAGGATGTTCAGGTTATGGGCCTGCATACCGTGTTCGAGCACCACGACGTGATGACACAAAAAGCTCTGGCAGCCTTCATTCACCAATACCGCATTGCATTTCCGGTGGCCATCGATAAACCCTCAGACACAGGCCCCATTCCATGCACCATGGCCAGTTACCAGATGGAAGGCACTCCAACCCTGATCATTGTGGATAAGAGTGGGTATGTACGGCTACATCATTTTGGCCGGATGAGCGACATGCAGGTGGGCAACATTATTGGTCATTTACTGGAAGAAAACCCGGACTAACCTGCCCTGCGGAGCATCAACCGGTGCTACTTACGCCGCACCCACTTCCAGCCGGTCACCATCGCACCGGCCAGGTTTTCCCGCTTCCAGATAAGATAGAACCCGATGGCGACGATGTGAAGAACCACCAGCCCTACGATCAAGGGCGGCATGGTGTGATGAATGGTGTTCATCACGCTGACCACGGCCTTGGGTGCAGCACTGTGCAGCGGTGCACTTTCAAAGTAATCTTCAGATTCGATAAACAAGCCGCTACCGGCCTGCGCCAACACGGCCAGTAGCAGCGCATAGACAGAGAGCGCACCCAATGGGCTATGGCCGGGTACGCCGCTGGGCTCGCGCCGGAAGAAGCTTTTGAGGTAACGCCAGGTACCCGCCGGCGATGGAAAGAAGTTACGAAAGCGAACGGGGGCTGGCCCCACCAACCCCCAGATTACGCGGAAAGCAAGCAACCCCAGGATCAGGTAGCCGTTATAGAAGTGCCAGCGCACGTTGTCGAACGACATGAATGTGCCCAACAACCAACTGAGACTAACGGCAACTGCGAAGGCCCAGTGCCACAAGCGCGTGCCAAGGTCCCAGATTTTCTCCCTGCGTAAGCTATCCGGTGATTCATTCACGGTGATGGGCTAATCATTCTTTTGCACGATAGTCGTCGTGACAGGATTTGCAGGTATCGGCAACACTCTTCACCTTGGGAGTCATTTCCCTCAGCCCATTACCGGCTACCTTCGCCAGTTCCGCAATGGCATCAGCCGACTTTTTGCCTTTTTCAGCAAGATCATCGGTATTCTTCCAGAGTTCGGGCAAGGCCCGTGTTTCATCAAAATCATCCGTCGAGGTGCCCTTCATCCAGGCCCTGCTAATATCCACATTCTGCAGGTTCTGCAGGTTGTCGGCCATTGTCTGGGCAACGTCCGCATCGTAGTCTCTGTCGCGTTTGATCATGGCAATCAGCGGGCCAAGGCTGTAAGCCTGCAGGTGCATAAGCCCCTGGCGGGCCTCGATCGCAGATTCTTCAGGGCTGTCTTTAGCCAGTACCGGCGCTGTGATAAGCACGCAAGCGGCCAACAGGGTACACGGGAAGACAAAACGCATAGAGCACCTCGCATCAAACGCAGTGATTTGCTGACAGGTATAGCATAGATGCGGCAATTGGGACAAAACCGGGGCTCAGCGCCCCGCCCAATGCTGCAGGATTTTATCCGCGCCTTTTTCGGCAATCATCACGGTGGGGGCGTGAATATTGCTGCCCGTGATGGTTGGCATAATTGAGGCATCAATCACGCGCAGTCCATCCAGCCCATGCACCCGAAGGTCCGCATCAACCACAGCCATCGGGTCACTGCCCATTTTGCAGCTGCCGGCGGTGTGATACACGGTCTCAACATGCTGCATTATCCACGCTTTTAGTTGCTCGTCGGTTTGCACAGCCGGGCCCGGGCGCTCTTCCCCGCCATTGAATGCAGCCATCGCTGGCTGGTTGAGAATGTCCCGACAAAGGCGAACACCTTTAACCAGCGCATTCAGTTCTTTATCTTTTTCAAAATAATTTGCGGTGATTTCCGGCGCAGCAAAAGGATCATTACTGGCAAGTTTAACGCTGCCACGACTTTCAGGCCGCAAGTGACATACATGCAACACGTAGCCACTCTTCATAGACGTAAACAAGCCTTCACCGTGCGGTTCCATACGTACCGAGGCAAATTGCAGCTGTAAATCCGGAACAGGCTCATCGGCACCGGACTTGATAAAGCCGCCCGCGTCGGTAGGTGTATAAATGAAATTTTTTCTGAACAGCACCCTGGCAAAAAACCGGATGGCCTCCGGAGATATGGTCGTGGTAAGCGACCCGCCGGACTTACTCAGATAACGCACAATAACATCGGGATGGTCTTGTAAATTTTCCCCCACTCCGGGCAACTCGTGCACCTGCGGAATATTATGTTGTAGCAGCTCCGCGGCCGGGCCTACGCCAGAAAGCTTTAGCAACTGGGGGCTATTGATTACGCCCGCACTCAAAATAACTTCTTTACGGGCTTTTATCGGTTCACGCTCACCCTTTTTTCCATCGCGACTAACCTCTACACCCACCGCCCGCTTGCCATCGAACAGCACCCTGGTGACTTGCACATTGGTGAGCACCGTCAGGTTCGGCCGTTCCAGTACATCATCCAGAAACGAGTATGCAGAGTTGGCACGGTGGCCAAAGGGCGTTTGGGTTACCTGAAAATAGCCACAACCTTCTTGCTGCGGGCCGTTAAAATCATCCGTTAACGGATGGCCTGCTTCACGACAGGCTTCCAGAAAGGCATCGCTGGGAGGAAAATGAAAATTTGTGTCTACCACATCCATCGTGCCCTGATTGGAATGGTACTCGTTAGAACCGCGCACCCATCGTTCAGACTTTTTAAACCAGGGCAACACATCATGAAATCCCCAGCCGTGATTACCCAGTTCTGACCAATGGTCAAAATCCCGTTGGTGGCCACGGGCATAGATCATCGCATTCACCGAACTGCACCCACCCAGGCCCTTGCCTCGCGGCCAGAAAAAACGCCGGTTTCCGGTACGGGGTTCAGGCTGGCAGCGATACCCCCAATTAAACCGCTTACTTTTCATCAGCATAAGCATATTTAAAGGGTTCGTCCGGCGAACAAGGTAGTTACGATCGCTGCCGCCAGCTTCAATTAAACAAACGCTGTAATCCGGGTTAGCACTTAATCGATTTGCCAATACACAGCCAGCTGAGCCTGCACCAACAATAATAAAATCGTACATTGTGGTCTCTCTTATTAGTTTTATAAGCCCATTTTAGCTGCATTCACCGCTGGAACATTGACCTTCGTGTACCCTGAGTCTGTTAAAAGGGGCACTGTTGAACAGCGGAGCCAGGTCAGACAGATACCCCTTCCCCGCAATCAGACCTTCCTGCCCGCTTCCGGCTCTGATATCTCTGAGGAATCAACCAGATTCCACTTCATAACAACTGACCGCTACGTACAAATGAATCTGCGCCCCGGAGCCAAACCGCTGTACATTAAAACCCTGAAAATGATCGAAGTCAGAGCCCAGAACTTTGACCAATGGAGGAACTGCCAAAGGAGACGGTTAAGAATGCGGCGCTATTTTTGCCAAAGGGGGCGGGCTAAAAGAGGTTGCGCTTAAATTCCTGGAATGGAGGCGAAGCCGCAACGAAAACACTGTCGCTGTGCGTGGCCTTGTTAGGGTTATTGAGATATAGTTGTACGGAGTTTCCGTACGTAATGGTGAAATCATGGATATTGTCAGTGTAAACAAATTCAGAGACAACCTGAAAAGTCTTGTAGAGCAGGTTGTCAGCAGACACGAACCCATTAAGGTGACCCGTCGCGCTGGAGCAGCGTTCGTGATTATGAGTGCTGAGGACTGGGAAAGAGAACAAGAAACACTCTACGTTCTTCAGAACAGAGACCTGATGCAACAAATTGCGGCTTCCCTTGATACTCACAGTCGTGGCCAAGGATACACACCTGATGATGAGCAAATGAATGAGATCACTGGTATTTGAGGGCAACACATGGGAAGCGTATGAAAGGATGCGGGAAAAGGACAAAAATCTGCACAAAGCTCTCCGCAAACTGCTGAAAGAAATGCTTCGCTCTGAAGACCCATCAACTGGTATGGGAAAACCAGAGGCACTTAAACATAACCTGTCAGGTTTATGGTCCAAGCGCATTTCACAGAAAGACCGGCTCATTTACCGGTTTGATGATAGATACATTTACATTCTCGCCATGGGCGGGCACTACGACCAACCCTAATCAGGATAGGGAGGAACCTCCACCAGCCACACTTTGATGATCGATTGACGGGTAACGCCGAAGCGGAGATAAAGGCATCCGAGTGACGCGCCTGGTTAGCTGCTTCCAAGCATGTACGCACGAAGCTGCCGCTCCTCTCGCATGACATAGAGGATAAGAGCCCGCTTCTCATCCTCACGATAAAAAATACGACACGGTGGAACCACTACCTCTCTGTATACCGAATTAGGGAGTTCGGGAGGAATCCGCCCGGATTGAGGAAAATTTTCCCAACGCCCGGTCTTATCGAAAACCTGCCGGACCAGATCGCTTGCAGCAGCAGGATTATCCAGAGCAATGTACTCAGCGATCGCATCCAGTTCTTGAAGGGCGG
>CAYUTG010000068.1:0-12739 GCA_964447555.1 uncultured Marinobacter sp.
AAGCGGAACAGAATACTCCTCCACACTATTAAAGAGTTTGTCTCCTGGACAGCCGACATCCTGAGGGTTGCGGAGAACAGCAAATCAACGGGTTGCACAAAAGCAACAACCATTCCGCGACATGCGCGCAGAGCGTTCAGTGTGGTAATTGACGGGGGCTACTCGCTCGGGATTTCCTGCCGTATCGACCCCGGTCTTCAGGCAATCGGTAATTCTGACAGCGCGAAACTCCCTGTCAATAGGCTATGCCGCTTTATGCGCTCTTTCGGGCCGAAGTTCTGCCCGATCAGGTTCTGTACAGAGATTTGAACCAGGCAGAAGAAAAACGTTCGATGGAATGGCATTATAATGTTGTAATAGCAATGAAATGCGGGCCCGGCTTCATTGAACTTACCGACCGGGGAGCAGTGAACACATAATGAGTAGCCTCATGAACAAACAGATCCTTACGCTGACCCTGTTAATCGCCGTTATACCAGGCACGGCAATGGGCGCGTCTGTCTACAAATGGACGGACAGCCAGGGGGTGACACACTTCGGTGATCGCCAGCCCACCGGAATGGCCTCTGAGAAGGTAAATGTGCGCTCTGGCACTTCTTCTCATACCGCCGAGGGACGCCAGACTCCCCAGGAGCGGCTGGGCGATCTCCAGGAGCAGCAAAAAAGCGAAGCGGAAAAGCAGAAGGAAACCGCTGCCCAGGAAGCTCGCCGGAAGCAGCGTGAGGCAAACTGCGCCACCGCCCGCAGTAACCTGGACGTCATTGACAGCAATGCGCGCATTCGCGTTGAAGACAATGGCGAACAGCGCTATCTGTCACCGGAAGAGATTGCAGAAAAAAGAAGCATGTTTGAGAAAATCGCAGATGAAAACTGCAGTGCGGGCGAAAAGGATAGCTAGTTTAAACAGCTTATAAATTCGGGTTTCGTGCGTGAATCTGGGGTCAGAACTAAAGTTCTGACCCCTTCTTCACCTCAGGCCTTCGCAAAGACCAGTTCGTGATCTTTAACGGTGCCGCGGATAACATCACCGGATACAAATTCACCCTGCAGCAGCCTTTGCGCCAGCGGGTTCTCTATCATCCGCTGAATGGCCCGTTTCAGAGGGCGTGCACCGTATACCGGGTCGTAGCCTACTTCCGCCAGGAACTCCATTGCGGCTTCATCCAGATCCAGCTTCATATCCTGTTCTTTCAGGCGCTGACCCAGTGATTCGATCTGAATCCGGGCAATGCCCTGAATCTGGTTTTGTGCCAGCGGATGGAACACCACAACCTCATCAACACGGTTGATGAACTCGGGGCGGAAGTGAGTACCCACCACGTCCATCACCGAGTTCTTCATGGCCTCGTAGTTGTCTGTTCCTGCGTTTTGCTGAATGATGTCAGACCCCAGGTTGGAGGTCATCACAATCACGGTGTTCCGGAAATTCACGGTTCGGCCCTGACCATCGGTAAGGCGACCATCTTCCAGAACCTGAAGCAGAATGTTAAACACATCAGGGTGGGCTTTTTCCACCTCATCCAGCAACAGCACGGAATACGGCCGGCGGCGAACCGCTTCTGTCAGGTAACCACCCTCTTCATAGCCGACATAGCCAGGAGGCGCACCAATCAGCCGTGCAACCGAATGCTTCTCCATAAATTCCGACATATCTATCCGAACCATGGCTTCTTCGGTATCAAACAGGAAGGATGCCAGCGCCTTACACAGCTCCGTTTTGCCAACCCCGGTCGGCCCAAGGAACAGGAACGACCCATGGGGGCGATCAGGATCTGACAAGCCCGCGCGGGAGCGGCGAACTGCGTTGGATACAGCCTCCACAGCCTCATTCTGACCAATAACCCGCGTATGCAACGCTTCTTCCATCCGGATAAGCTTGTCCCGTTCCCCTTCCAGCATCTTGGAAACAGGAATGCCCGTCCACTTGGAGACAATCTCCGCAATCTCCTCATCGGTGACACGGTTCCGGAGGAGCGTCATTTCCATCATCTCGGCCTGGCTGGCCATATCAAGCTGGCGCTCGAGTTCCGGAATCTGGCCGTACTGAAGTTCTGACATTTTGCCAAGATCACCTGCCCGGCGAGCTGTTTCCAGATCGATACGAGCCTGCTCCAACTGGCTCTTGATCTTCTGAGAGCCGTGCAGGGCCGCCTTTTCAGTGTTCCAGACTTCTTCAAGGTCTGCGTATTCCCGCTCTACACCCAGAATGACACCAGACAACTCCTCCAGTCGTTTTCTGGACGCTGCATCCGTTTCTTTTTTAAGCGCTTCCCGCTCAATTTTCAGCTGGATAAGCCGACGCTCCAGGCGGTCGAGGGGCTCGGGCTTTGAGTCCATTTCCATGCGGATCTGGCTCGCAGCTTCGTCGATCAGGTCAATGGCTTTATCGGGTAACTGGCGGTCTGCAATATATCGCTGAGAGAGTTTTGCAGCGGCAATGATGGCCCCGTCTGTTACCTCGACGCCGTGGTGTACTTCGTAACGCTCTTTAAGCCCGCGAAGTATGGCGATGGTGTCTTCTTCGTTTGGCTCCAGAACCAGCACTTTCTGAAAACGACGCTCCAGAGCCGCATCTTTTTCAATATTTTCCCGGTATTCGTCCAGCGTTGTCGCACCCACACAGTGCAATTCGCCACGTGCCAGCGCCGGCTTCAGCATGTTGCCAGCATCCATGGAGCCTTCGGATTTCCCGGCGCCCACCATGGTATGAATTTCATCAATAAACAGAATGATCTGGCCTTCCTGTTTAGACAACTCGCTGAGCACTGCCTTCAGGCGCTCCTCAAACTCCCCCCGGAACTTGGCTCCGGCAATCAGCGCCCCCATGTCCAGCGAAAGTACTTTTTTGTCTTTCAGCCCATCCGGCACTTCGCCATTAACAATACGCTGGGCCAGACCTTCCACGATGGCGGTTTTACCTACCCCGGCCTCACCAATCAGAACCGGGTTATTCTTCCGGCGACGCTGCAGAACCTGAATGGTACGGCGAATTTCATCATCCCGGCCAATGACGGGATCAAGCTTGCCGGCTTCCGCCCGCTCAGTCAGATCGATGGTGTATTTAGACAATGCCTGACGATGCTCTTCTGCATTGGCGTCACTGACGGTTTCACCACCACGTGCCTCTTCAATCGCTTTTTCCAGCGCCGGCTTATCAACCCCCTGCTCCCGCAATATCCGGCCAAGCGTTCCCCGGTCTTCCAGGGCCGCCAACAGTAACAGTTCACTGGAAATAAACTGGTCGCCACGCTGCTGCGCAAGTTTGTCGGTAATGTTGAACAAGCGCCCCATATCGTTGGACATGGACACATCACCGGCAGAGCCTTTTACTTCTGGCAAGTTCTCGATTTCCTGCGCAATAGCCTGACGCACCCGCCCCGGCTCGGCGCCTGCCTGTTTTAACAGTGGTTTTATAGAACTGCCCTCCTGATCCAGAAGCGCCTGCATCAGGTGTACCGGTTCTATAAAGTTGTGATCTTTACCCACGGCAAGTGACTGGGCATTTGCCAGTGCGGTCTGCAACCGACTGGTCAGCTTGTCGATTCTCATAGCGTTTCATTCCCCGATTCAATGACCAAATGCTGCTCAGGCCCGATGGCAGGGTCAGCATTCGATTTACCTTGAGTTTAAATGTAAGGGCAAACGGAGGGACTTCAAGCGGGGCGAGCAAGAAACTGTCAGAAAATTGACGGGCATCACCGGAAAGAAACGATCAGCGCATCCAGACTAACGTTGCCATTCGGCCCGTCTGGCCGTCGCGGCGGTAGGAGTAGAAGCGGCGCTGATCCGTAAAGGTACAAAGCCCGCCACCATAAACAGCCTGAACTCCTGCGGCGCTCAGGCGCTGCCGGGCAAGCCCGAAAATATCGGCCATGTAATGGCCAGGCCGGGCCCCATTGGTGGTAAACGCCTGTTTTGCCAATGAACTGTGCGCCACAAAGGCATCGCGCACTTCTGGCCCCACTTCGAACTGTTCTGGCCCGATGGCCGGCCCCATCCAGGCAATCAGTTCGTTAGCAGGCACATTCATTCCGGAGATAAGATTTTCAAGCACGCCACCACACAGGCTGCGCCAGCCCGCATGAGCGGCGCCGACCAGGGTTCCCGCCCGGTCGCACAAAACCACAGGCAAGCAATCCGCCGTCAGAATGGCACAAACAAGGCCGGGCTCACGGGTAAAACTGGCATCCGCAACGAGGCATTCGCCCACGTTCCGGGACGTCACCTCAACCACATCCGTGCCATGTACCTGCCGTAGCCAGGCCTGGTTCTCACTCTGAAACCCCGCTTTCTGTGCGAGCAGCGCACGGTTCAGATCCACATGCTTCTGGTAATCATCAACGTGATCTCCCAGATTCAGGGAATCCCAGGGAGTACGGCTGACACCACCTTCACGGGTTGTGCTACACGCGGCAACCGTGTCTGGAGCCGCCCATTCAGGACGAATCAGAGCCAGGTCAGAAATCATTGTTCTCCAGTTCCCTGGCGTGCGTGCGCAACGCGGAAATAAGCCGGTACATATCGTCTGGCAAAGGCGCTTCCCAGCTCAGGGTGTCGCCCGTTTCCGGGTGATTCAGGGTTAATCGCTGAGCGTGCAGCGCCTGGCGATTGAAGGCGGCAAGCGCCTCCCGCAACGCCTCTGTGGTGCCTTTTGGTAAACGAAGCCGGCCACCGTATGCCGGGTCGCCCACCAGCGGGTGCTTCACATGAGCCATGTGTACCCGTATCTGGTGAGTACGGCCACTCTCGAGCTTACACCGAACGTGGGTGTGAGCCGCGAAACGCTCCAGCAACCGATAGTGAGTGACCGCGGGCTTCCCCGCTGACACTACTGCCATCTTTTTCCGGTCGCGGGGATGCCGACCAATCGGCGCATCGACGGTAGCCCCGCCCGTCAGCGTGCCAACCACCACGGCTTCATATTCCCGCCCCATGGTGCGGGTTTGCAGCTGATCCACCAGCGAGGTGTGGGCAACCAGGCTTCGTGCAACTACCATAATGCCCGACGTATCTTTATCGAGACGGTGCACAATGCCAGCCCTTGGCAAATTTTCGACTTCCGGGGCGTAATTCAGCACTGCATTGACCAATGTGCCTGCCGCATGGCCCGCCGCCGGATGCA
Source organism: uncultured Marinobacter sp. (assembly GCA_964447555.1). Lineage (GTDB taxonomy): Bacteria > Pseudomonadota > Gammaproteobacteria > Pseudomonadales > Oleiphilaceae > Marinobacter. Next base: position 5,123 of record CAYUTG010000068.1, read on the forward strand.
CCACCAAACCGGCCGGTTTGTTAATCACCAGCAGGTGTTCATCTTCGTAAACAATATCCAGGCTGATGTCTTCCGCCTGCCAGGTCACCTGAGCCTCAGGCTCTGCACTGAGGTCAAGCCTGTCCCCCAGCATTACCTTATCGCGGGGCTTGCGACTTTCGCCGTTAACCGTCAGGGCTCCGCTTTTGATCCAGCTCTGCAACCGTGAGCGGGAGTGCTCCGGCATCAACCCGGCTGCAGCCTGATCCAGCCGCCGGTCGCTTAGCTCTGACGAAATAACAAAGCTCGCATGAATTCGATTCTCAGATGACATTAAGCCCCCAGGGCTGTTGTGTGTTACGTTTCAGAAAGTTTTCTTCAATCCAGGAGCATACTCTGCACATGCGGCATCTTCCCCGCTACAATAGCCCTTCTTTCAAATTTATCGACATTATACGGGATTCCGGCATGAGATCAGTTGTTCGTTTACTGCTGCTAACCACACTGGCTATGCTGATCAGCGCCTGTGCGTCTAACCAGCAGGAAGAAGTGCTGCCGGAAAAAACCTATTATGAAAACGCCCGGCAAGCCATGAACTCCGGCAACTTCAATGAAGCCGAAGAAAACCTGGACTCCCTGGAAAGCTACTACCCATTTGGCCGGTACGCCGAGCAGGCGCAGATGGACCTGATTTATGCACGATACCAGAATCTGGACCTGGAGGGCGCCCGCGCCGCCGCCGACCGGTTTCTGCGCCTTAACCCTCAAAGTGAACATGCCGATTACGCTCTGTATATGCGCGGGCTGTCTTCCTACAACCTGGATATTGGCCTGGCGGCCCGTTATTTCCCGATCGACGTAGCCGCCCGGAACCCGGGCGAACAGCTTCAGTCTTTCCGGGACTTTTCAGAGCTGCTGAGCCGCTACCCGGACAGCCCTTACGCGGCTGATGCCCGCCAGCGCATGCTCACCGTTCGTAATCGCATGGCAGACCTGGAGCTTTACGCAGCACGCTATTACATCAAGCGTGAGGCCTATATTGCGGCCAACAACCGGGCCCGCTACATTATCGAAAACTACCCGACCTCACCCGCCGTTGAAGAGGCGCTGATTATTCTTGCCGACACCTTCCGCCTTATGGACCTTAACGCAGCGTCGCAGGATGCGATTGCCATGCTGCGGACCAACTTTCCAAAAAGCGACGCATTTGACGACAAAGGCCAGTTTATAGCCGACGTACTGAAGCGGGAAAACCGCTCGCTTTCCAGTGTTGTCACCTTTGGCCTGATGGACGACGATTAGTTCTGTCTGGCTAATTGCCGCTTTTCCAGCCATTTGTGATGGGATAGCGGCGATCTTTTCCGAACCCACGCTCGGTGATGCGCACCCCAATAGGAGCCTGCCGGCGCTTGTACTCATTCATATCCATAAGCCGGATAACCCGCTCTACATCGGAGCGATCAAACCCACGAGCAACGATGGCATCGGCACTGAAATCCCGTTCAATATAGAGGTTGAGGATCTGATCGAGAATGTCATAGCCCGGAAGGCTGTCTTCGTCTTTCTGATCAGGCGCAAGTTCAGCCGATGGCGGACGGGTAATGACCCGCTCAGGGATCACGGCCGATAGAGTATTCCGGTATCTCGCCAACTGAAAAACCTGAGTCTTCGGCACATCTTTAAGCACATCCAGCCCACCAGCCATATCGCCATAAAGTGTTGAATAGCCTACCGCCAGTTCGCTTTTGTTGCCGGTTGTCAGTACCAGTGACCCAAACTTGTTCGATAGTGACATCAACAGCACGGCACGAAGCCGCGCCTGCAGATTCTCTTCCGTGGTATCTGGCTGTGTACCCTCAAAAGGTGCAGCCAGAGATGCCATAAAGGCGTCGTACATGGGCTCAATAGAAAACACATCGTAGTGCACTCCCATGGCGGCGGCCTGCGCCTCGGCATCTTCCAGGCTCATGCCGGACGTATAACGGAACGGCATCATCACCGCTCTTACCCGGTCTGCGCCCAGCGCGTCTGCGGCAACCGCCAGAGTCAGCGCGGAATCAATACCGCCGGACAGTCCGAGAACAACGGACTTGAAGCCATTCTTGTTTACATAATCCCGAACACCGGTTACCAATGCGCTGTACACATTGGCTTCCAGCGAAGGCTCTTCAGGTAGCGGCTGAGAGACCGGCTGGCAGTGGTGGTCGCATAAAAAATCCACTGCGAACAATCCATCGCTGAACTGGGGAGCTTCGGCAGCCAGTACGCCGGAATGATCAAACACCATGGAGCCACCATCGAAAACCAGCTCATCCTGGCCGCCAACAAGATTAACGTACACAATACTGACCTGATTCTCCCCGGACTTTTGCGCGAGCAATGATTTTCGCCTGGCCTGCTTGCCAATGTCGTAAGGGGATGCATTCAGGCTGAGGACAACGCGGGCACCGGCAGCCGCGGACTGCTCAACCGGCCCGTCAGCCCATATGTCCTCACAAATGGTAATACCGACAGGTACATTTTTGATGGGAACAACCAACACCTCTTCACCTTCGGCAAAGTAGCGTTTTTCATCGAATACCTGATAATTGGGAGGAAAGCGCTTGCAGTAGCGGCCCGTGACGGATCCGTTCTGGATAACAATCGCAGCGTTGTAGAGCAGAGCGTCTTTCCGTATCGGAGCACCGATAACAATGGCAGCACTGAACTCTTCAGTCTGAAGCCTGGCGATGGCCTCTGAAACGCGTATATCCAGGCTGGGACGAAGCAGCAAATCTTCCGGGGGGTAGCCCGTCAGGCATAACTCCGGGAACACAACGATGTCAGCCCCATGCTCCTCTTCAGCCTTGCGGGTAGCACTGATCACCAGATCGGTATTTCCGGGAATATCACCCACCAGAAAATCCAGCTGCGCCATAACCACCCTCAGTTTTTCGGGAGAATCCTGACGGGATGTTAGCTTCCCGGATACGGGCATAAACTCGCTCCTGTAACTCATTGCTATGAAAAGGCTATTATACCCCTGCAAAGACAGGAATTTCTCCCGGATGACAGTGGATTTCCATAAATAATGGCAGCAGACACAACCCCGACCACCAACACTGGCCAGCACCTGGCTATTCCTGCACGCCGGCAGCAGATCAGGCTGTTCCGGGTTTATAACCATTACCGGCTGGTGATCAGCCTGGTTCTGCTCGGGCTATTGTTTGTTGACCCCGCCAATTTCGATTTCCGTTTCCGGATGCTGGAATACTACCAGGCCGGCGTGTCTGGCTATCTTGTGTTAAATGCCTTCATTGCTCTGACGATGCTGGCAGGATTTGAGCCGAAACAGCGGCACATTACACTTTCCATTCTTATTGATATTCTTGTTATGCACGGTTTGCTGTTCACCAGCACCGGCATCACCAACGGCCTGGCCAACCTGGTGATCGTGTCTGTGGCTGCGGGCAATATCCTCACGCCCAGCCGAATGGGTACCTTTTACGCAGCACTGGCTGCCCTGTGCTCTCTGGGCATCTCCGGGTGGGCTACCCTGGTGATGGGAGAGTCTGCTGACGACATTGTTCGCGCTGCCTCTCTCGGTATTCTGTATTTCGCCGCCGCGTTCGTTTTGCAATACGTATCCAGACGCATGATACGAAGCGAGGCGCTGGCCAGCAGTCGCGCCCGAAGCATTGCTGAACTGGAACAAATCAACCAGCAGATCATCCAGAGAATGCGCACCGGCATTCTGGTTCTTGACCGGTACGGGCAGATCCGTCTGGCTAACGCGGCAGCCAAAGAACTGTTACTTGGAAACCGGTTTAATCATGAACACCAGGCAACAGGTTCTCTGATACTACCCCGCGCACTGAAGCTTGGGCTTGATACCTGGCTGAAAGACCCCCTCCAGCGTATTGAGCCCTTCCAGCCCTCACAAACATCACCGGTGCTGCAGGCTAATTTCACTCAGCTTGATCAGGAACGGGGTGATCAGATTCTGGTCTTTATTGAAGATATGAGCAAAGTCACCCAGCAGGCCCAGCAGATGAAGCTGGCCTCGCTTGGCCGCCTGACCGCAGGCATTGCCCACGAGATTCGCAACCCCCTGGGCGCGATCAGTCATGCTGCGCAACTGATGGAAGAGTCGCCCTATCTGGACCAGGCCGACCACCAGATGCTGGACATTATTCGCCGCCATTCGCGCCGGGTAAACGGTATTATTGAAAACGTACTGGACTTATCCCGCCGAAGTGCCGCTAACGCAGACTTGCTGGACATTGCGCCCTGGCTGGAGGAGTTCAGGACAGACTTCCTGCAAACTCAGGACGATACCACTGCCCTGCCAGAGATCACTCTGCACATCGCCTCTGATCTGCCACCGGCAAGATTCGATAAAAGCCAGATCGAGCAGGTAATGGTCAACCTTTGCGACAATGGCATACGCTATAGTGAACAGAAAACCGGACAGCGTAAGATTGAACTTCATGCAGGCGCTACGGTAGACGGAGAGCGGGCTTACGTTGATGTTCGGGATTTTGGCCCAGGCATTGCCAGAGAGCACCAGACATCGGTCTTTGAGCCATTTTTCACCACCGATAAAAGCGGAACCGGGCTCGGCCTTTATCTGGCACGGGAACTGTGCGAGGCTAATCAGGCTCACTTATCGCTGGTGGACAGCGACCAGCCCGGTTGCTGCTTCCGAATTACCTTTGCTCATCCGGGACGATTGATCTGAAACGGCGCCAGCACGCTCAGGGCGCTTGAACTACAACAGGGAACCGATAACTAACAATGACCACGCACACAGCGCTGATAGTGGATGATGAACCGGATATCCGGGACCTTCTGAACATCACCCTCACCCGGATGGGCGTTAAGGCACTGACAGCCGCAGACCTGGGCAGTGCCTATCAATTGCTTGAAGAGCACAGGTTTGATCTCTGCCTGACCGACATGAACCTTCCGGACGGCAACGGTATTGAGTTGGTGCAGTGGATACAGAAGCACTCGCCCGCCACCCCGGTAGCCGTTATAACAGCTTACGGCAGCATGGATACAGCGATTGAATCCCTGAAAGCCGGTGCCTTTGATTTCGTCTCCAAGCCGGTTGAACTGCCCCGCTTGCGGGAGCTGGTAAACAGCGCCCTGAAGCTTCCTCAGCCCAAAGAACAACTGGCACATTCGGAAGACGAACCCGGATTGTTGCTGGGCAACTCGACCCAGATCAAAAAGCTGCGCAAACAGACACAAAAGCTGGCGCGCAGCCAGGCGCCGGTGTTTATCAGTGGTGAGTCTGGCAGCGGTAAAGAGCTGGTTGCGCGAATGATTCATCTGCAAGGGCCACGCCGTGACGGCCCGTTCATTGCCGTTAACTGTGGCGCCATTCCATCCGAGTTAATGGAAAGTGAGTTCTTTGGCCATAAAAAGGGCAGCTTCACCGGGGCAGTAGAGAACAAAGACGGCTTATTCCGCTCGGCCAATGGTGGCACGTTGTTTCTGGATGAAGTGGCCGATTTGCCCCTGGCTATGCAGGTAAAGCTGCTGAGAGCGATACAGGAGAAAGCCGTCCGGCCGGTCGGTGACACCAAAGAAGTACCGGTAGATATCCGGGTACTAAGTGCCACACACAAATATCTGCCCGAGCTGGTTCAGGAAGGTAATTTCCGCCAGGACCTTTTCTATCGCATAAATGTTATTGAACTGGCCGTACCTTCACTCAGAGAACGGCCCGACGACATACCCTTATTGTCCACCCATATTCTTGAGCGAATGGCGCGGGAATACGAATGTGAACCCGCTACACTGGCTCCGGAGGCAATAACTCACCTGCAGGGTTACGACTTCCCGGGCAATGTCAGGGAACTGGAAAATATCCTGGAGCGGGCATTTACACTGTGTGACGACGACGAGATCGGAGCCAGCGACCTTCAGCTCGGAAACGGCATACAACCGGCAACGTCTATTTCGGGAATGATCACTGGCGCTCAACCCGATGACAGTGGGGCGATCCCGGTTCCCGAAGGTGAAATTGACCTGGAAGGTTATCTTGAGAGCATTGAGCGCCAGGCCATTGAGAAAGCGCTTGAGGCAACCCGGTGGAATAAAACGGCGGCGGCAAAACGGCTTGGGATTAGTTTTCGGGCGTTGCGGTATCGGTTGAAAAAGCTGGGAATGGAGTAAGCAGAACGGCACGATATGCCATGCACTGGGCAGGCGTTCATGGGATACTTTGTCCACTTGGTATTTTACTGACAGGCGGAACAGGACGTTCCGCCCAGACATACAATTTCAGGGATTGAAAAATGACAATTTTTAATGCAAACAAGGGACTAACCCTTGTCGAGCTATGTACCACCTTATCAATTCTCGAAATCGTTACGCTTTCAGTGACTTACTTTGCGCCTACTGTTGTTAAGCACCATACATCAGACTATGCCATAAACGGCATAGAACAGGCATTTCGATTCGCACGCACTGAAGCCATTATGGGCAGGTCAATTGTTACAGTCTGCCCACTCAACACCGCCGGACAGTGCACCAATCATTGGAATGATCCAATATCAATCTTCCGCGACCCTGACAACAGCCACTCCCTCACCCGCAATGAAGTTGTGATCAGGCAGATCAAACAGAAACACAACGGCGCTCTGGCGGTCGCCCCCTCTTACCGGCGTTACTTTCAGTTTGCAACTTCTGGTGAGTCAAGAGGCACTCCGGGAAATATTACTTACTGCCCGAAGTCAGCCGACCCACGATTTATACGAAGACTGATCGTCAATTTTGCAGGACGAATACGGTTGGCACAGGATACCAACAATGACGGTCGGGTTGAGAATGCGAATGGCTCGCACGTCGTCTGCCATTAAGTGCGCCTTACGCATCAGCGCCAGCAATCTGCATTACCAGATTGACTGCTCCGCACTCCAGCCTGGTTGATTTTCAACCAGCCACAACTATCGCTGGTCTGTGCACCGACAGGAACTGCCTGCAGTGTAAACGCTGCCCGGGCGACTGAGCCATCAAAGCTATAATTGTAAACAGTCGGGGTGCCCTGTCGCGGCTGAGTTGTAAACGGTAATGTAGGGGCACTACCATCCGATTCGCGATAATCATACCCATTGGTGTACCGGCGCTCCATAAACTGAGCTAACTCAAGAAGATCGCCCTGAGCAGTTGTCCGGCGTGCTGACTCTACATACCGTTGATAGCTAGGAATGGCAATGGCTGAAATAATCGCTACGATGGCGACAACGATCATAAGCTCAATCAGCGTAAAGCCACGGTCGATGGTTTTGTTATTTATGTGCATAAACGAATTAACCTTGAGAGTGGTGAAGGGCCAGGCTGGCCCTTCACTCGTCAAACATTAACGTAACTCTTCCCAGTTCTGTCGGCCAAAGTTGAACCCCTCAGCCTCCCCGCATGCGGGGCCCTCACAAGGAGGAGGATTTCCGGCGCCACCAGAACCATTACCTCCCCCGTTACCGCCACCACCCGGGCCTGGGGTAACCGGACCTTTGTAATCACCCGGCAAATCAACAATTACTGACTCAACAAATAAGTCTGTCTTATTATCCAGAACAACCCGGATCTCCTCACCGGAAACAACACCTTTGATTCCGTTCACTATACTGGAGCCTGATGCATCCGCAG
>CAYUTG010000069.1:0-12678 GCA_964447555.1 uncultured Marinobacter sp.
AACAAATTCCTGAGACATGATATTAACCTCAATCGTCATCTGAGCAGCCCGCGACCAGGCATTGAATCAGATGATGTTTCTGAAAAGCCGGGTTTCCCGGCTGACTAAAAGAGTCGGGAGCCTGATGAGGCTCCCGACCCGGTAACTGCTTTTATATCTGAGAGTTAGGCTTAGTTGGCCGGCTCAGACATTCTCAAACATGGCGCTGATAGATTCTTCATTGCTAACGCGGCGAATGGATTCCGCGAGCAGTCCGGCCATAGTGAGGACGCGGATTCTATCACAGTTTCTGATTTTGTCATCCACCGGAATGGTGTCGCAGACAATCAGTTCATCAAGGTGTGATGCATTGATGTTTTCGATAGCTGGCCCAGACAATACCGGGTGGGTAATGTAGGCCACCACTTTAGATGCGCCCTGCTTTTTAAGGGCTTCGGCGGCTTTGCACAGGGTGCCGGCTGTGTCGATGATGTCGTCCACAATGATGCAGGTTTTGTCCCGGACATCACCGATGATGTGCATAACCTGGGATACATTGGCCTTCGGACGGCGCTTATCGATGATGGCAAGGTCGGCATCGTTCAGGCGCTTGGCAACCGCGCGGGCCCGTACAACACCGCCCACATCCGGTGAAACCACAATAAAGTTTTCAAAGCGCTGCTTTTCGATATCTTCAAGCAATACGGGCGTGGCGTAGATGTTGTCTACCGGGATATCGAAAAAGCCCTGAATCTGGTCAGCGTGCAGGTCAACGGTCAGTACGCGATCAACGCCAATGCTGGAAATCATGTCGGCAACAACTTTTGCGCTGATGGCTACCCGTGTGGAGCGAACCCGGCGATCCTGACGTGCGTACCCGAAGTAGGGGATAACCGCTGTGATACGTATTGCAGATGCGCGGCGCAGGGCATCGGCCATTACGATCAGTTCCATCAGATTGTCGTTGGTGGGGTAGCAGGTGGGCTGAATGATGAAAACATCATTGCCACGTACATTTTCGTTGATCTCGACGGTGGTTTCGCCGTCGCTGAAGCGGCCTACGGTGGCCTGTCCCATGGGTATGTGCAGTTTCTGGGAGATGGCTTTGGCAAGCTCGGGGTTGGCGTTGCCGGCAAAAATCATCAGTTTGGACACGATGGCATCCTTCTCGGTATCGGAGTTTAAATCAGAAGAAGCGGGAGAAAAATGGCTGGGGTGGCAGGACTCGAACCTGCGCATGACGGGATCAAAACCCGTTGCCTTACCACTTGGCGACACCCCAGTATCGTGCTTTTTTGGCATCATTCCAGCTCTGTCAGCTTTGTATGTAGAGGCGAAATGTTCACCCCTCTAGCTACGAACCCGGTGATGCCGGAAGGTTTGCTTTCCCAGATGATCCGGGCTGCGGATTCTGTCGGGAAACGTCCAAATATGCAAGCCCCGGTTCCGGTTAATCTTGCAGGTCCGAATTGTGCCAGCCAATCCAGGCTCTGATTAACCTCCGGATACAGCCCACGAACTACACCCTCGCAATCGTTTCGGTACCTCGAGGCGTCTCCCTCAAAAGCGGGCGCTATTTTGATTCTCGGGGTATCCCTTGTCAACCCTTCCTGAGAAAAAATCCTTCCGGTGTTTATGTTGCAGGCCGGTTTTAAAATAACAAACCAGTCTTCCGGAGGCCAGGCGGGGGTCAGTTTTTCTCCCACACCCTCACCAAACGCCGCATGGCCACGAACGAATACCGGTACATCGGCACCCAGTGCAAGGCTCAATTCTGCCAGTGTGTCGATGCTCAGTCCCAGATGCCACAGGTGGTTCAGGCCCATCAGTGTGGTTGCTGCGTTGGAACTGCCGCCCCCAAGGCCGCCACCCATGGGCAGGCGTTTGTCGATATTGATGATTACGCCGGGAAGTGTTTTGCCGGTGTGTGCTGCGAGTGCCTGTGCCGCCCGGATAACCAGGTTGTCCTGGTCCGGTACGCTGGAGAGTGGCCGGGCCAGTCGCACACCCGGGAAATCCGGCGTGAGGGTGAAGTGGAGTTCGTCACCAAAATCCAGAAACTGAAAGAGGGTCTGTAACTCGTGATACCCATCCGGACGTCGCCCGACAATGTGCAGAAACAGATTCAGCTTGGCAGGAGAGGGCAGGGTGAGTGTGCTGGTCAACGGTCGTGCTCCCTGCTGGTCCAGGTGGTGATGGCCAGCCGGACGCGCTTCTCGCCTTTCAGGGCTGTGATGCGTGCTGGCAACGGAGGCTGGCCCGGTATGAACTGTTTCCAGCGGTCATAGCGGATCTCCCAGCCAGCCTGGCGGATAATGGCCAGTTGCTGACGGGTGTCGAATAACAGCCTGAAATCGCCATCTGGCGCGGGCAGGCCTCGTATCCACCAGGTCAGGTGGTTCAGTGGGAGATGCCAGCCGGTGGCTGCCTCAACCAGTACCTCAGGCTCGGCAGAGCGATAGGTGTCGCCATTTGACAGGGTCAGCTCGATGAACCCCGGTGTTCCCTTCAGAGTAGTGCTGCCCATGCCCAGAAACGATGAGGACAGGGCAAGGTCGTAGGCCTGCCCGTCCTGAATCCAGTGATTGATCACGGCGGTGCCGCTGTCTGATGGCTGCCGTACCGCCAGTTTGCCCATCAGTTGCCAGTGGCTGAAATGGCGTAGTTGCTCAGACCGGTCGGCCCAGCCTGCCGGGGGCTGATCTGTCATGCCCTCTGGCAGGGGTTCCAGTTGTATGCTGGTGCAGGCGCTGACAAGCACGGCTATGAGTAACGCCAGGCACCGCTGAAACGCTGCCCGCATTAAAGCTCTCCGTCTTTGGTCAGGCGGTTAATGGTTTCCCGGAGAACGTCGTGGTTGGCGTCCTGCTCCAGGCCTTTCTCCCAGATAATCCTTGCCTGCTCTTCGGAGCCGTTCATCCAGAGCGCTTCGCCATAGTGTGCAGCAACTTCCGGATCCGGGTAGCCGGACCAGGCGTGAGACAGGTATTCCAGCGCTGGCTTCAGTTGCCCTTCTCTGAACAGAACCCAGCCCATGCTGTCGAGAATGGCCGGGTTGTTGGGGTCGAGCTGCAAAGCCTGCTCAACGTAGCCCCGGGCCTCCTTCAGCCGGTCAGTCCGGGTTGCCAGAATATAGCCAAGCGCATTGAGGGCTACGGCGTTATCCGGTTCTTCGGCAATAATCTGCTTCAGATCGTCTTCTGCTTTTTCAGGCTGGTTCAGGGAGTCCAGCATCATGGCTCTGGCGTAGCGGATCTGTACGTTTTTCGGATACGCCTCGAGCGCCTTGGTTGCGGCGCTCAGAGCCTGCTGCTTCAGGTTTTGATCAAGCAGAAGGTTTACTTCCAGAAGCCAGAAGTTTTCAGCCTGCCCCGGGTGGGTGTCTCTCAGGCCACGGATATTTTCCAGAGCCTCACTAAGCCTGCCGCTTTTGGCCAGAAGTGCACTCGCCCGTGCCAGCGCCGGTAAATAATAATTGCCTTGCTCCACGCTCTGGTAAAACCCGATTGCCTGCTCAGTGTTGCCGGCCTTATCTTCTATTCGGCCAAGGTAGTAAGAGGCTTCGTCGGTATGATGCCCCTGCTCAATAAGGTGTGTCAGTTCGGTTCTGGCAAGGTCTGTCTGGCCATTCTCCAGGGCTACCAGGGCATAGGAGAGCCGAAGCCCTGGGGTGTCCGGGTATCGGGTTACCAGCCGGTGAAATTCATCCTGAGCGGCTTGCAATTCCCCCTCGCTGATCAGCATGCGGCCGTACAGTGTGCCCATCTGGCGGTTATCCGGAAAACGCCGGGTGTTGGTCATCAGGTAGTCGAGGGCCTCGTGCTTCTTCTCCAACTGGTAAAGGAGATCGCCTTTGAGAACAATGGCGGGCTGGAAATTCGGGTGCGCGTCCAGCAGCGGAGCCAGCCGGTCCAGAGCCTGATCAGGCTCGCCAGATACCTTTAGCAGCAGGGCGATGCTGTATTCAAGTTCGGGGGTGTCCGGGTGGCGTTTGGCCATTTGCAGGTACAGGGTGAGCAGTTCCTGCCGTTGTTCTGGCCGCAGGTTTCCCGCCATGGCCGCAAGGCTGTCGAAATCTGCGTCTTCCCCCAGGTCCATGATTTTTTCCATGTGCCCGAGTGCACCGCTGAGATTGTCATGCTTTACCGCCTGGATGGCGGCAATGCGGTGCGCCCGGACATTGTCCGGATCGACCTCCAGCCAGAGTTCTGCCAGTTGTTTTTGAGCATTGTCGCCATTCAGGGACTGGGCAATGCGCATGGCCCGCTCAATAACGCCTTCGTCCCGTGACTTCTGGGCGGCCTTGAGGTAGTTCACCAGGGTGACATCAAACCGGCCCCGTTGTGCGGCGATCTCTCCGGACAACAAAAGGTAGAGCACTTCTGGTTCAAAGTCGGCATACTGAATGTCTTCTTTACTGGCCGCCTTGCCAGATTGTGGCGAGCTCTCTTCGGTGGAGGGTGTGTCCTTCTGGCCAGTCAGGCTGGCACAACCTGACAAGAAAAGACCCATCAGGCAGATAACCAAAAACGGTGCGGATTTGTGCATGCAGATTCCCGTGATTCTGTCGACAAAGCATCAGAAATAATCACCAGCCAGCCAATTTCACAGGCTGGATCGGGTGCCGGCGATGGCCGGTGCCCTATAATGGCATAAGCGCCTGATCTTGCCCAACCTGTCCGCACTTGCCGAAGCGCCGGAGGTTTTGGGTGGCAGTAGAGGCGGTGGGCCGTTAAAATGGCGAAACTTTAACGTATGTTGGTATGAGGTTACTCAGGCATAAATGGCACTTGTAACGCTGGGAATCAATCATCGCACGGCTCCGGTTGAGCTGCGTGAGCGCATCGCATTTACGCCTGAGCGAATGGCTGAAGCGTTTGCAGAGCTGCGTGCGGCGTCTGGTGCCAGTGAAACAGCCATTCTTTCCACCTGCAATCGCACGGAGCTGTATCTGGCCGGTGATGATGATTGCGCGCCGTCCGTGTTGCGCTGGCTGGCGGGTTTTCATGGCCTGGAAGCGGGCGAGCTGGAAAGTGCACTGTATGTTCACCGGGATGCCAGCGCCGTGCGGCACATGATGCGGGTAGCTGCCGGCCTGGATTCCATGGTTCTGGGTGAGCCGCAAATACTTGGGCAACTGAAAGATGCCTATGCACTGGCCAGGGAAAGTGGCGCCAGTGGTGCGTTCCTTTCCCGGCTGTTTGAACATTCATTCTCTGTTGCCAAGCGGATTCGTACCCAGACGGCGATCGGTGAAAACCCGGTGTCGGTGGCCTATGCAGCGGTGAGCATGGCCCATCAGATTTTTGCAGATATGTCCCGTAATAATGCGTTGTTGATTGGTGCCGGTAAAACCATTGAACTGGTGGCGCGCCATCTGGACGATGCCGGCGTTAAAAACTTTCTGGTGGCCAATCGCACTCTGGAGCGGGCTCAGGCTCTGGCGGAAACCCACGGTGGTAAAGGGATTCTGCTCTCTGAAATTCCTGACTACCTGGCCGATGCCGATATCATTATCTCCTCCACGGCCAGCCCCTTGCCGATTCTGGGGAAAGGCGCGGTGGAGCGCGCTCTCAAAAAACGCAAACACCGGCCATTTTTTATGGTGGATATTGCCGTGCCCCGGGATGTTGAGCCGGAGGTGGCATCACTGGCCGACGTGTATCTTTATACGGTGGACGATCTGCGACAGGTTATTGAAGAGAACATCCGCTCCCGTGAAGGTGCAGCCCGCGAGGCGGAAAATCTGGTTGTCTCAGGGGTTCAGGACTTTCTGAATCAGCTTCGTGCCCTGGATGCGGTATCTACGCTGAAGCAGTTCCGGCGGCGGGTTGAGGAGCTCCGGGACATTGAAACAGAAAAAGCTCTGCGTGCGTTACGAAATGGCAACGATGCCGAAACCGTGCTGCGCAGCCTGGCGCGCGGATTAACTAATAAATTTCTACACCAACCCTCAGTACAAGTGCGCAAAGCCACAACCGAAGGGCGCACCGAGGTGACCGAATGGCTACGTGAGTTGCACCAGCTGGACACGCTGGAAACAGATGCAGACGAGCCGACTACCCCGGAAAAACTATGAAACCATCGATACAGTCCCGCCTCGAACGGCTGACAGAGCGGTTCGAGGAGGTCAGCGCTCTGCTGAGTGATTCTTCTACCATTGCCGACCAGAACCGATTTCGTGATTTGTCCCGTGAGTTCGCAGAAATTGAGCCAGTGGTTCATTGTTTTCAGGCCTGGAAGGCGTCGCTTGATGACATCAGCGCAGCCAGAGAGCTGAGCGGCGACAGCGATCCGGACATGCGGGAAATGGCAGAGCAGGAGCTGGCTTCCGCACAGCAGAAAAGCGACGAGCTGGATGAAGAGCTGCAGCGGCTGATGTTACCCAAAGACCCGAACGACACCCGGAACGTGTTTCTGGAAATTCGCGCTGGTACCGGGGGGGATGAAGCGGCCATTTTTGCAGGTGATCTGTTTCGGATGTACAGCCGCTACGCCGAGCACAACAACTGGCAGGTTGAAGTACTCAGCCAGAGTGATGGAGAGCATGGCGGCTATAAGGAAATTATTGCACGGGTTGCGGGCAATGGTGTGTTTGGGGCTCTGAAGTTTGAGTCCGGCGCCCACCGGGTACAGCGGGTTCCGGAAACCGAGTCGCAGGGCAGGATACACACCTCAGCCTGTACCGTGGCGGTGATGCCAGAGGCCGATGAAGCCGAAGCGGTTGAAATCAACAAGAGCGATCTGCGGGTAGACACCTTCCGCGCATCCGGTGCTGGCGGTCAGCATGTGAACAAAACCGATTCCGCTATCCGCATTACTCACTTGCCGACCGGTATTGTTGTGGAGTGTCAGGAAGAGCGTTCGCAGCATAAAAACCGGGCCAAAGCCATGAGTTGGCTGGCCTCCCGGCTGCAGAATGCGGAAACAGAGCGCCAGCAAAAGTCGGTCGCAGAAACCCGGAAGAGCCTGGTAGGCAGTGGTGACCGCTCTGAGCGTATCCGCACCTATAACTTTCCTCAGGGCCGGGTGACCGATCATCGTATTAATCTCACGCTGTACAAGCTGGATGAAGTGATTTCCGGCGATCTGGGGGCCGTGGTTGTGCCTTTGCAACAGGAGCATCAGGCCGATCTTCTGGCCGCACTTGCTGATGACCAATAAGCCACTGCAAACTTGTGAACAGCTTCTGGCCCGGGCGGCAAAGCGCATTGGTGGTGACAGCCCGCGGCTGGATGCTGAGCTGCTGCTAAGCCATACAACGGGCCTGAGCCGCACCAGCTTCCGGGCCTGGCCAGAGCGTGAGGTTTCAGACAGCCAGGTTTTGGCGTTTGACGAACTGGTGGCTGCACGGGCAGATGGGCAACCCATTGCTTACCTGCTGGGGCATCAGGAATTCTGGTCGCTTCCGCTTGCTGTCAGTGCCTCGACTCTGATTCCCCGGCCAGATACCGAGTGTCTGGTAGAAGCTGCCTTGTCTTTACCTTTGCCCCGCGCTGCCAGTGTGCTTGACCTGGGTACCGGCACCGGTGCCATTGCTCTGGCGCTGGCCAGTGAACAACCCGGCTGGCAGGTGGCCGCCTGTGATTGCGTTGACGAGGCAGTGAGACTGGCCCGGCATAATGCCAGCGATCTGAAGCTGCCGGTACGGGTATTCAGCAGTTCCTGGTTTTCTGGCCTTGCGCCGCAAACCTTTGATCTGGTGGTCTCTAATCCGCCTTATATTGCCAGCCAGGATCACCATCTTGATGAGGGTGATGTGCGGTTTGAGCCACGTTCTGCGCTGGTATCCGGTGCAGACGGGCTGGATGATCTGCGTCTGATTATCCGTCAGGCTCCGGATTGGCTGAATGATAAGGGGTGGCTGCTGGTGGAACACGGGTTTGATCAGGCCCCGACCGTTAGCCGTTTGTTTCAGGAGCGGGGTTTTGTGGCGGTAGAAGTCAGGCAGGATTATGGTCAGCGTGACCGGATGACATTAGGCCAGTGGGTTCGCCCTGGCTCTTCAACAACGCCGAATGCAGGAGGCCAGAATGCTCAGTGATGAAGAGCTGTTACGCTACAGCCGTCAGATACTGATGCCCGGGTTTGATATTGAGGGTCAGGGAAAGCTGAAATCTGCTCATGTGCTGGTCATTGGTGCCGGAGGTCTGGGTTGCCCGGTTGCTCTGTACCTCGGTTCTGCGGGTGTGGGGCATCTTACGCTGGTGGATGATGATGTTATTGAGCTGGCCAATTTGCAGCGGCAGATTGGTTTTGAGCTGGGGCAGTTGGGTGAGTCCAAGGCTGAAAAACTGGCGGAGCGGGTAAGGCGTATTAATCCGTTGGTGTCTGTCTCGACGGTGAATCAGCGTTTGCAGGGCGATGAGTTTATGCCGCTGGTGGAAGAGGCCAGTCTGGTGATGGATTGCACCGATAATTTTGATACCCGGTTTGCTCTGAACCGTGCCTGTGTGGCGGCAAGGGTGCCTTTGGTGTCGGGCGCTGCTATTCGGGGTGAGGGGCAGGTGTCAGTTTATGATCAGCGGGTGGCTGGCAGCCCTTGTTACCATTGTTTGTATTCTGACCAGGGTAATGAAGATCTGAATTGTTCGGAGGCGGGGGTTATTGCACCGCTGGTTGGCATGATTGGTTCTGTTCAGGCGATGGAGGCCATCAAGTTGCTTTCCGGTGTTGGTAAGCCATTGGTTGGGCGGCTGCTTCTTTTGGATGCCTGGGACATGCGCTGGCGCGAGATGAAGCTGGATCCGGATCCTGATTGTCCGGTTTGTGGTGCGCGGAATTAATTTGGGCCTGACCGAAGTGGGCGTGAAGGCTCTTTCTAAAACACGCTGTGAATACGTCCCTGTACGCTCGGGCTCCGCCATCCCTGGCTCCGCACGTTTTTACAAAGACCCTTCACCCCCACTTCTACTTTGGTTCCCCAGGCTGATCTTTCAGAGCCTGAAACCTTGCTATGGCTTCTTTTCTGGATTCTTTCAAATCAACAATTGGCTTTGGGTAACCGCTAGGAATAACATCACCTTTTGATGGGTTGTGGATGCGTTTGTTGTCCAGCTTTGCCAGTTCAGGCACCCATTCACGAATGAATTCACCGTTTGGATCGAAACGCTCACTCTGGGTAACGGGGTTGAACACCCGGAAATAGGGGGCGGCATCTGTCCCTGTGGATGCGCTCCATTGCCAGCCGCCGTTGTTGGAGGCGAGAAAACCGTCGACAAGTTTCGACATGAAGTAGGCTTCGCCCAGCCGCCAGTCTATAAACAGGTTTTTGGTGAGGAACATGGCGGTGATCATTCGTAACCGGTTGTGCATCCAGCCGGTGGCGTTGAGTTGTCGCATGGCTGCATCCACGATGGGAATGCCGGTGTTTCCGGTTTTCCAGGCTTCGAGCTGCTCGCCGGGTTCGTTCCATTTCAATGCGTCGGTTTCCTGCTTAAACGCGCGGTTCATGCTTATTCTGGGGTAGTGATACAGAATATGTATGTAAAAATCGCGCCAGGCTATTTCATTGATCCAGGTAGCGATGCCTTCTTCGCTGGCTCCCGTGCTTTGAGCGTGTCGGGCGGCCTGTAAGCATTGGCGGCCAGATAACACGCCGTTGGCGAGGTAGGGCGAAAGCCGGCTGGTGCCTTCAGTCGCTGGAAAATCGCGATTAGCTTTGTAGTGGCCGCCCTGGCTGCTCAGGAAATTTTCCAGTTGCTGATGGGCAGCCGATTCGCCCGTTTCTGTCCAGGGCGCGGGGGCTTTCTGAAAGGGTGCCGGAACCGTGTTAATTCGGGCTCCCTTTATCTGCGGGCCGCGCATCTTCGGGATGGCCAGTACCGGGGGCTGTGTTTCTTCAAGCCAGGTTCGCCACCGGCGGGAGAAGGGGGTAAACACAGAGTAAGGTTCATTCTGCTGTGTGAGGATGGCGCCAACCGGGGCTGCTGTCTGGTCCCGGTACTTGCAGGTTTTAATGTTCAGTTCATCCAGTTTTTGCTTCAGTACTTTGTCTCGCCGGCGTTCGTTGACTCCGTATTCTTCGTTGAAATGCATCTGCGTAACACAGTTGTCCCAGCAAAACTGTGCAAGTTTATCGATGCTGTCGTCGAATCTTCTGGCATGAATAAAGGTAAGAGGTATGCCGAGTTTTGCCAGTTCTTCCGATAACGCATTGGCGTGGGCGATCACAAAATTAACCCGCGCCGGCGACCAGTTATGCTCGCTCCACTGCTCCGGGGATACCACATAGCAGGCGAGCACTTTGCCTTCTGTTTTGTTGGCCGCTGTCAGTGCCGGGTTGTCGGCCACCCTGAGATCATTCCGGAACCAGACTAACTGAATCATTAAATACCCTGTTTCAATAAAATCACTAACTTATGTATTCGCTGAGGTGTCATGATTGGATTATAGTGGGCTGAAATTGTCTGGGTTGTTTTTTTCATCTTGTTGCACTCTTTGCAAAGGAAAATTATGGCAGCTATGGAATCTGACACCGCTGGCCAGCGCGATGGTGTCTGGGCACGGCCTTATACTCTGGCTTCCGGGCATACCCAGTTTCACCAACTGGGGCACGTTCGTCTCTGGGTAACTTTACTCGATCAGGAGTGGCAGGTCCGTTCAGAGGCTATTGAGAGTGATACTGACCCGGCTGGCTGGCAGGAATCTGTTGCCCATACGCTGCCGTCAACCGATGTGCCGTTACAGCGCTTTATTCGTTCCGGTGCTGCAGACACGGTTACGTTCATCCCTGCGATGGCTCCGCTACCAACCGTTGTGCGGCCTTATCAGCCGCTCACTATTCCGGCCGGTGAGCAGTGTGTTATCTATGTGGGCACACTGATCTGGATGAAAATCTGTGTCGGAGATGCACAGTCTGTGCTGACCGAAATACCGCTGGCGGCTCCTTCGCTGACCTGGGTAGGGCGTAACACGATGGAAGGTGAGTTGTGCTATTCATCGGCCAGCGTTGCGCGCCTGGTATTGCAGGCCGTGCCAAAGCGGCCCTGGCGCGCCGTTACACCGGTTACGATTATCAACCGACGAGAAGTGCCCCTGTTACTTGAGCGGTTCAGTCTACCTACGCCTATGTTGTCACTTCACCTGAATGAGCGGGGCCAGTTGTGGACTCCCGGCGTAACCGTTGTCTGTGAAACCGATATGAACTCTGCCAGTTTGCATGTGGATCAGTCGTTGCTGGCTGCGGCGGGCGAATGCCAGCCGGTTGGGCCGGCGCGGGAAAAAGTGACCCGTGGCCGGCTTGTTCGTGCTTTTGACCGTATGTTTGGATCACCAGAACCCAGGGGGCCGGTAGCTTGTTCGATACTATTATTGAGGTTGTTTCATCGGTATTGGCTGGTATTGCCTGGGAACAGTGGATCAGCTCGATCTTCCTGCTGGTTCTCGGCTTTCTGCTGGGTTCGTTTGCCTCGCGTAGTGTTGCGCGTTTTGTGGCCCAGAGAACGTCACGCCATCACACGGTGATGATTCGCAGGCTGGTGTTTTATGTCATCGTATTGCTGTTCGCCATCGCCGCGCTGCGGGAGGCCGGGTTCTCACTGGATGTGGTTCTGGGCGCAGCCGGCATTTTAACCGTCGCGATTGGTTTTGCCTCGCAGACGTCGGCGTCCAATATGATCAGTGGCCTGTTTCTATTGGTGGAAAAACCCTTTGAAATCGGCGATGTCATAGAGATTGATTCCACCGTTGGCGAAGTCGTGGGCATTGATATGCTGAGTGTAAAACTGCGAACGCCAGACAACCTGTATGTGCGGATACCGAACGAATCTCTCATTAAATCCCGCGTGGTGAATCGCTCCCGGTTTCCCATTCGCCGGCTCGACCTGAAGTTGGGTATCGCCTACGCTGAAGATGTAGAACGGGTTGAAGCCTTATTGTTATCACTGGCAGGAAAAAATCCCGTCTGTCTTGAAGAGCCCAAGCCGTTTGTGCTGGTTACTGCTTTTGGGCCATCGTCTGTTGAGCTTCAGTTTTCGGTGTGGGTGCCGAGAGATCAATTGCTTTCGGGGCGAAGCAGTATCATGGTGGCAATAAAGAAAGCTCTGGACCGGGAAGGTATCGAAATTCCCTTCCCGCATACCAGCGTGTACGCCGGTAGCCATTCGGAACCGTTCAGGGTGCAGTTGCTGAAGCCAGAGGTAACCGCTGAAAAGGAATCTCAGGATGTCGAGAGAAAATGATGACAAAATCCGCCTTGGCTGGCGTGAGTGGGTAGCCTTACCTGATCTTGATATTAATGTGATCAAGGCAAAAGTGGACACCGGGGCACGCACCTCCTGCCTGCACACCTTTCGAACGGAACCCTATACCGAAAACGGTGAGCGCAGAGTGAAGTTCTGGGTGCATCCGGTGCAGAATGATATGCAGCAGGTGGTGGAGTGTGATGCCAGGGTACTGGATGAGCGCAGCGTTTCTGATTCCGGTGGCCATAAAGAAATACGGATTGTTATTGAAACCACGCTGGTTGTGGGCAATGACAGCTGGCCCATTGAAATGACACTGACCAACCGGGATTCCATGCGGTTTCGCATGCTGCTGGGCCGCACGGCTATGTCTGGCCGCGCTGTAGTGTACCCTGAGGCTTCCTATCTTACCGGCGAACCATCCTGGAGAGCTGAATAATGAGAATTGCCGTTTTATCCCGTAATAAAAACCTGTATTCCACCCGCCGTCTGGTGGAGGAGGGTATTAACCGTG
>CAYUTG010000070.1:0-12565 GCA_964447555.1 uncultured Marinobacter sp.
AGGGCAGTTCGCGGGTGCTCCGGTAAGTGAGAATGCCAGTACTGCGAGCCATGGAAATGACAGTGGTGAGCAACCGTCAGAGCCAGCTGCGAGCACCAATGGCAGTCAGAGCGATGATCTGATTACTGACGATGAATTCGAAAAGCTGTTGGATGAGCTTCATGGAAAGGGCGGCAGCCCGACCATCCGTGATGAGTCGCCGGCAGAACCTGAAGCGCCAGCCAGCCCCTCCGCAGGTGACGCTGGCAAACCTGCGCCAAAGCCAGAGCCTGCGCCGGCACCCAAGCCCAAACCCGCGGACAAACCGGCAGTACCTGCACGGGATTCCACCCCGGCGGCCGAAACCACAGTGCGGGTTGATACCAAGCGCCTGGACGACATCATGAACATGGTGGGCGAGCTGGTGCTGGTACGCAACCGGCTCCAGAGGCTGGGTGTGGAGAGCGAAGACGAGCACATGCACAAGGCGGTTTCCAACCTGGATGTCGTAACCACGGATCTTCAGGCTGCCGTTATGCAAACCCGTATGCAGCCGATCAAAAAAGTGTTTGGCCGCTTCCCACGGGTGGTGCGTGACCTTGCCAGAAGCCTTAAGAAAGAAGTTAACCTGGTCATGCATGGCGAGGACACAGACCTTGATAAAAACCTGGTAGAGGCCCTGTCAGACCCGCTGGTTCACCTGGTGCGGAACTCTGTTGACCACGGTGTGGAAGCGCCGGATGTCCGGGAGAAAGCAGGTAAGCCACGCCAGGGTACCGTTACCCTGACGGCTGAACAGGAGGGGGATCACATTCTTCTGTCAATCCGGGACGACGGAGCCGGCATGGACCCGGATGTGCTTCGGCGCAAAGCGGTTGAGAAGGGCCTTTATGATCAGGATGCCGCCGATCGCCTGACAGACAACGAGTGCTTTAATCTGATTTTTGCGGCCGGCTTTTCCACCAAAGAGCAGATCTCTGATGTGTCCGGGCGCGGCGTAGGCATGGACGTTGTCAAAACCAAGATCAGCCAGCTCAACGGTCAGCTTCATGTTATGTCCGAGATGGGCAAGGGCTCAACCATTGTCATCAAGGTGCCTTTAACACTGGCAATCATGCCCACCCTGATGATCAGGCTGGGTGATCAGTCGTTTGCTTTACCGCTGGTCAACGTTGTTGAGATTTTCCACCTGAACCTGACGAAAACCAACGTTGTTGATGGCCGGGAGTGCATCGTGGTGCGGGACAAGGTATTCCCGCTGTTCCACGTCAAGCGCTGGCTGATCAAAGGGGCCGCCGGCCAGCACGAGCCGGATAACGCCCATGTGGTTATTGTCGCCATGGGTACAAAGAAAGTTGGCTTTGTGGTTGATCAGCTTGTTGGTCAGGAAGAGGTGGTGATCAAACCCTTAGGCCGGGCGCTTCAGGGCACTCCGGGTATGGCCGGTGCCACGATTACAGGCGATGGCCGCATTGCACTTATTATTGACGTTCCCAGCCTGTTGCAGCATTACAGCTAAGCTGTGGTCACAGGCCTGGCCGCAGGTGAATTTATGGATTCGGTAGGAGAAAGGGATGACGGTTTCTGTTCTGGTCGTTGATGACTCGGGCTTCTTCCGCAAACGACTGACGGAAATCCTGACCAGCTCTGGCCAGATCAAGGTGATAGGTGCGGCCACGAATGGCCGTGAAGGTGTGGAGCTGGCGGAAAAACTCCGGCCAGACGTTATCACCATGGATTACGAAATGCCGGTGATGGACGGCATCACGGCAGTGCGGGAAATCATGAAGACACACCCGGTACCAGTGCTGATGTTTTCGTCCCTGACCTACGAAGGGGCAAGGGTGACCCTGGACGCACTTGAAGCCGGCGCTGTTGATTTCCTGCCCAAGAACTTTGAGGAGATTGCGCGGGACACCAGCCAACTCCAGAAAATTCTGATTGATCGCATACTGGATGTGGCTCGCAGCCGGCCCGGAGCACGGTCTGTGGCGGCTCCGCCCAGACCCTCGGCCGCCAAAACTGCCCGGGCAGCAACACCCAGAGCCCGCCCCCAGACACCGTCAGCCCCGCGTGCGCCTGCCAGCACACCTCCGGTTTCGCAACCGACTGATGGCGGGCATGCCCGCCGGCCTGTCCGGCGGGGTGCGGCGAAACACTATTCGGTTGTTGCGATTGGCACTTCCACCGGGGGGCCTGTGGCTTTGCAACGGGTTCTGACGACACTGCCCGGTTCTTTTCCTGCCCCCCTGGTGCTGGTTCAGCACATGCCCGCCAGTTTTACACCAGCATTTGCCGAACGCCTTAACCGCCTGTGCAATATTGAGGTACGTCAGGCTGTTGATGGCGATGTGCTGCGGCCGGGCGTTGCGTTGCTGGCTCCGGGCGGTAAGCAGATGATGGTTGAGAACCGCAGCGGTCAGGCCCGCGTACGCATTCTGCCGGGGGATGAGCGATTGAATTACAAGCCCTGTGTGGATGTGACCTTTGGCTCTCTCGCGCGCAGTTTTCCGGGTAAAACCCTGGGGATTATACTCACGGGTATGGGAGCAGATGGCAAAGATGGTTGCCGCATGATGAAACAGAGCGGCTCGGATATCTGGTCACAGGACGAAAAAACGTCGGTTATTTACGGCATGCCTATGGCCGTTGCCCGGGCCGGCCTGAGCGATGAGGTGCTACCGCTGGATGATGTTGGCCCGCGTCTGATAGAGGGTGTCAGTTAAATGGATATCCTGAGTCTGCTGGGTATTGTTCTGGCGTTTGTGGCCATTCTGGGCGGAAACCTGATTGAGGGCGGGGCTCTGGGCTCACTCTTTAACGGCCCGGCCGGGCTGATTGTGATTGGCGGAACCTTTGCCGCGATCATCCTGCAAACATCCTGGCCGGTACTAAAGCGTGCGTTCATGCAGTTCCGTTGGGTGTTTATTCCGCCTTTTGTCAGCCTGGAAGACGGTATTGGCAAGGTTATAGACTGGAGTGTAAAAGCCCGTAAGCAGGGGCTTCTTGGCCTGGAGAATCTGGCAGAGCGCGAACCTGAACTGTTTGCTCGAAAGGGGCTTCAGTTGCTGGTGGATGGTGCAGAGCCCGAAACGATTCGCAGCATTATGGAAGTGGATCTTGAATCCAGAGAACAGCGAGACCTGGAATCTGCCCGGGTGTTTGAGGCTATGGGTGGCTATTCACCCACCATTGGTATCATTGGCGCGGTGATGGGGCTGATTCAGGTGATGACCAACCTGGAAGATCCGCAGTCGCTGGGCCGGGGTATCGCAACGGCTTTTGTGGCAACCATTTACGGCGTGGCACTGGCCAACCTGCTGTTTTTTCCGGTTGCCAGCAAATTGCGCGGTATTATCCGGGAGCGTACCCGTTACGAAGACATGATGATCGACGGCATTATTGCGATAGCCGAGGGTGAAAACCCAAAATCCATTGAATTGCGGCTGCGGGGCTTCCTGCAGTAAGCATGAGCAGGCCAACTTATGCGGCGCCGTAGACGCAGGCAGGAAGAACTTCACAACAGAGAACGCTGGCTGATTTCCTATGCAGATTTTATCACGCTGCTGTTTGCGTTTTTTGTGGTCATGTATTCCGTTTCTTCCGTCAACGAAGGCAAATACAAAGTACTGTCCGAAACCCTGACCGGCGTTTTCAATGCGCCTCAGCGCTCTTTCAAACCTATTGAGGTGGGCACGGAACCCCGCCGTGCTGTCAGTTCACCCAACGACGATGTGATTCCCCCGCCGGTTACTGAAGCTCCGCGAAACCCTGAAATGGACGCACAGGCACGCACTGAGGCATTGCGCGCCATGGCCGATCAGTTGGCGCTGGAGTTTGAGGGCCTGATTAGTCAGGGGGTCATAACACTGGAAACCAGCGATCGCTGGCTGGAGCTGAACCTGCCTGACAGTCTGTTGTTCGGGAGCGGTGATGCTGAGCCCCATTACGATGCTTTTGATGTGATCGACAAGATTGCGAAAGTTCTGAAAGGTGGCGATAACGCGGTCAGAGTTGAAGGTTTTACAGATAACCAGACCATCCGGACCCAGCGGTTCCCATCCAACTGGGAGCTCTCTGCTGCCCGGGCATCGGCGGTAGTCAGAATGCTGATCATGGAAGGCATAGAGCCGGAGCGACTCGCGGCCGTTGGTTATGGCCAGTATCAGCCTGTTGCCCGCAATGACACCGAAGAGGGGCGGAAGCGCAACCGAAGGGTGGTTTTGCTGATCTCCCGCGATGCGAGTATCCGGGGCGCAATGCGCTGACTCGGCAGATGCGTATAGCCGCTCTGGCATGGTTCCTGTATTACTCCACGGTAATAAACTGATAACGGCAATGAATTGCCGTTTTATCTCATCTTTCTGATACCTGAGTTGTTCAAGTTGACGGAAGTATTGCCGATATATCGGGTAACAACCGGTTTTAATCCGTCAGTAACCCGCTCTCTGGAGAGACAAGTGTGCGAATCTGGGCAGTAGCCAATCAAAAGGGAGGTGTGGGCAAAACCACATCGGTGGTCGCATTGGGTGGATTGCTGGCCGAGCGGGGCAAGCGTGTGCTTGTGGTTGATCTTGACCCCCATGGTTCATTAACCAGTTGGTTTGGCTATGACCCCGACTCCATTGCTCACAGTACCTTTGATCTTTTCCAGCACCAGGGCAGTGTGCCCGAGGGATTGCCCGCTCAGCTGATCACCGAAACCAGCTGTAAAGGCATGTCGTTGTTGCCTGCAAGTACAGCTCTGGCAACGCTGGAGCGTCGCATGGTGGGCGTGGAAGGTATGGGGTTGATTATCTCGCGGGCCCTGGCCCAGCTGTGGGACGACTTTGATTACGTTATTCTGGATAACACGCCATCTCTGGGAGTATTGATGGTGAACGCACTGGCGGCTGCGCAGCACCTGATCATTCCGGTACAGACCGAGTTTCTGGCCATCAAGGGGCTGGAGCGCATGCTGCATACTCTGCAAATGATTGCGCGGTCTCAGAAGAACGGCCTGGTGTATACCATTGTGCCTACGCTTTTTGACCGTCGTACCCAGGCATCGGTCAAGAGCCTGAACCTGCTACGCAAAACCTACCCCGATACACTCTGGCGTTACGCCATTCCCGTGGATACTAAATTCCGCGATGCCAGCCAGGCCGGAGTAACGCCGTCTGTTCTTGATGATCAGACTCACGGTGTTCGTGCGTATACGCACCTGCTGGATGATCTGCTGCTTCGTACTGGTTCCGTGAAGGGGCAGCAGCATGGCTGACAAAAAATTGACAAAACTGGCTGATCCGGCCAGTGCCATTGCCAATTACCTGGATGACCTGCTTCACACGGCAACTGACAACGCCCGGAAAAAAGAGGAGGCAGTGCCTTCTCCACCCCCGGAAGCAGCCCCTGAAATAAAGACACGGCCCGCTACTCCCGCTCCGGTTGTTGAGCCTGCACCAGCGGTTATCGAAAAACCGGCACCGGCGCCTGAGCGGGTAGCAACGCCGGTCGCGGCACCTGTACCTGTGGCTCCGGAAACACAGCCAGAACCAGTTCCGAAACCGACTCGCCCGGAGTGGTCAGAAGCACCCTTTGAGTGCCTGATATTTACAGTGGCCGGGCTGCAGCTAGCGGTACCATTGATTCTGCTGGGCGCTATCCACCGTATTGAAGAAGATATCCGGCCCATACCGGGTAGCCCGGCCTGGTACATGGGCATCCGCGCAGAGCGTGAACAGAATCTGAGAGTGGTGGATACCGCCGAGTGGATTATGGCCGGGCGCGTACCTGAAAATGCCAGAGATAATTACCGGTTTGTGATTCGGTTGGATAACAGCAACTGGGGGCTTGCCTGTGATGACGTTGCCCAGTCTTTCACACTCAGCCCGGATGAAGTGCGCTGGCGTACGGCCCGCAGCAAGCGGCCCTGGCTGGCAGGCACCGTCATTAATCACATGTGCGCCCTGGTGGATGTACAGACCATGGCAGATTTACTGGTGCGTGCAGAACAGGAACAGCATCTGGACCTGAGCTGATATACGCCCGGTTACCGATTGATACTGTGTCGTACTGGCACGGTTTGTGCCCTGCACTATAGTATTGGGCACTGATGATGATATTTTGACGATCAGGTTGCCCGCCGGGCAGCCGCAGAGGAGAAACAGCGCTATGGCATCCCCGAGCGGACAACAAAGTCAGGCCCAGGACGATCAGGTACTGCAGTACGTCACCTTTCGTCTGGATGATGAGACCTACGGTCTCAATGTAATGCAGATTCAGGAAGTGCTGAGGTACACGGAAATTGCGCCGGTACCCGGTGCCCCGGATTACGTACTTGGCATCATCAATCTGCGCGGCAATGTGGTAACCGTAATCGATACCCGCCGCCGTTTCGGGCTGGCAGATGCCGAGATGACTGACGCCACCCGGATTGTGGTGATGGAGTCAGCCGATCAGGTTATGGGAATTCTGGTGGATTCGGTAGCAGAAGTCGTTTACCTGAAGGCCAGTGAAATTGAGACTGCCCCGAATGTGGGCAACGAAGAAAGCGCCAGGTTCATTCAGGGCGTGTGCAACAAAGATGGCGAGCTGATCATACTGGTTGAGTTCGACAAAATGTTGTCAGAAAACGAGTGGGCAGAAATCTCAGCACTGTAAGATCAATCGGATGCTGCAGTGATACCGATGGATGCCTCTCAAATGACTAACGGGAGACGTTCATCATGTTTTCAGATATTCCTTCCTGGGTTCCCTGGGCATTGACCATTTTCGCGCTGTCTCTGGTGCTGGCTCAGGGAATACTGCAAGGGCGGCAAATCCGCCTGTTGCGAGAATCCCTGAAAAGCCGGTGCGATACACTGGGCCGGGAACTGCATGCTACTGCCAGCGGCAGTATGGGGGTTGGACAGCGGGTTGTTGTTTGCGAACGACAACTGCATGAGCTGCGCACCACCATGGAGGAAATGCGCCAGAATGACCCCTTGCGTATCTCTTACGATGAGGCCTCTCGCCTGGTGGATCTGGGGGCGGACATCGATGACTTGATGAATACCTGCGGTATTTCCCGCCCGGAAGCCGAGCTTGTGTCTGCACTGAGAAAACGCGAGGCCGCCTGAATCAGCCGGTGGGTTTGTCGTTACCGGGTGGCGCGGCGTTCCGGGAGTCAGCACGGGCGTCCTCTGGCGTCCGCCCCCGGATGTGAAACGCAAATGCAAGGATTTCAGCAATAACCCGATAAAGGCTGTCTGGTATCTCGTCATTCAGGGACAGGCGGGCCAGAATGCTGGCCAGCTCCGCATTTTCATACAGTGGTACATCGTGCTCGCGGGCAATACGAACAATTTCTTCAGCCAGCTCATGTGTGCCTGTGGCTGTAATAGTTGGTGCTTTCTCACCGTCGTACTTCAGGGCAACGGCCGCATTGGTTGATGTTTTATCTGTCATGCCCGGGTATCCACCAGTCTGTGTTCCAGCCGTGTGGCCAGCCCCGGTGGGCAGCCACGCCGGCAATCAAGATCCGTCACTTCCAGGCCAAGATCGGTCAGGCTACGCCGTAACAGTGGCAACTCGTCATGAACCTGTTTTAGTGTTGCCTGTTTCTCAGCCCATACTCTGGCGCTGACGGTATGCTGGCGTAGCGTAACGTCGAACTGTATCGGGCCCGCATCGTCCAGATCCATCGCCAGGGCAAGGCGCCACTCACCCGTGGCAGAAGCCCGCTTTCCTTTTTGATTATTATGCTCGCCGGCCTGCTGCTCAATGCGAAGCTGAGCAATTCTCGGTTCATTCTGTGGTGTTACCCAGGGCAGTTCCAGTAGCACGGTCGACACTGGGGCCGGGGTATCACCACCGGCTCTTGCTGTCAGCACCTGGCTATGGAGCTGATTCACCGTAATCCGGTTGAGCATGCCCGCCAGTAACCGAAGCGTCTGGCCGGCTGTGCCGGCTTCTGTGTTGGCTCCCGCGTGTGTGGTCTGCGACAAGGTCTGTGGAAACTGCAGAGGAGCCTGTATTAATTCGGGGCTGGCCAGTGGTGTCAGGCGGTTAAATTGTGCCGGGCCCTGTCCCTGCTGAGCAAGCAGGGCGGTAATAATTCTGCCAATAGCCAGTTTCAGGTCCGGAAGGTTGGCAGAGGGGGCCTTCAATAACCGGGACTCCGCAAAAAGGCCACTTTCCGAGAGCCACTGCTTAACCTGCTGCAATGTCTGGTCCTGGCTGCCTGCCCCGGGGCTCAGGCTGGTGCTGGCCGGCATTCGGGAAAGTAGCTGCTGAATGGCCTGGCGGGCAGGCTCTGGGAGTGCCTGAGGGCGCTGAGATGAAGGGAGTAAGCCGGGCAAAGGGTCTGGTTTCAGGCCCTGGGTCAGGCTGGTGAACAGTCTGGCCAGCCCGGTTTCCAGGTTCTGCTGCCATGGCATACGTTGGGCAAGCGCTCTGGCAATGCCTGCTTCCTGGGCGGGAGCCAGCATGCCCAGCAGTTGTAACTCATTTCCGGCCCGCATGATTTTCACCCAGTCTCCGGCAGCAAGTTCCGTTTTGCCAATGGATGCCTGTATCAAAAGTGATTTTCCCCGGACATCCAGCAACAGGTCGGAAGAGTCAGCCCCCTGGCGCTGAAGAACACTGGCAACCCGGGCCAGTGTGGCTTCGCGGTTAGCCAGTTGCAGAGCATCCAGTTGCTGACGAGCGGATAAACCGGCTGTTTCCCGGCTGGTTGCTGCGGTTTCAGCGGGTTTTTCCGGTGGTGTTGTGGTTTGCCCGGGTGGAATTGGGGGATGTTGGCTGCTGGGTAGCTTCATCATGACCGTATTGATGCTGAACAAGAGTATTTTACAACCGCTTTCGTTATAATACGCCGCGCCGGCGACTCTTGCCGTGAATAATGTCTGCACATGTTGTCAGGCACGAATACACCTGATGCCGCTACCACGTGCATCGTCCTGGTTACGGGGCCCTGATGTCTGAGCCGTTATTACAGGCTGTCGATCTGCAGTGCGAAAGAGATGACCGGTTGTTATTCCGTAACCTTTCGTTCTCCATACTGCCCGGTACCATTACCCGTGTCGAGGGGGCTAACGGCTCCGGAAAAACCACCTTACTGCGTATTCTGGCAGGTCTTAATAGTGCCTGGTCCGGTGAGCTGCGCTGGCGGGGGCATCCCGTACACAGCCAGCGGGAAGACTTCCTTCGCAACATGCTCTATCTCGGGCACCGGCCAGGCATCAAATCCTTATTAACACCGGTAGAAAATCTGCACGCCCTGATGGCCGGCCGCCGGCCGGTTGCAGACCAGGTTTTGCGCCAGGCACTGCAGGGCACCGGGCTGGCCGGGTTTGAGGATGTACCCTGCCGGAACCTGTCTGCCGGGCAGCAGCGACGTGTAGCACTTGCCCGGCTGCTGATTGCCGATGAACCTCTGTGGTTACTGGATGAAGTATTTACCGCCATCGACGCCAGCGGTGTTGCCGCTATTGAGGCCTTGTTGCAACAGCGGGCGGCCGAGGGTGGGGCTGTGATTGTAACAACACACCACGACCTTCAGTTGCCAGGCCTGCAGCGCATTGAACTTGGCCAGGGGGCAGGGCTATGACTACAGCTTCCGGCGCAGGTACGTTTCAGGCAATGAAAGCGGTGTTCGCCCGCGATATGAAGGTGGCTTTTCGCCAACGGCAGGATTTACTTAATCCCTTGCTGTTCTTTGTTATGGTGGTCACGCTTTTTCCGCTTGGGGTCAGCCCGGAGGTGTCTTTCCTGCAGGAAGCCGGTGCCGGTATTCTCTGGGTTGCGGCGCTGTTGTCCGTTCTGTTATCCCTTGACCATCTGTTTCGTCACGATTTCGACGATGGCACTCTGGAGCAGCTTGTACTGCACCCTCACCCGTTATTTTTGCTGGTGCTGGCGAAAACACTGGCACACTGGGTGGTTACCGGCCTGCCGCTTGTGCTTCTGACACCGGTTCTGGGGGTAATGGTGCACCTGAACGGGAACTCTATTGCCATTTTGTGTCTAACGTTGCTGATTGGTACTCCGGTGCTGAGCCTCATTGGTGCGATCGGCGCTGCCCTTACCCTTGGTTTGCGATCGGCAGGTGTGCTCTTGTCTCTGCTTATCATTCCGCTGTACATTCCTGTGCTGATTTTCGGCACAGGTTCGGTGGCAGCTGCCGCCGAGGGTGCCCCGGTGAGTGCATATATTGCTTTAATGGCGGCTTTTCTGGCTCTGGCAGTAACGCTGGCCCCATTTGCTGCCGCCGCAGCGCTGAAGATCAGCCTGTCTAACGGCTAGGAATAACGTCATGGTTTACGTGGCGATGGAATGCGTCACGACGTGAAGTTCAGGTACGGATTTTGGTTTTTGTTTAAAGAGTATCGATCTGATGTGGAAAATTTTTCATAAGCTGGGATCGCCCAAGTGGTTCTTCGGAATCGCAACCCGGCTGATGCCCTGGTTTCTGGCAGTTGGTGCGGGCCTGTTGATGGTCGGTATTGTCTGGGGGCTGGCCTTTGCTCCCCGGGATTATCTTCAGGGTGACAGCTACCGTATTATTTTTATTCATGTACCTACGGCATTTCTGGCTCAGTCTGCCTATATCATGATGGCATCTGCCGGCCTGGTGACGCTGGTCTGGCGAATGAAGCTGGCCGATGTCTTTGTCAGGGCTGTGGCACCGGTAGGCTTTGTTCTGACCTTTCTTGCCCTGTTCACCGGCGCTGTCTGGGGAAAGCCAACCTGGGGCACCTGGTGGATCTGGGACGCCCGGTTAACATCCATGCTGATCCTGCTGTTTCTGTATGGTGGCGTGATTGCTCTGGACCGTGCCATCAGTGATGAAAAACTCGCTGCACGGGCCGTTGCGGTACTGCTGCTTGTCGGGGTAGTGAACATACCTATCATCAAATACTCTGTGGAGTGGTGGAATACCCTGCACCAGCCGGCCACCTTCACACTGACTGAAAAGCCCACGATGCCCGCTGAAATGTGGGTGCCGTTATTGTTGTCGGTGCTTGGGCTGTACCTGTTGTTTGGCTGGCTGGCCTGCCTGCGAATGCAAACAGAAATTTTATACAGAGAACAACGCACCCGCTGGGTGAAGGAACTTGTTATGGAAGGGCGGGGCTGACAGATGGCGTTTGATTCTTTCTCCGCGTTTATATCCATGGGAAATCACGGGCCCTATGTGTGGGCTTCTTATGGTGTATTCTTTATACTTCTATTGGCGATTATGTTCTGGTCTGCGCAGCGTCACAAGGCAGCCATTGAGGTTTGCCGCCGATGGCATGAATCCCGGGCGGGTGGAAATGTGACGAGTTCCGGCAAGACGGCACCGGCATCGGCCACGTTTACACGGGTTAATGTTTCTAACGACTGAATGGTAGGTATTAAATGCACCCGATTCGCAAAAAACGGCTCACGGTTGTCTTGTTCCTTTTGGTGGGCGTGGCGGTGGCTGTAGGCTTAACCACCTACGCACTGCGACAGAACATTAACCTGTTTTACGATCCCAGCCAGATTTCAGCTGGCGAAGCGCCGGTGGATGTCAGAATCCGCGCTGGCGGAATGGTTGAAGAAGGCTCGGTTGTACGCGACCCGAACAGCCTGAAAGTGGAGTTTCGGGTAACCGATTTTAACGCCTCTGTTCCTGTGGAGTATGTTGGGATTTTGCCGGACCTGTTTGCCGAAGGCCAGGGTATCGTTGCGATGGGCCGGATAGATAACCGTGGTCGCTTTGTGGCGGATCAGGTATTGGCCAAGCATGATGAAAATTATATGCCACCGGAAGTGGCCGATTCTTTGAAAAAAACCTCAGGAGGCCAGGATAAGGCTTCCGGGTCTGCGAAACCTGCAGCTTATTGAACACACGTTAACAGCTAGGTAGCTGGAGGGCTTTAATGTATCCGGAACTCGGACAGCTTGCACTGATCATCGCGTTGCTGCTGGCAGCACTTCTTTCCGTTGTACCTCTGGTGGGTTCCGTTACCGGCCGGGAAACTCTGCAGGCATTTGCGCGGCCACTGGCATCGGGCATGTTTGTATTTATTGGTCTGGGATTCGCCGTACTGGCTCATGCGTTCCTTACTGACGATTTTTCAGTGGCTTACGTCGCCAATAACAGCAACAGCCTGCTGCCGTGGTACTACAAGTTCAGTGCGGTATGGGGTGGCCATGAAGGGTCGCTGCTGTTGTGGATTCTGATGCTTTCGGGCTGGACTCTGGCGGTAGCCATTTTCAGCCGCCGCCTGCCTGCGGTCATGATTTCTCAGGTGTTGTCGGTGCTGGGCATCGTCACCTTTTGCTTCCTGCTGTTTATTATCATTACCTCTAACCCCTTTGATCGCCTGCTACCAAACGTGCCGGCCGATGGTGCAGACCTGAACCCGCTGTTGCAGGATATTGGCCTGATCATGCACCCACCTATGCTGTATATGGGCTATGTAGGCTTCTCTGTGGCCTTTGCTTTTGCGATTGCCGCGCTGATTAATGGCCGGCTTGATGCCGCCTGGGCGCGGTGGTCCAGGCCCTGGACGACTGTTGCCTGGTCGTTCCTTTCCGTTGGTATTGCCCTGGGCAGCTGGTGGGCATACTACGAACTTGGCTGGGGTGGCTG
>CAYUTG010000071.1:0-751 GCA_964447555.1 uncultured Marinobacter sp.
TCACGATGGGGTCTGAGTTCAATCATGGTTAAATCTCCTGTTTCGCGTGATTCGTAACGGGTAAACCCTGTTCTCTCGAGAACTGCATCAAGGGATCAGGACGATCTTTTCCGATCCACCCTCATTCACCTTGTGGTAGGCCGTAACAGCCTCGGCGAGCGGCCACTCGGTAAAGCCCTCAGGCACTGGGGGCGCACCTTCAAACGCTGCGCTTATGTTCTCAAGCATCCTGGCGCAGTCTTCCAGACTGTAAAGCAGTGAGTTAACACCGATCACCGAGGCCCCACGGCGGTACAGGTT
This sequence comes from uncultured Marinobacter sp., assembly GCA_964447555.1. Lineage (GTDB taxonomy): Bacteria > Pseudomonadota > Gammaproteobacteria > Pseudomonadales > Oleiphilaceae > Marinobacter. The sequence goes on from CAYUTG010000071.1 coordinate 301, forward strand.
GAGAATGGGCATCGTGATCACCCCATCCACCGGTGCGGCGATGACCGCGATGCGCCCGAGTGTCCCTACCGCATTAACCGCCGCCGGTAACCAGAAGCCTGTAGTATCGAACACCACCTCCGGCGGTTGCTGTTGAAAGTATGCCTGCGCCTGTTCTGGCAGTTGATCCGCCTCTGTCAACTGAAACGCATGGATGCCTTGTGCTTTCAGTGCCATCACAACCTTGGCACGGCGCGCACCCAGTACCACATTTGCGCCCCTGGCTTTGGCCAGTGCCTGAGCGGCTCTGGCTACCGCCCCGGCGCCAATGATCAGGAACCGGGTGCCCGCTTTAACCTGGCTACGCTCCAGAGCATCCCACGCTGTGATGTATGGAACACCGAAAGTTGCGGCCTGGGCAAAAGTCAGCGATTCCGGCTTGGGTGCTACGGCATTCGCCGGTAAGGCCACA
>CAYUTG010000071.1:761-12473 GCA_964447555.1 uncultured Marinobacter sp.
TCCCGCGTGAAGCTGAAACCTTTTCCCGTGCCGCCCCAGACCGCTTTGCCCAGAAGCGCTTCGGGCCCCTCCACAACCACACCGGAAAAGTCTCTGCCGGGAATGCGCGGTGCAGTGGTGTAAGGAAAGCGCCCGAGAACATTCTTCAGATCGCTGGGGTTCAGGCCCGCAGCCCGAACCTCAACCAGAACCTCCCCGTCACCAGGTACCGGCCTGGGAAGATCCTTTAATTGCAGCGACCTGAGTGATCCGGGCTCCGAAAATTGCATAGCTTGCATAAGTAACCTCAGACAGTCGGTTTAGCGTATTACCTGAATTCCTGCTTCCCCTGAAGCCCCGCTCCAGATGATGAGCCTACTTTACTATCGCCCAAATGAAAGAATAAGCGGGTAGTTATTGCATTACTATCAACACCGCGTTGATAATAATTGAAAGCCACAAACTCAGGATGAACCCATGGACCGCCTCGATGCCATGCGCGCCTTCGTTACCGTGGTGAGCGAGGGTGCCTTCACCCGCGCCGCCGACCGTCTGGGCATGTCCCCTCAGTTGGTCAGCAAGTATGTTTCCCAGCTTGAAAAGCACCTGGGTGTTCGACTGCTCAACCGCACCACCCGGCAGATTCACCTGACCGAGGCGGGCGCCAGCTATCATCAGCGCGCGCAACAGGTGCTGAACGACATAGAAGACATGGAGTGCCAGGTTGGCGATCTGCAAACCGAGGCTCGCGGCCTGTTGAGAATCAGTGCACCGGTTTCCTTTGCTATCCGTCACATGGCGCCGTTGCTAAGCGGATTTCAGAAGGCTCATCCGGGCGTAGGGATCGACCTGCAACTGAATGATCGTAAGGTCGATGTGGTTGAAGAGGGCTTTGATGTCGTGCTGCGAATCGGCCACCTGAGAAGCTCTTCGCTGATCGCCAGGAAGATTGCTCCGATCAGAATGGTCGTGTGTGCCGCACCTGATTATCTGGAGCAGAATGGCACCCCCAGGCACCTTGAAGATCTTCAGGGCCACCGGTATCTGCGCTACAGCTACATAGAGCTGGATTCAAGCCAGCCCTTGCACCGGTGGCTTCAAAATAATGGCCAGAACGACAGCAACGGTATGGCCAGTAATAATGGCGATGTGCTGGTCGAAGCGGCGATTGCAGGTGCAGGAATAGCCTTGCAGCCCACGTTTATTTCAGGCCCGGCCATCAAGGAAGGAAAGCTTCAGGTTATCTTGCAGGAATACGAGCCTGAACCCATGGGGCTCTACGCGGTATATGCACACCGGCAACTACTGGCAAGCAAGGTCCGGAGTTTTATCGATTATATTGACGGATACTTTGGGGACCCGCCCTACTGGGACTGAATTCACTGCACACCATACAGGGGCGCATGAAACCGTGCTTGCAACGAAGTCAGGGAAGAAAGGGCGCCCGGCCCCGTACAGAGGGCCGGGCGCTTTCTATACAGATTCGCTATCAGGAATCTACCTTGTCAATCGCTTTCATCAGGGCATCCAGTGCTGCTTCAGCATGACCGCCTACGTCATCAATAAATGTCTGACGTACTGGCTTGGCCATTTTGCGGAACTCTGCCTGCTGCTCAGGAGTAAGCTCAATGATATTGATGTCGCTCTTGGCCTTGATGGTGTCCAGGCGCTCTGAGTTGAACTTGGTCTGAATGTCGTAACCCGTTTTAACCAGTTCCTGGGTCACTTCTTTAACCATTTTCCTCTGATCGTCAGTGAGGCCTTCGTACCAATCAAGGTTACCCATCAGAGTGGCCACGAACTGAGCCTGCTTGGCAAAGATCATGTAATCCTGAACTTCGTAAAAGCCCATTTCTTCGTGTGCGAACACAGGCTGGATGTTACCTTCAGCCTGGCCCTGCTGCATGGCACTGTACAGCTCACCATACGCGATGGTGATTGGCGATGCGCCGTAGGCTTTGTAGGTTGAACGCAACAGACTGTTATCCATTACGCGGATATGCAGGTTTTTCATGTCTTCTGGTGTTTCAATCTTCTGATTGGATGTCCACACCTGATAGCCCTCTGCCAGTTCGGCCAAAGGTACCAACCCACGATCACGGAACGATTGCTGCCATGCATCACTCTCAAGAAACTCAGGAGAGTTCAGCGCTTGTGCCGTTTTAAGCTGATCGGCCGGCATAACGAAGTTCAGGCTCATCAACTGGCTTTCAGGCACAGTGCCGCCCAATGCACCAGAACCAAAGGCAAGCTGAAGAGTTCCGCTCTGTACAGCGTCGTAAAGCGCTGAATAAGAGGAGCCCCACGAGCCGTACGGCAGCAGCTGCACGGTCACATCGCCGTCACTTTTTTCCTCAATAAGATCTTTAAATGCTTCTGCATATTTAGCCTGAACGCTGCCCTCAATTTCCTCCAGGCCAAAACGCCAGGTGTCCGCATTCGCCGTGCCCGCTACGGATGCAAGGCCAAGTGCGGCAGCAACACAAAATCCTTTATAAAAAGTCATACTTCCCCCTTCATGAAACCCGGATAGTTGTTTTTAGTGCTGAGCGTGAATACGCCCCTGTCACTTTGAGGTAGTTTTCGGCAGCGCACAAACGCCTGGCGCAGACTGCAGTTGCTCTCTCCATTTTCCGTGTCTCCATCTGGCCGCATTGTCTCCCGCCCAATGAGGAATGGGCCATGTTTAGTTGGTATTTTGGGCTTCCTCAATACCGCCATAAGCCGGCGATCTGTTTGTGTTTTCCCACTCACACAACTTTACACTGAGGTAACAATGGCAAATGCGTTCAGGTATGGCAAGAAACTCGTCTTATACTAATCGCTAAATATAGCTGCCATATATCTCAACCCGCGCCCGGCCTTCATGTTTGGCATGATACAGCGCCTGATCCGCAAACCCGAGTAACTGCGCTGGCCGCCCACTGTTGTCTGGCCAGCAGGCCACACCCACAGACACGGTTAATGGCCCCAGATCCCGTCCCTGAAACACAACAGAAGTATCACGCACGGCATTACACACGTGCTGGGCTCGCTCTCTGGCATCTTCAGTGATGGCGCCGGGCATGATAACCACAAACTCTTCCCCACCGTACCGGCAGACCACATCGCTCTCGCGGAATTGCTGCTGCAACACACGAGCGACCAGTTCCAGAGCCCGGTCGCCGGCTTCATGTCCATGGTTATCGTTGAACAGCTTGAAGTGGTCAATATCAATCAACAGCAGCGACAGGGGCAGTTCACTGCGCTGGGCGACCGCGCACTCGTGTGCAAACAACTGATCGAAGTACCGCCGGTTTTTAAGACCCGTCAAAGCATCTTCGTAGGAGAACTTCTGCAATTCCTCCCGCAACGCGATGCTGGAAAGGGTAATGCCGATACGCTGAGACGCCTGTTCCAGAGTGGCCATAAAACGAGAGGAACCAAGCCCGGATTCCCCCGTCATCAGAATGCCGTCACCCTCAAGTGCCAGTATACCTTCAGTGACAATACCCTCGCTGGCAGACTCCAGATTAAGGCGAAAGTGCACAGTGTCTGGCGATTTTTCCGGGCCGTCTGCACCCGTTAGCCTGGCGGGCAACGAATCCGGAATACCACCAAACCCCCATTCAGTCAGGCGCTCATAGCGGTCATCAGCAACCCGCCGGTAAAATGCGCCCCTCAACGGGCTGCAAAGCTCTGGCATGGCCAGAGAGAGTACGTTAAAGGCCTGATTGAGCCCCAGACAATCCTGAAGTTCAGTAATGACACTGCCCAGTGCGCGACTCTTTTCATTTTCGAAAGTCAGCATCCGCACCCGCGCCTGTTCACGGCGGGCCAGCGCTTCGGCACTGGCCGTTCGCTCGGCAACCCGCTCCTCAAGGGATGCATTCAGGCGAGTCAGTGCCCTTTGTGTACGGGCCACATGAATAAGGGAGATCACCACAACGGTAAGGGAAAAAATCAGCATTCCCCAGCTTATCGGTACCCGGCCCCAGGGCAGAATGCCGTGCGCCACGGCCATATCGATTACCAGCAGGGTGCAGAATACCCCGTAGGCCAGTAACAGTAACTGCTGGTCTCTCGACATTTTCCGAAACCGGCTGATCACCACAAAACTGACCACCATCAGAGTTGCCAGAAAAAGGGCATCGAACACCGGGAAGGTGGATGACAATTCAACAGCGCCGGTCAGAGCCAGCCCCAGTGCACCGACAAAATACGCCAGATGTATTTTCCAGACCCACTGAATCCACCGTAACCGGTGATTCCGCAACCAGTCCGCCAGCAACAGGCCCAGGGCGACCGGTAGCAGATAGTAAGAGCCGGCCCACAGGAAATCCCACATAAGGGGTTTATTGACCAGCAACTGACTGGCCTGGCTCCCTGACAACAACATAACAGCCGACGAAAAGGTAAACAGGGCAATACTGGCAAAGGTTCGCTTTTCTGCCTGCAGTACGGCAAACACCAGCGCCAGCAAGGCAACCAGTGCGGAGAAGCCGGCCACCACAAGTGATTCCAGGGACTTCTCCATGATATAAAGCACCAGTTCAGAATCGTCCATAACGGCCACCTCACCCCACAGGCCTATATCGATGTAATCGGAAAATACCCGAACATACAGCGGCTTGCCCTCATAGCCTTCGGGCAGCGATATTTCGTGCCAGGGCCACCCTTCAAAATGGCCGCGGCCCTGCTCATTAAAAGTGCCGTATTGGTAGATTTTTTCACCATCCAGATACACCTGGGCAATGATATCGACACTGTAGATATACAGGACTGGTTGCTGAAAGTGCGCTGTCGGCAAAGACACCCGGAACCAGACATGGCTGCGCCCGTTCCGGTCAGGTGGGTTGGAGGGAAAATCTATAGTGTGCCACGACTCGGGGCTTGCGCCCCGGGTCCATTCAGGCTCGCCTTCAGCGGTGAAGGGTGAGTCGCCCCAGCGGTACTCCCAGCCATCTGCGACAGGACTGGCTGCATGAACCATCTGCGGTAAGACCAGCGCCAGCAAAAGCAGCGGAATCAATCGCAAAAGACGAAACTCATGCATCAGACGAACACACCTGAAAAAGAATGAAGGCACCCTGGCACTGAACGCCTAGTATAAAGTACCCGGCACAAACATGTGCCTATACATTAGGCATATCTCAGGCCGGACTAGCGGCCTGATTTGAGCATTTCCCAGTATTTTGCGTAAACCTGCAGCGCTTCGTCGCCAATATCTGTCTGGAATTCTGCATTTTTCATATCTTCGGGTGTCGGATAGCTGGCCCGGTCGTTGGCCACAGAGTCTGGCAACTCGTCCCGGGCAGCCAGGTTTGGCGTTGCGTAACCAATGTCTTCGCTGATCAGAGCTGAAATGTCCGGGCGTAGTACAAAGCTTATGAACTTGTAGGCCGCCTCGGGATTTTTTGCATTCTTAGGAATTACAAAACTGTCCAGCCAGGCAATAACACCTTCTTTTGGATAAACATACGCCAGCGATGGCATGGTTTCTTTGCCCATAACCGCTTCGCCGTTCCAGATCATGCCAATATCGGTTTCACCTTCGAGAAACGGCATTCTGGGGGCATCCGAATTAAAGGTTCGTACCGCTGGCATCAGATCAGACAGCTTGTGATACGCCGCTTCTATTTCATCCGGGTCCGTGCTGTTGCCGGAATAGCCCAGCACCCGCAAGCCAACGTGAAACACTTCGCGCATATCGTTGGTCAGGACGATGCGCCCTTTGAAACGCTCATCCCAGAGATCTGCCCAGGCCTCAACCGGATCGCCGTCAATATCCGCAGTATCGACACCAAGGCCCGTGGTTCCCCAAAGGTAAGGCACGCTGTACTTATTGTCCGGGTCTACGTCCAGATTGGTCAGTTCCGGGTCCAATTGATCAAACCCTTCGATTTTACTGCGATCCAGTGGCATCAGCAGGCCTTCGTGGCTCATTTTGCTGACGTAGTAGGTTGATGGCACGGCCAGGTCATAAGCTGCGCTGTCATCCAGCAGTTTCAGGCGGGCATACATCGCCTCGTTACTGTCATAAGTGGTATAGACCACCTGAATACCTGTTTCTTCCTGAAAGCGATCCAGCACTTCCTGAGGCATGTACTCAGACCAGTTGTACAGGTTCAGAACCTGTGGCTCCTCAGAACTGCAGGCGGTCAGCCCCAGCCCTGCTCCGAGTGCCAGTACACAGGCCATTGCCAGCTTTTTCATTGTTTGCTCCTTATCAGTATCCATTGAGACAACATCAGCATAATCAGTGAAAACACCAGTAGCAGGGTGCCTACGGCGTTAACTTCGGGCTTCAGCCCGACACGAACCATGGAATAAATGCGCAGCGGCAGAATTTCATAGGTCGGGCCGCTGGTAAATGTGCTCACCACGACATCATCCAGAGACAGCGTGAACCCCAGAAGCCAGCCCGCCAGTAACGCCGGCATAATCACCGGAATCAGCACCGTGCGGGTCATGGTGAAGTCGCTGGCCCCCAGATCCCGGGCGGCTTCCGGCAGGCTCTCATCAAACCCGCTCAGGCGGGCCATCACCGTAATAACCACAAAAGGCAGGCAAAAGGTTACGTGCGCCAGTAACAGGGAAACATAGCCCAGTTGCAGCCCCACCAACAGGAACAACGCCAGCAGGGAAATGGCCAGAACAATGTCTGGCGACATCATAACGACAAAGAGCATCCCGTTAAGTACCCGCTTTCCCCGGAAGCGATAGCGGTGCAACGCCAGCGCCGTGAGTGCGCCAATCAGGGTAGACACCGTGGCAGCCGACAGCGCCAGCCACAAAGAATTCCACATAGCCGTTACCATGGCGTTATTACTGAAAAGAGCCTCATACCAGCGCAGGCTTAAGCCGCCCCAGGCATACCCGGTGCGGGAATCGTTAAACGAAAAGACGATCAACACCGCAATGGGGATGTAAAGCAGGCAATACACCAGAGACAGATACAGCCGGGGTAACCAGCGAGTCATGAACGACCCCCTTCGCCCAGGCGCTGTTTGCTGAGCCGATGGGCAAACATCAGCAAAGCCATGGTCAGCGTCAATACAATGCTGGCGGCGGCACCAAAGGGCCAGTCCCGGGCATCCAGAAACTGGTTCTTGATCACATTACCCACCAGCAGGTTGCGGGAACCGCCCAGGATGTCTGGTACAAAAAACAGGCCCATCGCCGGCAGCAGCACCAGCATCACCCCAGCCAGAATGCCCGGCAGGGTCAGCGGTACAATCACATGAATAAAGGTTGCAATACGGCTGGCGCCCAAATCGTGGGAGGCCAGCAGCAAATCCTGACGCAAGTCATCGAATACCGAATACAGCGGTAAAATCATGAACGGCAGAAGCAGATACACCAGGCCAGCAATCACCGCCGTTTCGGTGTACAGAAGCCTCAAAGGCTCTTCAATCAGGCCCAGCGATATCAGCGCGCTGTTCAGCAGGCCATTGGTGGCCAGAATCAGCTTCAGCGCGTAGGTCCGCACCAGAGAGTTTGTCCAGAAAGGAACAATCAGCAGAAAAATCAGCAGTACCTGACGCTGTTTGCCCACCTGAGACAGGGCCCACGCAAACGGGTAGCCAATCAGCAGGCACACCAGCGTTGTGACCGACGCCATGCTCAGGGAATGAAGGAACACTTCCAGGTACAGCGGGTGGAACAGTTGCCGGTAGGCATCCAGATTTACGGGCAGAGAAATAAACGTGGATGGGTTGCGGGTCAGCACGCTGGCACCCACCACCAGAACGTTGGGGGCCAGTACCAGGAACAATAGCCAGCCCCAGACAAGTATCAGCACCGCTATCCGGAACGGCTGCTGGCGAATACTAGGCATCAACAGGCACACCCTCACCGGCGGTTGCGGTTGTTTCCTCCGGCAGCAGCCACTCCCAGCCATCAACCCAGCTCACACGCACGGGTTCACCCAGGCGGTAATCGAACGCCGGATCGTCCTCATCAAAAAATTCGCTGGCCAGCACTTCTGTACCGTCGCTCAGGTGAATCACCGAATCCAGCGTGCTGCCTTTGTAATTGCGCTCCACAATTTTGCCGGCAACGCCCTGCTCGTCATCAGGACCCAGTACCCGGATATCCTCCGGGCGCAGCAGCACATGCAGTGCCTGCCCCTCCTGCACGGGGAAGTCTGGCCGGCGAAGTGTGCGCTGCACACCAAACACGCTCACGGTGATCTCAGCCGCCTGAACCGACACCACTCTGCCAGGGAAAAAGTTGGTTTCACCCACAAACCGGGCGGTGAACAGGTTGGCCGGGCGTTCATACACTTCACGGGGCGTGCCCAGTTGCTGAATAACACCGTCTTTGAGTACGACGACCCGGTCAGACATCGACAGGGCTTCTTCCTGATCATGAGTGACAAATACGAAGGTTATGCCCAGTTCCCGTTGCAGCCGCTTCAGTTCAATCTGCATGGTGCGGCGCAGCTTGTAATCCAGGGCAGATAAGGGTTCATCCAGAAGTAACAGGCGTGGGCGCTTAACCACAGCGCGGGCAATGGCTACCCGCTGCTGCTGGCCACCGGAAAGCTGATGTGGCTTGCGGCGGGCAAAATCCTGTAACTGAACCATGGCCAGCGCTTCATCTACCCTCTCCCGGATTTCACCCTTCGGCCGTTTCTCCATTTTCAGGCCATAGGCCACATTGTCGAATACCGACATATGGGGAAACAGCGCGTAGTGTTGAAAAACCGTATTTAGCGGGCGGTGCTCAGGGGCAGTATGGGTCAGGTCCTGACCTGCCAGGGTGATCGCACCGGCATCCGGGTGCTCAAAACCAGCCATCAGGCGTAGCAGGGTTGTTTTACCACAGCCAGACGGACCAAGAAGGGTGATAAATTCGCCATCAAGAATGTCGAGATCCAGCGAATTCAGTACAGTTTTCCCGTCAAATTGCTTGGCAAGCCCGCCAAGTGAAAGCAGTGTTTTTTCCATTGGCATTGCCCGGACGATGAGCCGGCTATTTTTTCAGAAAGAACGACAAACAAAAAGGGGGTACCAGATTAATTTAAATTCTGGCACCCCCGGTGTCCGGCTTATAACACGCCGGAACTGGCTCGTTGTTTACTCAGTCGCCACGCTGTCCAGATAGGCCTTGTCTGAAATATTGGTCCACTGGCGCACCACATGCTGGTAGTTACGCTGGGATTCAATAATTCTCTTGGCCATCTCGTCTTTGGCAGCCGCTTCACTCAGCAGTTTTTCGGTTTCATCGCGCAGGGCATCGATGACTTCCGGCGGGAATACTTTGTGAGTAACGTCCGGATAGTCTTTCTTCATGTTCGCCCAGGCGGCACCGTTCTCATCGACACTTTGTATATACATGTCATAAGCCGCTGTGCGCATGGCGACCCGCAAAATTTCCTGAAGGTCTGCCGGCAGCTTATCCCAGGTTTTCTTGCTAACCAGAAACTGTGTTTCCGCACCTGGCTCCTGCCAGCCTGAATAGTAGTAGTTGGCAATTTGATGGAAGCCCATAGGCAGGTCCAGCGCCGGGCCAACCCATTCAACGGCATCAATGGTGCCACGCTCCAGCGCGCTGTAGAGTTCTCCCGGTGGAATATTGGTTACCGCAGCACCCAGGCCAGCCATTACCTCACCGGCAAAACCGGGCGTACGGATTTTCAGGCCTTTCAGATCGTCCACAGTTTTGATTTCTTTACGGAACCAACCGCCCATCTGATCACCGGTATTACCACCCGGGAAGGACAGCAGGCCGTAAGGCGCGTAGACCTCCTGCATCAACTCCATGCCTTCGCCTTCATAAAACCAGGCATATTGTTCCTGAGCCAGCATGCCGAACGGAATGGTGGTGAAGTACATGGCGTTGGGAATACTGCCCTTATAGTAATAAGACGCCGTGTGCCCCATGTCGTACTGGCCATTGCGAACCAGGTCAAAAATGCCAAACGGTGCCTTGTGCTTGTTGGACGCATCTATGCGGATTTTCAGGCGGCCGGCCGACATTTTTTCAGCCATGTCGGCCATGTGTTTAACCGTTTCGCCAAGAATTGGAAAATTTGGCCCCCAGGTCTGCGCCAGGCGCAGCGTAAAGTTTTCCTCAGCCATGCTGAATGAACTAACAGAAAACAGCAGCGCCACCGCAGCCGTTCTGAACAAGCGAGTTATCATTGTTAGTATCCTTTCATCGAATTATTCTATTTGTGTCTGTTGTCTTAGCGCACCCAATATTAGCTTGTGATAACGTCACACGCCAAAATTTACGACGCTGAACGGGCAGATTACCACTAAAGAACGATCAGGAATCAAACCTTAAACTGGCTGACCAGCCCGCGCAGGGTTTCGCCCAGACGCGCCAGTTCCTGGCTGGCCTCGTTGGTCTGGGTTACACCGGTATCACTACGCTGGGCAGCATTCACAATACGCACCACATTCTGGTTGATTTCTTCGGCCACCTGACTTTGCTCTTCAGCCGCCGTGGCAATCTGTGTTACCTGATCGTGAATCTGCCCGACGGAGCTCTGAATCGTGGTCAGGGCGGTTGTTGCGTGATTAATGCGCTCCACCGTTTCATTGGAGCCATCACGGGATTTGTTCATCCGCTCAACAGCAGCGCGCGATTCGCTCACAAAACCATCAATCATTTCGCGAATCTGATCAGCAGACTCGGCACTGCGTCTCGCCAGCTGGCGCACCTCATCCGCAACCACGGAGAAGCCACGGCCATGATCACCGGCGCGGGCCGCCTCAATGGCAGCGTTCAGTGCCAGCAGGTTGGTTTGTTCGGTGACTGCGTGAATAACATCCAGCACCTGCTGAATCTGGTCCGATTTCTGTGCCAGGGCGTCAATACTGTGTGCGGTTTCCTGAATTTCCTCAGACAGCTTGTTCACCGCACGTTGTGCATTGGTGATGGTTTCGCCGCCCTCATGGGCCATACGATCCGCATCGGAAGCCGCGCCTTCCACTTCATTGGCGTTGCCGGAGATTTGCTGAATGGTTGCCGCCATTTCGTTAATGGCAGAAGCAATCTGATCCGTTTCCGAACCCTGCTCCTGAACGGAAGTATGGGTTTCCTGTGCCACCCGGCTCAGCTCTTCCGCAGCCGATGCCACCTGATCGGTTGTGGCGCCCACTTCCAGGATTGTATTCTGAATCTTGATGACAAAGGCATTGAAGCGACGGCCCATCTCAGCCAATTCATCGGTGCCATCCTCCGGCAGGCGGTGGCGCAAATCGCCTTCGCCGTCGGCAATATCCTTCATCAGATCACTCACCTTTTTCAGAGGGGCAGTGACGGTTCGGCCAACCAGCATGCCGATGACCAGCGCAATAATCACAACAATAACGGTGGCAAGCAGAATAAAACCGAGAGTAGACGCGATGTGGGCTTCAATATCAGCCCGGGCTGCAGCAATTTTCTTGTCGATATCCGTTGTATAAACACCAGCCCCTATCATCCAGTCCCAGCCCGGAATGATGTCAGAATAGGATACTTTGGCCTCTTCCTTTCCAGAGGCTGGATTTGGCCAGTCATACCCGTGAAAACCATCGGATTCTGCCGCGTTAAACAGATCCCCTACCAGCTTGCGAACACCGGGATTGGTAATTCTGCCAGCCTTTTCTCTGGATGGATCTGGCGCATAGGCAACAGGCACAACGTCTCGCGTATAGGCAAATACATAATTGCCATTCTCAAACCGTATGGATCGCAAGCGGGAGGCAGCCGCAGCTTTTGCCTCATCTTCAGTGAATTCAGAATTATTTTTGGCTT
>CAYUTG010000072.1:0-12408 GCA_964447555.1 uncultured Marinobacter sp.
GCAATATCACCAGATAACGCCGCATCGGCTCCCGCAAGCGAAGTGAGATCCTGCCAGAGGTTTCTGGCCCAGGGCACCGGGGCGCGGCTGAAATAATGCGCCATACCCTGATGGTCAAACACCACCTTCACAACATTGGGGTTGAAGACATGGCTGGCATCATGAATCCGCTCGCACAGCGTGGCGATAGCAGCGTCCTGGTAGAGATCCAGGTTGTCTGCCACCTGATTGATTAAACCCGGTGGGATCAACGGCTCGTCGCCCTGCACGTTGACCACCCGGTGATCGTCCTCAAAATCCAGCTTACGCGCCACTTCTTCAAGGCGGTCCGTGCCACTGACATGGTTGGCTGATGTCATCACCACCTCAGCCCCGAAAGCCGCACAGGCCGACTGAATGCGGCTATCATCGGTGGCAACCACAATGCGGCTGGCGCGGCTCTCCTGCGCCCGCTCGTAGACATGCTGGATCATCGGCTTTCCGACGATATCTGCCAGCGGTTTACCTGGCAGGCGGCTCGAATCATAACGAGCCGGGATCACAACCGTAAAAGACATGTGTACTACCCTGGCAAAGTACTTACTTCAGTGATCGGATCAGTGCTTACCCAATCGCTCATCGGTCGAAAGCGTGCGGGCCTCAGTGGCCAGCATGACGGCAATACCCTCACGAACAGGAAATGCCATCGCGTCCTGATAACAAACAAGCTCTGTTCTGCTTTCGTTAAGCTTCAGATCGCCCTTGCATACCGGGCAGGCCAGCATGGCCAGCAGTTTTTTATCCATGATTCAATCTCACTGACGATTTAAGAGGTTAACTGTTCTGAACATTTGGTGACATCTGAAATAATCTGCGCTGCAAACTCCGGAGACAAGCTGGCCTGCACCGTCAGCGCCCAGGCATTATCGGGCGCTATGTTACGGCACTTCACGGCGTCTTTGCTGGTCATTAACAGCCACTGACCAGTGGTTGTAGTCAGGTCAGTTGCCCTGAACGCATGATGATCGGAAAACGGAGCTTCTTCCACCTGCGCACCCAGTTCTCTCAGTGTACCGAAAAAACGACCCGGATTACCGATACCCGCCACGGCGCGCACAGGCTGACCCCGCAAATCATCCACCGGGCGGGTTCTACCGGTTCGAACGTGAACCAGCATGGAAGGCTCAAGAGCCATGGCATGGATCTGTGGGTGTTCTATGCCACAGAAACTGTCCAGACGCTCGCCTGGGACGGATTCACCACCATTGATAATCACATAGTCCACCGAGGACAGCCTCGACACAGGCTCACGCAGGGGGCCAACGGGGATGAAGCCGCCATTACCGATGCCCCTCGCACCATCAAAAACCGCCAGCTCAATATCCCGGGGCAACGCATAGTGCTGAAGACCGTCATCACATACAAGAATATTACCCAGCCCCTGTTCAATGGCCCAGCGGGCACCCCGCATGCGTTGCGGGTCAACCACAACCGCACAACCGGCAGACCGGGCAAGCATAATGGGCTCATCACCGGCGAGAGCCGGGTCGGTTTCTGCCGTCACAGAGATCGGGTACGTGAGGGATTTTCCACCATAACCCCGGCTGACAATCACCGGCTGCCATCCGGCCGCCTGTAATTGCGACACCAGCCAGTCTGTCAGGGGGGATTTGCCGGTACCGCCGGCCGTGATATTGCCAACCACGATAACCGGCACGGGCAGAGGGTTTTTCAGAAAGCTGCCGTCAGCACCCTTGCTTCCATGCTGAATAGCGCGCAGGGCTTTGCGACGACGAGCGCCGGCAATAGCCAGATACAGCCACGACAAAGGGGCAAGAAGCCACAGTGGGCGGCGTTTTCCATACCACAGCCGGTCAACCAGCGAGGTCATGCGTGTTCGCTGAATTGCATCTGGTGGAGTTGGGCGTAAGCACCGCCTGAAGCAAGCAGGTCCTCATGCCTGCCAGACTCCACAATCTGCCCGTCATCCATCACCAGAATGCGGTCGGCTTTTTCTATAGTAGAAAGCCGGTGCGCTATAACCAGTGTGGTCCGGTCTTTCATGACCACCTCCAGTGCGTCCTGAATATGCCGCTCGGACTCGGTATCCAGCGCAGATGTCGCTTCATCCAGAATCAGAACCGGGGCATTCTTCAGCAAGGCTCTGGCGATGGCAAGCCGCTGCCGTTGCCCGCCGGAAAGCATGACGCCGTTATCGCCAATCATGGTATCCAGCCCGTCAGGCATGCGGTCGATAAACTCGAGCGCATGAGCCTTGGCTGCTGCATCACGGATTTCTTCGCGGCTGCTCTCACGGAGAGCGCCATAGGCGATATTCGCGGCGATGGTGTCATTGAACAGCACAACATTCTGGGTAACGAGTGCTATTTGCGCCCGAAGGGATTTCAGGGAGTAATCAAGCAGAGAATGATCGTCAATCAGAATATCCCCCCCCGTGTACTCGTAAAATCTCGGCAACAGACTTACCAGTGTGGATTTGCCGCTGCCCGAACGACCGACCAGTGCCACACTCTGCCCGGCCGGCACATCAACCGATATGCCTTTAAGCACATCGTCAAGCTGGTCCCGGTAACGGAAACGAACATCTTTAAAGCTTATATGCCCCTCTACCCTCTCTGGCGCATAAGTGCCCGGGTCTGATTCGGGTTTCTCGTCAATAGTCTCAAACACATCGTAGGCCGCAGCCATGCCCTTCTGAATTTTGGCATGCACAGACGTTACCTGGCGGATAGGTTTGGCCATGGTGGTTGCGGCGGTGATAAAGGCCACCAGTTGTCCGGTGGTCATGCCTCCACGGATTTCCGGCGAAAGCATGGTCCAGACCAGTGCGGCTATGGCAATTGCCACAAGCACCTGAATAACAGGCACACTGATGGCCTGGGTTGATGCCATTTTAAGGCTCTGTTTCAGGTTGCGTTCGCTGACATTGTGAAAACGCTGTTGCTCGTATGCCTCGCCACCGAACGTGCGCACCACACGATAACCACTAATGGATTCAGAGGCTACCTGGGTTATGTCACCCATAGACCCCTGAATCCGCTGGCTTATCCTACGGAAGCGTTTGCTCGCATAGTTCACCACAAAGCCAATAACCGGGCCTACTGCCAGAAAAATCAGGGTCAGTTTCCAGTTGGTATACAGCATGAAACCAAGCAGGCCAACAATCGTAAGCCCCTCCCGCAGGGTGATGGTCACTGCGTTTGTGGTGGCCTCTGCCACCTGCTCCACATTAAATGTCAGCTTGGATACCAGCCGCCCGGAGGCATTTTCATCAAAGTAACGTGACGGCAGAATCAGCAACTGATCAAACACATTATTACGCAGGGCGTTTATGACGTTCCGGCCAACGTAGCTGATGAAATACTGGCTCATGAACGTGCCAAGGCCACGCATTGCGAACACACCAACAATCAGAAGGGTCAGCAGTAACCGGTTCTGGTCGGTAGGGTTCTCGATGGCAGCAATAACATATTCCATGGCCGCGGCCATGCCGGTAGAGGCACCGGC
Organism: uncultured Marinobacter sp.; assembly: GCA_964447555.1. GTDB lineage: Bacteria > Pseudomonadota > Gammaproteobacteria > Pseudomonadales > Oleiphilaceae > Marinobacter. The sequence continues at coordinate 3,508 of CAYUTG010000072.1, forward strand.
ATAAATCACGTTGCCCACAACCGCACAGGAAAATGCCAGCCAGAACGGCTTCACATAGGCCAGCAGACGCTTGTAGGTTGCCCAGCTGTCCTGGGGTAAGGGGGCGGAAACCGGCTCGGCAATACTCACTGTGCCTCCGCCTCTCGCTCTGTCGTTATACTCAGCTTCGCAAAACCAAGGCGGCCGGCAACGTCCATCGCACGCACCACAAATTCATGGGGAGTGCGGGCATCGGCGGTGATGATAAATGGCAGGGAGGTGTCTCCCTCTGCCAGCTCCCGGACGCCCCGCTCCAGTGTTTCGCGGCGGTTATTCACCAGCGGCTTGTCGTTCAGGCTGTATTGGCCTTCGGCATTGATAACGACATCAACCTGTTTCACCTCAGAAGGCGTAAACGGCTCACCACTGGATTCCGGCAGCTCGACTTTCAGGTGGCTTTCACGGGTAAACGTGGTCGACACCATAAAGAAAATCAACAGCAGGAATACCACGTCGATCAACGGTGTCAGATCTACCGCGACTTCCTTGCTTCTCTGGCGCTTGAACTTCACGGTGTTCAGGCTCCTTCCACGTCGATTTCACGGTCCCCGTGCACTACCTCAACCAGCTTGATCGCTTCCTGCTCCATATCCACGACAAGCTCATCCACCCGGGCAATAAAGTGGCGGTGCGCGATCAGTGTCGGAATAGCCACGCTGAGCCCGGCCGCAGTCGTAATCAGCGCCTCTGAAATGCCACCGGCCAGATTTCCGGCATTACCTACACCCGCAAGCTGGATTTCAGCGAATACCTTGATCATGCCAATCACCGTACCCAGCAACCCAAGCAAAGGGGTGATGGTGGCAACGGTGCCCAGCGGATTCAGAAAGCGTTCAAGCTCATGAATAACCTGGCTGGCTTCATGCTCTATGCTTTCTTTCATGATATCCCGGCCGTGCCTGGCATTCAGCAAGCCCGCCGCCAGCACGCGCCCCAAAGGCGAGGAACCCTGCAATGCCTTTAATTTACGGCCATTAAGCTCTTTCTTTTTTATCCAGCGCCACAACTCATTCAGGGTCTCTGGTGGCTCAACCCGCGAGGGCCGAAGAGTCCAGAAACGCTCCAGAATGATGGCCAGGGCCAGAATGGAACAGGCAACAATTGGCACCATCAAAATGCCACCGGCTTTTAACAGCTCGAACACGCTCGGTCTCCCTGATTAATTACAAGCCGCGCTACTTTAGCATAGCTGCGGGTTCAGGCCACACCCGGAAATTCACGGCAGCAGGCATTCATCACGGGCCAGCCCTTTGCCGCTGATCCAGAATGGCGATCTGTGTCGCATTTCCGTAATCATCAGCCTGCCAGTACGGGTACCCATGGCAAGTAACCCGCTGCAGGCGGTGTTCAGTTGGTAGGCTCCTGCGCGCCTGTATCTGGCCGTTACATCCGGGTGCGGGTGGCCAAACCGATGCCGGTACCCCGCCGAATAGATAACCGTGTCTGGCTTAAGCGCATCAACCCAGGGCAATGATGACGATGTGTTGCTGCCGTGATGCGGAGCGATCAACACCCTTGACTTCAGCGGCTTGAGAGATGTCTTGCCGGCCACATCCTCAACATAGAGCAACTCCTGCTTTCTGGTGATGTCACCGGGCAGTATCCACTCTGTACCCGAAGCCGCATGCTGAATCCGTATGACACAGGAAGCACCATTGCCCTCAGTGGCATCAGGTGCCTGCCAGTAATCGACAGAGAGCGCGCCCGACACTGCCCGGCTATCGGAACAGGGAATAACCGGCGGGCTGCTACTCCCCCCCAGTTTGTCCCGGATAACTTCTGGCTCACCCGCAATGATGCGACCGATATCCACAGACCTGACCAGCAATGCCAGGCCACCTGAATGATCGCTGTCGGCATGGCTCACCACCAGAGTATCAATACGCTGAATGCCCCAGGCACGCAGATTGGGAAGCAAAACAGACTCAACAGCGGAAAACACACCGGGCACCGCCGGGCCTGTGTCGTACAACAATACTTCCCTGCCATCACGAACCAGCACGGACAGCCCCTGCCCGACATCCAGAACGTCCACCTGCGGGCTGTCCACCCACGGGTTCAGCCTTTGGTTCCGGGACACCTCCAGACCAACCCACGCGACAATAACCATCACTGCGACCAGACGGAAGCGGCTCAGAGGTAAGACGAATACGCCCAGCACCACAACAGCCAGCGCAGAGAGCTCAGCAGAAGATGGGCTGATATCAGGAAACGGATAATCTGCCAGCCAGCCCAACCCTGACCAGAGTGGGTTCAGCACAGCATCAGACACCTGCCCTGCGAATCCGGATACCGAAGGCACCAGCGCTGTTAACAGCCCACCGGTTATCAGCACTGGCATAACGACCAGAGAGACCCATGGAATAGCGAACAGGTTGGCCACAGCGCCCGCAACCGGCTGCTGCTGACCGAACATGCCCAGCACCGGCCACAAGCCCGCAAAGATCGCGCACTGGGCAACAACCAGGCTGGCAAACCATCCATAGCGGCCTAACCGGCCCGCGAACACACAGATCAGTATCGATACAGCAGCGAACGACAGCCAGAACCCCTGATCCAGCGGGGCAAAGGGATCCATAAGCAAAACGGCACCCAGAGCAATGATCAGTGCACGCCAGACCGGTGCCTGATGGGCGCACAGTAGCGTCCAGCCGCCAACGATGACCATCACCAGAGCCCGGCGTGTGGGCACCGTAAAGCCGGCTGCCAGCGCATAGAGCAGACAACAAATGACGACCACCAGAAATACCGTGTTGCGGCGCTGCGATTCACGGAGGCCGACACCTGGCCATATCAGCAACAGCCATCGACACAATGCGCCTGCACCCAGGGCAATCAGCCCCAGATGAAGCCCCGAAATGGCCACCAGATGAATGGTGCCGGTTGCTTTTAATCTGTCCCAGGCGGGCTGACCAAGGTAACCGCGATACCCGACAAGCAGCGACGCGATCAGCGGAAAACGCTCTGCCTCCGAAAACTGCGCTGTCACCCAGTCAACCAGCCCGTTATGCAGCCGATGATACTGGCAGTGCCAGTGACAGGGTACCTCCGGGGCGTACCTGCCGGACTTAACGCTACCTGTGGCCCGGTATCCCTTACGGAACAACCAGTCTTCATAGCGGAACCCGGCCGGGTTCAGGCTGCCGTGCGGGCGCTTGAGCACAACCTCAAGCTGAAGCTGCCGGCCAGGTAGCTCTGGGGATTTATAGCCATACCAGGAAAGGCGCAGCAAGGATGGCAGGCTTTCGCCGGTATTGGTGTTTTCCGAAAGTCCTGGCCAGCCAGTGATACAAAAACTGAAACGAATGCTGTCGAAGTTACCGTGGGTGGGCGGGCTGCAGACATATCCGGATACAGCCAGTCGCTGCCCTTCCAGATGCCTGGGAAGATGCTCAGCCAGGCGATCGCTGGCATGCCAGACAGCCCAGCCAGCGCCCAGGCTGAATGCCGCAAATGTCGTAGCAAGCGCCCGCAGGAGCCCCGGCTTACACCGGACTGCCACCAGCACTGCGATGAAAAATGGCACCACTATCCACTTCAGAGGTGGCAACACCGACAACCGATACAGTAAGATAACGCCGCAAGAGAAGGCGAAAATACCTGAAACCGCAGAGCCACGACTACCAGCAAGCCGGGGCTGGCTAATTGAATATCCGGACAATCCTTGTCCTCCCGGGTAGGTATATTTGCCATCGGCTACTATGCCACCGATGGTTTTAATCCTTTACTGACAGAGCTTCCAATGCCAAAGAAGTTCATCAAACGCTATCTGCCAACACCAGAGAAGATGCAGGCGATGGAATCGCTGCGGTTTCTTGGTGAGCTACGGCACGAGCCAAACCTGTGGCATATTAACCGCCACAGTGTGGCCCGTGCGTTTCTGATTGGCATCTGGTTCTGCCTGATTCCCATGCCGTTTCAGATGGTCGCTGCCGGTTTTTTTGCCATCTGGTTCAATGCCAACCTGCCACTGTCTGTGGCTCTGGTATGGATCAGCAACCCCATCACCATGCCACCACTCTTTTACTTTAATTATAAAATCGGCGCCTGGGCGCTTAGCCGGCCGGTGCTCGACTTTGACTTTAAACTGTCGTGGGGCTGGATCAGCGAACGCCTGCTGGAAATTGGTATTCCCCTGTATCTTGGCTCACTGATTGTGGCAACGGTATCTGCCTGCCTGGCCTATCTGATCATTCAATTGCTATGGCGCCGCAAAATCCGCTCCGAATGGCGCGCGAGAAGGTGTCATGCAAACCCTCCCGGACGCCGCCCCACCGATCAGAGTTCCTGAACCAGCCTGCCCTGCTCCAGCCGCAGAACCCGCCCCAGACTCCGGGCCATGGTCATGTCGTGAGTGACCATCACAAACGCAATACCCAGTTGGTCCCGTAACGATTCAATCAGCGCGCGAACCCCTTCACCGGTCTGCTCATCCAGATTGCCGGTTGGTTCATCCATGAGCACACACTGGGGCTCATTTACCAGGGCCCTGGCAATAGCAACCCGCTGGCGCTCGCCCCCGGACAATTCACCCGGCTTGTGCGCCAGACGACCAGCCAACCCGACTTTAGCCAGCAGGGCTTCTGCCTTTTTCCCTGCGCTTCGCACAGTCATGCTGCCAAGTACACAGGGCATCATCACGTTTTCCAGCGCTGAGAATTCTGGCAACAAATGGTGAAACTGATAAACAAACCCGAGATGTCGATTTCGGAACCTGGCCCGCCCGGTTTCCGAAAGCCGGTGGATATCCTGATTACAGATCGAAATCTGCCCCGAAGAGGGCTTATCCAGGCCTCCCAGCAGGTTCAGCAGGGTTGTCTTGCCTGAGCCACTACTACCAACAATAGCCACTGTTTCGCCCTGAGATACCTGCAGTGAAATATCAGAGAATATAGTGAGCTTTCCAGGCCCTTCGTTGTAGGTGCGTGTTACTTCCTGGCAGTCAATAACCAAGGGTGAATCCTGCATAATGGTGGTTTCCTTACTCATAACGCAGAGCCTCCGCCGGGTCGACCCGCGATGCACGCCAGGCCGGGTAAATGGTGGCCAGCAGACTCATGGCAAGGCCGGCGCCACTGATAATAATGACATCCTGCCATTGCAACTGTGATGGCAGATAGCTGATAAAATACACATCGGCACTCAGGAACTTGTGGCCCAGAACGCCCTCAAGCCACGAAATGAAGGCACTGATATTCAGGGCGCCAAGCACACCGAGGGTGGTGCCTATCAATGTGCCAAACACCCCGATAACCGCTCCCTGCACAACGAAAATCCGCATAATGCGACCTGGCGTGGCACCCATGGTGCGAAGAATGGCGATATCTGCTGTTTTGTCAGTAACCACCATGACCAGGGTTGAAACAATATTGAAGGCCGCGACCGCCACAATGAACATCAGCAACAGACCAATCATGGTTTTCTCCATGCGTATCGCCTGAAACAGGTTGCCCTGGGTTCGTGTCCAGTCGGAAACATAATAACGGCCCTTAAGCATCGCTGCGGCTTCCCGGGCAACCTGCGGTGCGGCAAACAGGTCATCCACCAGCAACCGTATGCCCTGCGCCTTGCCACCTGTGCGCATCAGCTTGGCAGCATCCGCCATGTGTATCAGCGTGTAATTCCCGTCCAGCTCTGCGCCGACACTGAAAATACCTTTTACGGTAAACCGCTTCAGCCTTGGCAGCACACCGGCCGGTGTAACCGAGGCTTCCGGCAGCACCACCGTTACCTTATCGCCAATCTGCAGGCGCAGGCTGTTCGCCATCAATTTGCCGATAATAATTCCGAATTCACCGGGTACGAGGTCATCCAGACTGCCCTCCAGCATGTGATCCTCAATGATGGAGACTGTTTTTTCCTGATCAGGCAGTATGCCGTTCAGCATCACGCCTCGAACATTACCCCCGCCGGTTACCATACCCTGGCCCTGGATATACGGAGCTGCCGCTAGAACCCGCGGGTTCTTCTCGACCTGCTTATCAATGGACCGCCAGTCCGGCAGGGGTTCAGACCCCTCGATAACCGCGTGAGGCACCATGCCGAGAATGCGTTGCTGAAGCTCCCGGTCAAATCCGTTCATGACGGAGAGCACGATAATCAGTACCGCAACGCCCAGTATCAGCCCGATCATGGACGTTAGCGATATGAATGAAATGAAGTGGTTACGGCGCTTTGCTGCCGTATAACGTAAACCAATATAAAATGATAAGGGTCTGAACATGAGGAGGTGCCTGTTGCTACCTTCAGGTCTGTCGTGATTTGGTTTTTCTTACCGCCTTCCAGTGGTAAAAGAAACTGCTAAACTACTCTGTACTAATAAACATTCTGATTTCCGGAGCCAGAATGCCGTCACAAAAAACGCTCACCAAACCGGCGAAAGGTTCAGCCGAGCGCAGGGAATTTTTCCGTATCGAGGATCATATTGGCCTGGAAATCCGGAAACACTCACCGGGCACCTGTGCGGGTGAATCGGCGTTTGGCGACAACCACCTTGAAAGCCTGAAAGCAGAATTCAGGCGGCTGGATCAGGACATCCGGTCCCAGCTTGCCAGCCTGGCTGAGCGCGACCGTTTTCTGACCGGCCTGCTCAAATCCATGAACAACAAGCTGGATACGCTGGCGCGCATTATGGCCTTTGAGCAAAATCCGTTGCAACCGGAAGACTGGCAAGATGTCACCCTGAGCGAGGGTGGCCTGGCATTTACCACCCAGACTCCGTTATGGAATACGGGTGACAAGCTGGTTGTTCGAATGACCCTGCCACCGGAGCTTTTTCAGCCTCAGGCGGTAGCCGAAGTTATTGAAGTTTACCCTGACACCTCCGGGGCAGCGCGGGTTCACACACAGTTTACCGAGATTCAGGACAGCGACCGACAGCAAATTGTCCGGCATGTGATGCGCTGGCAGATTCGTCAGCGCCAAAACCAGTAAACTGTCGAAAACAGATGACTTTTGTCTGACTTTTTCAGATATTACGCTTTATCCATATCCGGCAGTTGCTGGCTGGAAAGCTCATGCATTAAACGGAGAAACCGCCCATGAAAGATAACAAACGCCTGTTCTGCACTATGGCTCTGGCAGCAACCTTTATTCTGGCGATGACGCCCGTCAGCTACGCAACCGCAGACGAAATGGTGGTTCCGGTAGGCGCCCAGGCAGACCGCAATCACGCAGATTTTCCAAGAACAGGCACAACCCAGGCTTCCGTTCGGGCCAAGTGGGGCGAGCCCAGGACGATTCAGGGCCCGGTGGGCAAACCGGCTATTACCCAATGGGTTTATCAGAACTTCATCGTTTATTTCGAGGGCAACCGGGTACTGCACACTGTACTGAAGCAGCATCGCGGAAAAAAATAATAAAAATCAGGATTTACTGGCTGTTGACGACCGGTTACGCTCTGAAGCACGCTGGCCACCCGGCAGAGTGGCAATTTTTACGAATTTAAGGTGACTGCAAAGTGACATCCAAACGCGAGTTGCCCCCTGAGTGGGCTCCGCAAAGCGCTGTAATGCTGACCTGGCCTCATCCCGGAACCGATTGGGCCGACATTCTCAACGACGTAGAACCTGTGTTTGAGCACATTGCCAGAACCATTCTCCGGTTCGAACATCTGGTGATCAGTTGCGAGCATGTAGTACGTTTGCAGGTACTGGAGCGTGAACTCAATGAATATGCAGCCCGGGAAGGCCTGCCCGGACGGGTTATTGCGGTTCCCGCGCCATCTGACGACACCTGGGCGAGAGATCATGGCCCCATTGGTGTGCGCACTCCGGAGGGCGTGGCGCTTCTGGATTTCCGGTTCAATGCCTGGGGTGGCAAATTCTCCTGGGAAAAAGACAACGCCCTCAGCCAGCACCTTGCCAACTTCCGCACCTTTGGCAACACCCCGCTTCAGCCTGTTGATTTCATACTGGAAGGTGGCTCCATCGAATCGGATGGTGCGGGTACCCTGCTGACCACCAGCGAATGCCTGCTGTCCTCTTCCCGTAACCCGGCCAGTGATCGCGCCGCCATTGAACAGACTCTGGCGGAGCTGATGGGTGCTGACCGAATCCTCTGGCTGAATCATGGCTACCTCGCCGGGGATGATACAGACAGCCACATTGATACTCTGGCTCGCTTCTGTGCTCCGGATCATATCTGTTACGTTGCCTGCCCGGATGTGGCCGATGAGCACTACAGTGCCCTGGCGGCCATGGAAGAGGAGTTGCAGGAGTTCCGGCAGCGCGACGGCAGCCCTTACAAGCTGACTGCCCTGCCCTGGCCCGACCCGATATTTGGTATCGGGGGTGAACGCCTTCCGGCAACCTATGCCAACTTTCTGATCATTAACGGTGCCGTATTACTACCCGTTTATGGCGTACCACAAGATGATCAGGCAGTGACGATCATGGCCGGCATTTTTCCTGACCGGGAAGTCATCCCCATAGACTGCCGCCTGCTGATTCACCAGCATGGCAGCCTTCATTGCGTCACCATGCAGCTTCCCGAGGGGGTTGTGGCACCATGAATCACCTGAATGTGGCGGCTGTTCAGCAAACCTGCACCAACAGCAAAACAGCCAGCCTGGCTACCACAGAGGCCCTGGTAAGAAAGGCTGCAGCGGAAGGCGCGGAACTGGTGGTTCTTCAAGAGCTGCACGCCACCCTGTATTTCTGCCAGACAGAAGACACCGCTGTTTTCGAGTTGGCCGAACCCATTCCCGGCCCGACCAGCCAGGCGCTTTCCGGACTTGCCCGCGAGCTTGGCATTGTACTGGTCGGCTCTGTTTTTGAGCGCCGCATGAACGGTGTTTATCACAACACGGCTGTGGTCTTCGAAAAAGATGGTTCCCTGGCCGGGCTGTACCGGAAAATGCAC
>CAYUTG010000073.1:0-12286 GCA_964447555.1 uncultured Marinobacter sp.
CCAGATCCCACACGATAAAACCCATCCAGCCTATAAGGCCCGTCAGAAACACCGCCATGGCGATCTGGGAAAACATCGCTTCGTTCATTCACTGCTCCGGTTGTAAGTTAATAGTACGGTTGAATTAGCTATTGCATGAAAATAGTGGTTATTGCGCGTCCCGCAGGAAAACCCAGTTGTTCTCGTCAGACTGGCTCTCGCTGAAATAGTAGCCCTCCAGATTAAACCCCTTGAGGTCTTCCGCCTGCGTTATGCGGTTGCGGATGGCGTATTGACACATCAGGCCCCGGGCTTTCTTGGCGTAGAAACTGATCATTTTATACTGGCCGTTTTTCCAGTCTTTGAACTGGGGCGTTATCAGCCGGCCTTCAAGGTCTTTCTTCTTTACACTTTTGAAGTATTCATTCGACGCCAGGTTTATCAGCACCCCGCTATCCGCGGCGAGCAAACGGTTAATCTCATCAGTGATTCTGCTGCCCCAGAACGCATAAAGATCTTTGCCCCGTGCATTACTCAGCCTGGTGCCCATTTCCAGACGGTAAGGTTGCATCAGGTCCAGCGGCCTTAATATGCCATACAGGCCCGACAGCATGCGCAAGTGCTTTTGCGCAAAGGCAAAGTCATCTTCATTGAACTGGTACGCATCCAACCCTGTGTATACATCGCCCTTGAATGCCAGTATTGCCTGCCGGGCATCGTCTGGCGTAAAGGGTGTACGCCAGTTCCGGAAGCGCTCTGCATTAAGCTGGCCCAGTTTGTCACTGATGCTCATCAGGTTACTTACCTGATGCGGCTCCAGCTCTTTCAGCTGATCGATCAGTTCACAGGCGCTATCCAGAAACTCCGGCTGGGTGTAGGTGGTCGTGGGGAGCGGGCTTTCATAATCAAGCGTTTTGGCTGGGGAAATGACCATCAACATATCAGGCAATCCTCATTGTAAGAATGTGAGTAACTGATCCCGGGTAAACGGCCAGCCCAGTTCGGCATCTGTGTCGGTTCTGCGCAGCACAGGAATGCGTGTGCCATAACGCGCCACCAGGTCTTCAGACTGGGCTATGTCTATAGCATCCACAGGAATGGGCACCGGCATAGGCGTGCTTACCAGCAGGGCTTCTGCCAGTTCGCACAGGTGGCACTGCGAGGTGGTGTAAAAGAGTAGTTCCATTACCGGGCTTGTGCATCCAGTTGCTGGCCATTAACGCCTTCGCTGTCTTTGCCCATGAGGTACAGGTAAACCGGCATCAGGTCCTCTGGCTCAGGGTTCGTTTCCGGGTCTTCTGCCGGATAGGCAAGCGCTCTCATGCTGGTGCGGGTAGCGCCGGGGTTCAGGCAGTTCACTCGCACATTATTGCGCTCATCATCCAGCTCATCTGCCATTAACTGGCTCAGACCTTCAACCGCAAATTTAGACACCGCGTAAGCACCCCAGTAGGCTTTGGCTTTGCGGCCCACGCCGGAAGAGGTAAATATAACGGAAGCAGCACGCGCTTTCCGTAACAACGGGATCATCGCCCGGCTCAGTAAAAAGGGGGCCGTGGCATTAACCTGCATTACCTTGTTCCAGGTCTCCGGGTTGTATACCTCAACCGGGCTTCGGTCGCCCAGTATGCCGGCGTTATGCAGGAGGCCGTCAAGGTGGCCGAAGTTGTCCTCGATGGTCATCGCCAGCTCTTCGTAATCTTTCACGGCAGCGCCCTCAAAGTTCAGGGGCACAATGGCCGGTTTCGGGTGGCCGGCGGCTTCAATTTCGTCGTAAACCGATTCCAGCCTGGACACGGTGCGCCCTACCAGAATTACCGTGGCACCGTGGGCCGCGTAGGCTTTTGCCGCCGCCCGGCCAATGCCGTTACCGGCACCTGTTACCATGATGATGTGATCTTTCAAGAGGTCGGCGGGTGCCTGATAGTCTTGCATTACCTGTCTCCGTGTCAGGCGGCTGCCGGTTCCGGGAACCGGGTCTCAGATGAATGTTTCCCAAGGGAGCACTAGTGTAACAGTTTTGCCAGATCGCTGATGGTGTCGGCGATTATGTCTGCTTGCCAAAGGTCAACGGTTTCTGGTTGTTCGATGTAACCATACCGAACCGCAATGGTTTTCATGCCAGCATTACGCCCGGCCTCAATGTCCCGTTCGTGATCGCCCACATAAACCGCGCGGGAGGGCTCTGCACCGATCTGCTGGCACGCCAGAAACAAGGCCTCCGGATGCGGTTTTCGCTGTGTAACATGGTCCGGGCACACCACCGCTGCGCAGCGCTCTGAAAGCGCCAGGGCTTTAACCAGTGGTGCGGCAAAGCGCAAGGGTTTATTGGTGACAATACCCCAGGGAATCTGCTGGGATTCCAGCGCCTGAAGAATCTGATCCATGCCCTCAAACAGAGTGGTTTCAACGGCAACGCCCGCTTCGTACAGGTCAAGAAACTCGGTGTGTCTGGCGGTGTAATCCGGGTGTTCCGGTTCCATGTTGAAACCGACCCGGATCATTGCCCGGGCCCCGTTGGAAACGGAACGTCGTATCTGCTCAGCAGGCAGGGCGGGTAAGCCATGCTGCTGCCTGAGGAGGTTCAGGCAACGGATAAAATCCGGTGCTGTGTCAATCAATGTGCCGTCCAGATCAAACAGAACGGCTGATGGGGAGCAATCAGTTGTCACGGTTATCCCTGGCATGCATCAGGTAATTAACATCCACATCGCGGCCCAGTTTGTAGCCTTTGGTGATCGGGTTGTAGGTCATACCGGTCAGTTCACAAATACTCAGCCCCGCATGCCGAAGGTGATCGGACATCTCCGAGGGGCGAATGAATTTTTTCCACTCATGAGTGCCCTTCGGCAGCATGTTGAGCACGTATTCTGCGCCCACGATGGCAAACAGGAAGGATTTCGGGTTTCGGTTGATGGTCGAAACAAACAGATGCCCTCCGGGCTTGAGCATGGTGGCACAAGCCTGAATAACCGAGGCGGGGTTCGGAACATGCTCAAGCATCTCCAGGCAGGTGACAACGTCGTACTGGCCGGCATGTTCCGGGTCCTGAGCCAGTGCCTCTATGGTCGTCTGAACGTAATTCACCTTAATGCCGCTTTCCAGACCATGCAGCCGGGCAACCGCCAGGGGGGCTTCACCCATGTCGATGCCGGTTACGTGGGCGCCACGCTGGGCCATGCCCTCCGATAGCAGGCCGCCGCCGCACCCGACGTCCAGCGCACGTTTGCCCGCCAGGGAGACCCGCTCGTCGATATAATTCAGGCGCAGCGGGTTAATATCATGCAGCGGGCGAAATTCGCTCGTGGGGTCCCACCAGCGGCTGGCCAGAGCCTCAAACTTTGCGATCTCATTCTGGTCTACGTTATGGTTTGTCATGTTCAATGTACCTGCGGAAGCATTCAGAAATCGGTTATTGGGCCTGATAGCGGCGGATTTGTTCTTTCCAGCTATCAACCCGGAGCATAAGGTCTGGAACATCTATGCGGGTCAGCCGCCCATCCTGCAATTGGGGAATACCGTTAATCCAGCTGTGGGTGACCGCCCTGCCATGGTTGCTGTAAACAAGGTACGACGCAGGGTCGTAAACCGGCTGGGCAAATGGATCGCTTAAATCTATGGCTATCAGGTCTGCCAGTTTGCCGGCAACCAGTGAGCCCAGCTCATGGTCTCTGCCCAGTGCTCTGGCCCCGTTCAGCGTTGCCATGGTGAGTGCCTGGTGTGCCGATAACGCAGACGCATCGCCAGAGACAACTTTAGCCAGCATGGCGGCAGTGGACAGCTCTCCGAACAGGTCCAGGTCGTTATTGCTGGCGGCCCCATCTGTACCAATCGCCACATTAATACCGGAGTTCAGCATTTTCTGTACGGGGCTGAGCCCGCTGGCAAGCTTCAGGTTTGATTCGGGGCAGTGGATAACATGGGCTCCCGATTCCGCAATGTGGCGGAGGTCTGGCTCATTCACCTGGGTCATATGCACACACTGGGTGCGCGGCCCCAGAAGCCCCAGTGCTGCCATTCTGGCGACTGGTCGCTGCCCGCTTACCGCCGTGGCTTCGTCAACCTCGAACGCTGTTTCATGGAGATGAATCTGTATGGAAGCACCTGTGTCTGCCGATAGCTGAACAGCCTGTTTCAGCGGGCCGTCAGACACGGTGTAAGGTGCGTGGGGGCCGATAGCCGGCGTGATGTAATGGTTGTCCTGCCAGTTGCGGATAAAGGCCTCACCCTTTTGCAGATAGGCATCGGGGCCAGAACCCCAGGCCGTGGGAAAGTCCAGCAGCGGAAAGCAGATCTGGGCCCGTATGCCCACATCGTGAGCAATCTGCGCAGATACCTCCGGGAAGAAGTACATATCAGAGAAGGTGGTGGTGCCGGTGCGTAACATTTCAGCAATCGCAAGCTGGGTGCCATCAGCAACAAACTGTTCGCTGATGAACGCGGTTTCTGCCGGCCAGATATGTTCGTTCAGCCAGCTCATCAGCGGCAGGTCGTCGGCCATGCCGCGGAACAGAGACATGGCCGCATGGCCGTGAGTGTTAATCAGCCCTGGCATGACCACGTGGTGCGGCAGGTCAACGGTTTCGCGGGTACGGAAGGCCGTGTCGGCTTCGGATTGTGAAACAACGGCGGCAATCTGAGTGCCCTGTATGATAATGGCCTGGTGCTCCAGAACAACCGCCGCTGGTTCTATGGGAATCAGCCAGCGTGCATTGATACGAATATCGGCCGCAGTGATGGTATCTGCCGTCATTTACCTGCCTTCAGAACCAGGCGCGGGTCAGCCGCGCGGTAGAAATGTAGGCCGGAAGTATAAACGTTATACTGGCGCTTTTCAGCGTTTCGCTAATGGAGCAACCTTATGGCGACATCTTCCGGACAAAAAAGCTCGCGTTCAATTGGTACGGTTGCCTTGCGATGGCACGGCCATTGTCTTGAACTGCTTGACCAGCGTTTGCTGCCCGCTGAGGAACACTGGGTTGTAGAAGAAGGTGCCTGTGGCATTGCCCAGTGCATTCAGAATATGGTTGTTCGAGGGGCGCCGGCAATTGGTATCAGTGCGGCCTATGGCGTTGCACTGGCCGCTCGCCATGCCAACAGCAAAAACTGGACGGTGGAAATAGAACGGGCCATCCGTGAACTGGAAGCATCCCGGCCAACGGCGGTGAATCTCTTCTGGGCATTGCGACGGATGGAGGGTGTCTTTCAGAAATGCCGCTCGTTACCCGATGCGGTGAAACATCTGGCAGCAGAAGCCGTTAGCATTCACGAAGAAGACCTGGCCGCCAATCTGGCGATGGCGGGTTATGCGCTGGAGGTCATGCGCCCGGAAAAACCCATATCGGTACTGACACACTGCAATACCGGTGCACTGGCAACCGGCGGGTATGGTACGGCGCTGGGCGTGATTCGCCGCCTTCACGAAGAAAAGCTGTTAAAAACCGTGTATGCCGATGAGACCCGCCCCTGGCTTCAGGGCAGCCGGCTGACCGCCTGGGAACTGGCCAGAGACGGTGTTCCGGTAACCCTGAACACAGATGGTGCGGCTGCGGCTATCCTTGCCCGGGGTGAGGTGCGCTGGATTATTGTGGGCGCAGACAGAATTACGGCCAATGGAGATGTGGCCAACAAAATTGGAACCTACAGCCTGGCAGTGCTGGCGCAGCACCACCGGGTTGGCTTTATGGTTGTTGCGCCTTCAGGCACGGTGGATATGTCTCTGGAATCTGGCCGCGATATACCCATTGAAGAGCGCGCCGGAGATGAGGTGCGGCACGTTGGTGGTGTGTCGCTGGCACCGGCCGGTGTAGAGGTGTTCAACCCGGTGTTTGATGTAACGCCCGCAAGCCTGATTGATGCAATTGTTACCGAAAAAGGCGTGGTTCACAGCCCTAATATCACTGGCATGGGGGAGTTGTTCGACTAAGGCCTTTGGCCGTCCGGCTGTCAGTTGCGTTCCGGCGTGGCCTTTCGTACCCGGCCACGCCTTTCCTTATCCGGTCTGTTGTTGCACTACTGAGTGGGACCCTTTGCGGCAATCTGGCGGGGTGTCAGTATTGATGCCATGTGCCGGTCAAGTTCCAGCATGTCCGCCATAATGTCTCCCCCTTCACGAATCACGAAGTCTGGTTCATCGTTGCCTGATTCGGGGTTGGCGGCTTGCTCATCCTGCCACTTTTCAAAATCTTCCAGCGTGTCAAACGGCTCTTCGCCCCGCAGTTGTCTGCGTGTGTTGGCGATGGCCAGGCGGGTATCTTCAATTTGTGTGAACTGAGCTTTGCGGGTGCTCATTTTCAGGCTGACCGATTTCATCTGACGCTGTTTTTTAAGGAAATCGATTTCCCGTTGCAGCAGGCTGAACTCCGGGCTTTTTGAGAAACGCTCTTCGTGACGCTGGCGTAATGTGTCAATAATGCTGCTGAAATCAAAGTAGCGGGTATGGGGAACCGCTTCAATCTGGTCCCAGGGCAGGGCATGGTCAAGCGCGTCTTCTCCAATGCGTTTTTTATCAATACGGGTTGGAATCTCAATGTCCGGGATGACCCCTTTGTGCTGGGTTGAACCACCGGAGACCCGGTAAAATTTGGACTGAGTAATTTTTAGTTGGCCGTGGTTCAGCGGCCGAACGGCCTGAACGGTTCCTTTTCCGAAGGTTTGCGAGCCCACCACAAGGCCGCGCCCGTAATCCTGTATGGCTCCGGCAAAAATCTCCGAGGCCGACGCGCTCATGCGGTTGGTAAGAACCACAAGTGGGCCGGCATAGGCCACAGATGGGTCTTCATCGTCCAGAACCTGAACGTCGTTGTTGGCATTGCGAATCTGTACGGTCGGGCCCTTGTCAATAAACAGGCCAACCAGATCGTTGGCTTCATGCAGTGCACCGCCACCGTTGTTTCGTAGGTCAATCACCAGACCTTCGATACCCTCATCCTCAAGCTCTTTGATCAGCTTCCGGACGTCACGGGTTGTGCTTTTGTAATTCGGATCGCCAGCCTGCATGGCCTGGAAATCTGCATAAAACGTTGGAATGGTGATCACCCCAACGGTGTAATCACTTCCGTCACGGTTCAGGTGAAGAATGTCTTTGCTGGCACTCTGTTCTTCCAGCTTCACCTGATCACGTTTGATGGCAATGGTTTTGGTAATGCTTTCGTCAGTGGCGTTAGCGGGAACCACCTCAAGGGTTACCACGGAGTTGCGTGGGCCGCGAATCAGATCGACCACTTCATCCAGGCGCCAGCCAATAACGTTAACGGCTTTTTCACCGTCCTGGGCAACGGAGACAATCCGGTCTGCGGGCTGCAACTGGCCCTGTTTTGCGGCCGGGCCACCGGGTACCAGGCGAACCACTTTGGTGTATTCATTGTCTGCCTGCAGCACCGCACCTATGCCCTCCAGTGAGAGGCTCATGTTGATATTGAAGTTCTCTGACGTGCGAGGTGAGAAATAGGAGGTGTGTGGGTCCCACATGCCGGTAAAGGCGTTCATATAGGCCTGGAAAGCATCTTCGCTGCGCGCCTGGTAGGCACGTTTTAACTGCCCTTCATACCGGCGGTGCAAGTTCTCGGCAATGGTCTCGTCGTCAGTGCCATTCAGGCGCTGAGAGAGTACGGCGTTCTTGATGCGCCTTACCCAGAGTTCGTTCAGCGCTGCGGTGTCTGGTTCCCAGTCGGCATCTGAACGGTCCAGAAGAATGCTTTCGTCGGTGTCAAAACTCAGCTTGTCGATACCCTTGTCAATCAGATCAAGCGCGAACCTGAGGCGTTCAATAATGCGTTTCTGAGTCAGGTTGTAAATATCAAAGGCAGGCTGCAACTGGCCTGTTTTCAGGGCAGAGCCCAGTTGGGGTTTAACCCGGCTGAATTTTTTCAGATCTTCCTGGGTAAGATAGATTCGCTGGCCATCCAGGTAATCAAGGTAGGCGTCAAAGACCTCGCCGGAAAGTTCATCGTTGATGCTCAGGTTCCGGAAGTGCGTGAACTGCAACTGCCGGGCTATCAGGATATTGGCCCTTGCCTGGTCAATGGTAGGGGCAACCGGTTCGTAGACCCTGGCGCTGTCTGCCTTGGCCTGCAACCCCAGTGACACAGAACACAGAAGAGCAACGGCTATAACCTTCCAGATACCAGCCCGGGCGTTACTGACCAGAGAACCCTGGGCCATACTTCTTTCCGCGATGCTCATAAATACATACCTGACTGTGCTGGGGGCAGGTTCCCATGTGAAACTCTGCGTTACCCGTTAGCGAATGGATTTATTGTAGGCAAGGGCCCATGCCGTTGCCATAGGCAGTGCGTATCGTTTAGTGACAATCTGTCCATGAACCGGTCAGATTCGCAACAGTCAGGTTCGTTGCGCAGAAGGTAGAACCGGGTACCGGGAGAGCCAGGCTCCCCCGGTACAAAAGGCTCAGGCAAACAGCGAGTCCGGCTCGGCTTTTTCCAATAACAGGGCCGGAGGCAGGAAGCGCTCGCCGTACTGGCTGGCCAGCTCTTTTGCGCGTTCTGTGAAAGCACGCACACCGTATTGATTGATGAACTGAATAGCTCCGCCTGTCCAGGGGGCGTAACCGATTCCGAAAATACTGCCGATATTGGCGTCCTCTACGGTTCTGAGCACACCTTCCTCAAGGCAGCGCACGGTTTCAATGGCCTGAATAAACAGAATGCGGTCTTTCAGGTTCTGCAATTCCACAGAGCGGGCTTTGTCAGCGTCAACAAAGAGTTGCTCAAGCTCTGGCCAGAGGTGTTTTTTACCTTTTGCCGGGTAGTCGTAAAAGCCGGCACCTGCTGCCTTGCCCTTGCGGCCGTGATCGTTAACCATCTGATCAATGATTGCTTCGGCAGGGTGAGGGTTCCACACCTTGCCAGAGGCCTCTGTATCTTTCCTGCTCTGGGCACGGATGTGCTGCATGAGTGTCAGGCTGACTTCATCAGAAATGGCGAGTGGGCCAACCGGCATACCGGAAAGCAGGCCGGCATTTTCAATGCTCGAGGGGTGAATACCTTCTCCCAGCATGCAGATGCCTTCGTTTACAAAGGTGCCAAATACCCGGGATGTGAAAAAGCCGCGGCTATCGTTAACCACAATCGGGATCTTGCCAATCTGTTGTACATAATCGAATGAGCGGGCCAGCGTTTCGTCAGAGGTTTTCTCGCCCACAATGATTTCCACCAGTTGCATTTTGTCGACCGGAGAGAAAAAGTGCAGGCCAATAAAGTTTTCTGCCTTACCGGAAGCGTCCGCAAGTTGAGTGATGGGAATGGTAGAGGTGTTGGAGGCAAAAATTCCGTTCGGAGCCAGCCTGGGTTCGGCTTCTTTGGTCACTTTGCTTTTGAGGGAGCTGTCTTCAAACACAGCTTCAATCACCAGGTCGCACCCGTCCAGATCCTCAGCCGAATCCGTTGCGGTAATACGTGCCAGAACCGCCGCTTTCTGTTCTTCCGTCATGCGGCCGCGGCTGACCTTTTTAGCCAGCAGGGTTTCTGAGTAGCTTTTGCCCTTTTCGGCGTTTTCCACAGAGACATCTTTAAGCACCACGTCAATGCCGCGGGATGCCGTTGAGTAGGCTATGCCGGCACCCATCATGCCGGCGCCCAGAATGCCGACCTTGCTGAAGGTTTCTCTGCTTACTCCTTCTGGCCGGCTGCCACCAGCCTTGATGGCATTAAGCTGAAACCAGAAGGTGCCGGTCATGTTCTTGGCCACCTGGCTGGTGACCAGTTCGGTAAAGTAGCGGGTTTCGATCAGGCTGCCATTATCAAAATCTACCTGCACCCCTTCCACGGCGGCTGACAGAATACGTTCAGGGGCCGGGTAACAACCCTTGGTTTTCTGTTTCAGCATCGCTGGCGCGATGGCCAGTTTTTGCGCCATGGCCGGGTGGTGCGGAGCACCGCCGGGCAGTTTGAAGCCTTTTTTGTCCCACGGCTGCTGGCTGCTGGGGTTGGCATCAATATAGGCACGGGCTTTTGCCATCATGTCTTCGATGCTGTCTGCCAACTCACTGACAATACCGGCTTTCAACGCTTTTTTGGGGTTAACTTTTTTGCCTTCCATCAGAAAAGGGAAGGCGGCCTCAAGGCCGATCATGCGGGGCAGCCGCTGGGTGCCGCCACCGCCGGGGAGCAGGCCAAGTGTCACTTCCGGTAAGCCAAGCTGGATAGCATCGTCGTCCAGGGCAATACGATGGTGGCAGGCAAGGGCGATTTCCAGCCCCCCGCCTAACGCTGTGCCGTTAATTGCCGCTACCACTGGCTTGCCGCTGGTTTCCAGAAAGCGCATGTTGGCTTTCAGGCTATTTACCATATTTTCAAACGTCTGGGCCTGCTCACGGGTAACCTGGTGCAGCTCTTTCAGATCGCCACCGGCGAAGAAGGTTTTCTTGGCAGACGCTATGATAATTCCGCGAATGCCTTCCAGGTCAGTTTTTACCCGGGCTGTGGTTTCAGCCAGCGCTTCGCGAAACGCGTTGTTCATGGTGTTGGCAGACTGGCCAGGCATATCGATGGTCAGAGTCAGAATCTGATCTGAACCCAGATCGTAACGAATAGCACTCATAACTGGTTCTCCATACAGAAAAGGGGCGGGTTCAGACGCGTTCGATGATAGTGGCGATGCCCATGCCGCCACCGACGCACAGGGTGGCAAGCCCGTAACGCAACTCGCGGCGTTCAAGTTCATCCATTAACGTGCCCAGAATCATGGCGCCTGTGGCACCGAGAGGGTGGCCCATGGCAATAGCGCCACCGTTCACGTTGACCTTCTCATCGGGAATTGAGAGTTCTTTCTGGAAGCGCATTACTACGGCAGCGAAGGCTTCATTAACCTCAAACAGGTCAATCTGATCTGCCGTCATGCCGGCCTTTTCAAGCGCCTTGCGGGTTGCCGGCGCGGGGCCTGACAGCATAATGGTTGGGTCGGTACTGGTTACTGCCGTTGCAATAATGCGGGCGCGGGGCTTTAAGCCCAGAGCTTTGCCCTTGGCCTCGCTGCCGATGAGCATTGCGGTGGCGCCATCAACAATACCTGACGAGTTGCCGGCGTGGTGAATATGATTAATTTTCTCTACATAGTGGTATTTTTCGCGGGCTACGCCGTCAAAGCCCATTTCCCCCATCATCTGGAAGGAGGGCTTCAGGCCCGAAAGTGACTCCACCGTTGTACTGGCACGCACATGCTCATCACGGTCCAGAATTACAACGCCGTTCTGGTCGATAACCGGCACGATGGAGCGGGAAAAATACCCGTTTTCCCAGGCGTTGGCGGCCTTTTTCTGTGATCGTACGGCAAAGTTGTCAACGTCTTCCCGGCTGAAGCCGTCAATGGTCGCAATCAGATCGGCTCCTATACCCTGGGGCATAAAGCCCGTGTGCAGGTTGGTTTCCGGGTCTGTTGCCCAGGCGCCTCCGTCTGAACCCATCGGCACGCGGGACATGGCCTCAACGCCACCGGCAACCACCAGATCTTCCCATCCGGAGCGAACTTTCATTGCCGCCAGGTTTACGGCTTCCAGGCCAGATGCACAAAACCGGTTCAGGGTGACACCCGCTACGGTTTCGTCCCAATCGGCTGCAAGGGCTGCCGTTTTGGCAATATCTGCGCCCTGATCTCCTACAGCGGTAACACAGCCCATAACAATGTCGTCTACCTGAGCCGTGTCCAGGCTGTTTCTTTCCTGAAGCGCGTGAAGAACCGTGGTCAGTAAGCTGATGGGTTTGACGCTGTGCAGGGAACCGTCTTTCTTGCCACGCCCTCTGGGCGTACGGACTGCATCGAAGATATACGCTTCGGTAGCCATTATTTTTCCTCTGATGGTTTTTCCGGGTGACCTCTTGTGATCTAACCATAGCGGTTTGCAGCCGTGCCGTGTAATGACGAGGCCTGCCAATCGGATTGGCAAATGTGCTCAGCAACCATGACAAGGGGAGAATAGGCTTCTATGGTTACAGAAACGCGGAAGCGGAAGTTGGAGGCATAGAGTTATGGCTCTCAGAGACGCCATTGATAATTTTTATGAAAGGCTGGTTCAGGATGCCATTGCCGCAACTCAGGAAGATACTGATACCGCTGATTATCTTGTGGACGTAATGTGCGTGGCACTGAACAGGTTGCCAAGCCGGTATTACCGGCATTCCATAGACATGCTGTTTTATCTGGCCGACGAAGAACTGAAAGAAATGAAGCAAACATCCCTGGCCGCTGTAAAGTCGGCCAGGGTGTTTGTCAATGAGCATCAGAGAGAGTGATGCGCAGGTGAGGGCCGGGGTAACCGGGACTCAGTGTGAGCAGGGCATTTGTGAATCGG
>CAYUTG010000074.1:0-12284 GCA_964447555.1 uncultured Marinobacter sp.
GCAGGAAACCCGCTTTTACCGGGACCCCGACGCCTTCCGGCTGGTTGCAGACTACATTATGACCCGGCCCAGAGAGCAGCTTAAAAAGCGAGCTCTGGAAGCCTGGAGCGTTGGCTGCTCCACCGGTGAAGAGCCCTATACTCTGGCCATGGTTCTGAACGAGTGCATGAACCAGCTGGACCTGCAGCCACTGTTTGGCGTAACCGGCTCAGACATCAGCAAACCCGCCATCGGCAAGGCCCGGAACGGCCAGTTCAATCCCCGCAAGCTGTTGGGCATGGACGAAGAAATGAAAACCCGGTATTTCCGCCCGGCCGAGCGGAATACCGTAGAAATTGTGGACAGTATTCGTGACAGAGTGTGCTTCACCAGGCTGAATGTTCTGGATCTTGATAAGGCACTGATGCACGGCACTAACATTATCTTCTGCCAGAATCTGCTGATTTATTTCCGCCGCTGGCGCCGGCGGGAAATTGTCAGGCGACTTGCAGAACGGCTGGCACCCGGGGGTTTACTGGTGCTGGGCCAGGGAGAGCTGACCGACTGGCAGCCCCCAGGCCTGCAAAGAGTTCCCTCGGAACATGTACTGGCGTGGATAAAACGCCAGTCTGACGAAGAATAACCGGAGTCGTTATGGGCAATAACCATGACAGCATCGCACTCGACTGGGTTCGGGGCGAAATACAGGACACGCTGACCCAGAGCCAGCATGCACTGGAAGCCTATGTCGAAAACCGCGAAGATACTGCGCGCCTGCGCTTCTGCCTGAACTACCTCCATCAGGTGCACGGCACCCTGCAGATGGTCGAACTCTACGGTGCGGCACTGCTGACCGAAGAGATGGAGAAGCTGACACAGGCCGTACTGAACGACACCGCAACCAATGTTGATGAAGCATTGGACGTGCTGATGCAGGCTATTCTTCAGTTACCCCAGTACCTGGAGCATCTGGGCAGCAGCCAGGATGATTTTCCGCTGGTGTTGCTGCCCCTGCTGAACGATCTGAGAGCCGCCCGTAGCGAACCATTACTCTCTGACACCTCTCTGTTCAAGCCAGACCTTGGCCCGTCCCGCATCCGGGTCAGTGGCAAAGCCTCGCAACGCCTGCAGGATCCCAAAGTACTTGGCCACATCCGCAAGCTTCGTCAGATGTACCAGTTTGCCCTGGCCGGCGTTATCCGCGAAGAAGATCTTGATGCCCACTTTGATTACCTGCAGAAGGTTATCCAGCGGCTGATCCGACTGTGCCAGAAAACCCCCAGAGGGGAGCTCTGGAAGTCAGCAAGCGCTTTTGTTGAAACGCTTCAGGCCCGCGTAAACCCGGTCAACGCAGCGGCAAAGTCACTGTTGCGGGATCTGGACGGAGAGCTGCGCCGGCTTACCGAAGAACATACAGACATACTTCAGCAGCCGGCTCCTGAAGCCCTGTTGAAACACCTGCTTTACTATATTGCCCGGGCCCGGAACCTCGACTCTCCGCAGGTTAGCGCACTTCGGGCCGAGTACCAGCTGGACCAGGCCCTGCCCTCAGACGATGATGTGGATGCCGCCCGCACCCGTGTATCCGGGCCGGGCCGGGAAGCCATCCACTCCGTTGTCAGTGCCCTCAACGAGGAGCTGGCCAAGCTGAAAGACTACCTGGACCTGTTTGTTCGCGCTGAGCTGCGCCAGAACAGCGAGCTGGAAGAGTTATTACCCGGCCTGCATCAGGTGGCGAACACACTGGCGGTACTGGGGCTTGGCATTCCACGGAAAGTGGTAACCGAGCAGATTGAACTGGTTGAAAAACTGAGCAATCAGAGTGAACTGGTGGACGACGGCACCCTCATGGATATTGCCGGCGCCCTGCTTTACATTGAAGCCAGCCTGGCGGGTCTGGAAAGTGACGGCCAGCAAGCTGACCAGGCACGGACTCATAACGAACAGCCGGTTAACCCAATCTCCAGAGAGTTCAGCGAAGCCAGCGGCGCGTTACTGCGGGAGTCCAGAAACACCCTGGAGCAGGTTAAATCAGCGATCGTCAACTTCATTGCCTCGCAGTGGGACAGCCGCGAAATCGAACACGTGCCCGGCCTGCTGCATAGCATTCGTGGCGGTCTCAGCCTGATTCCCCTGGATCGGGCAGCCGACATCCTGGGCTCGGCGGAACGCTATATCACCGATGTACTCCTGTCTGGCAAGCAGGTTCCGGACTGGCGACAGCTTGATAGCCTGGCCGATGCGGTCACCAGTATTGAGTATTACCTTGAGCGCCTGGCCGAGGGTATTGGCGAAAACGACAGTGTACTTCGTGTTGCCGAAGAGAGCCTGGCAGCACTCGGCTTTCCCGTTGGTGCAGAGCCAACCTGGACAGAGACACCGGCCGACGAAGAAGCTCCTCTTGTCGACACACCCGTTGCCGAAGACGCGCCCGCTACCGAGCAGCCCAAAGCATCGGATGACGAACTTCTGGATGACGAAATCCTCGGTATCTTCATCGAAGAAGCGGAAGAAGTTCTTGCCACCATTCATGAATTCTACCCGCGCCTGCACCAGAACCACGATGACCGTGCGGCACTGACAGAAGTTCGCCGTGCCTTTCATACCCTTAAAGGCAGTGGCCGCCTGGTGGGTGCTGACAGCATTGGCGAACTGGCCTGGTCGGTAGAAAATCTGCTGAACCGGGTTATTGATCAGACCATCAAACCGAATGATGACCTGTTCTCCCTGGTAGATGATGTGAATGCCCGCCTTCCATCGCTGATCAGCGAGTTCCGTGATGGCCAGACCACCGGCGACGTGGACGAACTGGTTCAGCGCGCCGAAGCCATGGCGACCACCCGTCGCAGTGACACTGAGGCTGCCCCGGCCGAATCCGCCGGGCCAGAGAACACAGACACCCCGGTTGCCAGTGAAGAGGCGGTACCAGCCGCATCGTCCGGCGCTGAAGTGGGTGAAGATGATGATCTGATTGACGACGAAATTCTTGAGATTTTCGTTGAAGAAGCTGACGAGGTTCTCGACACCATCCGGGAATATCTGCCCATGCTGCTGCGCCAGCATGATGACCGCAGTGCGCTGTCTGAAGTACGCCGTGCCTTCCACACCCTTAAGGGCAGTGGCCGCATGGTGGGTGCGCTGGTCGTTGGCGAGCTGGCCTGGGCCGTAGAGAACATGCTGAACCGTGTGATAGACGGCAGCATATTCATGAATGACGACATTGCCAGCCTGCTGGAAGCCGTCACCGAAGCCGCACCAACACTGGTTGATGATTTTGAGAAGCGACAGGCCCCCAGCCTGGATACGACCAGCCTGGAAGCCCGTGCCAACGCCCTGGCAAACGGGGAAATCCCTGACGCCAGCGTGATGCCCTCCGCCGATGCCGACCATCCTGCGGAATCCATCGCGGCTGATGATCACGACGAAGAAGACGAATTCGGGGTAGACCCGGTATTGCTTGATATCTTTGAAAGCGAAACCGAAACCCACCTGCAAACACTGAAAGACTTCCTCACCACAGCCGGCGACAAAGCAAGCGTCTCTTATACCGATGATCTGTCCCGTGCGCTGCACACGCTCAAAGGCAGTGCCCATACGGCAGGTATTACCCCGATTGCTGCGGTTATTACCCCGCTGGAACGCTTTGTTAAAGAATCCCGTGGCCAGAACAAACGGGCAAATCAGGATGTCCTGCACCTGATTGAAGAGGCCTGCGGCTTTCTCACCCAGGGCCTGGCTCAGATCCGGGAGAACCCGCAAGCATCACTGCCTGGCACGGACGCGTTTCTCGCCAGGCTGGATCAGGTTATTGAGGACACCCTGCACAGCCGGGATGATGCAGCCAGCAAAGCACCGGAACAACAGGCATCTCCGCAGCTTTTACGGCTGTTTTTAAATGAAGGCCTGGACATTGTTCTGGATGCCGAGCGCATTCTTGACCACTGGGCTGCCAATCCGCAAGAAACCGATGCACTTGGCCAGTTACGAGCCGAACTGGAACAACTGGCCCAGGGTGCCGCCGATGCGGACCTGCCCGATGTGGCCAGCCTGGCGGATGCACTGAAAGACAACTATAACGCCGTAGCCTCCAACCAGGACGCGCCGGATGAGTACTTCTTTTCAACCGTTCGCACGGCCCATGACCAGCTGATTAACATGATGGATCAGGTAGCGGCCGGGCTGGCAACAGAACCCAGTGATGACCTGATCGCCCGGCTTGCCGCTATTGCAGAGACCCAGAGCCTGGACGAATCATCCGGGCCGGATGCCTTTGAGCAGGAGTTCACGGGCGATCTGGAAGAAATTGACCTCAGCTTCGATATGGAAGAGCTTCCCACACCGGAAGCAACCGACAGTGAACCGGAACAGCCTCCGCTGCCTGACATCACTGAATCTGACGATGACATGGACCAGGAACTGGCGGCCATCTTCCTTGAGGAAGCCAGAGACCTGATCGACAGCAGCGCCGATGCCCTCCAGACCTGGAGTGAAAGTACTCACAACCTGGATATTCTGCGCCTGCTTCAGCGCGACCTTCATACCCTGAAAGGCGGTGCCCGCCTGGCCGACATTGCAACCGTGGGCGACCTTTCTCACGAACTGGAAACTCTGTTCGAAGGCCTGACCGAGCAACGGCTTACCATCAGTGATGAACTGTCAGATCTGCTCTTCCGCTCCCACGACCGCCTTGCCGGCATGGTCGAAGCTCTGGAGTCCGGGGAGGTTCCCCGCCCGGCACCGGACCTGATCGGTGAAATCCGGGCCTATATGGATAACGCCACCGGCCAGCCGGTTGGCCGTGACACCCAGACAGAAGACAGCGCGCCTGCTGCCTCAGAACCGGCAGCATCAGCGGAACCGGAAGACACGGCACCACCGCCGGCCGAAGCGGATGTTGCAGACCTGTCTCATCTGGACCCGGAACTGGTGGGCATCTTCCTCGAAGAAGCCTACGACCTCATCAATTCGACCGGCAGCGCGCTGCACACCTGGAGTGAAGATCCATCAAACCGGGCTGTCGCCGCTGAACTTCAGCGGGATGTGCACACCCTCAAGGGTGGTGCCCGAATGGCAGGTGTAGAGCCTATTGGTGATCTGACACACGTTCTGGAAGATTTGTTTGAGAAAGTTGCTGAAGGTGAGCTGGAAGCCACCGATGCCATGAACGATTTGCTGTTTGCCTGTCATGACCGGCTGGCGCAAATGGTTGAGCAGGCGGCTACCCAGAAGCCCTGCCCACCGGCAGAAGATCTGATACAACAGGTAGAAGCGATTCTGCGCGGTGAAACACCGGCGCCGCAAGCGGAAACACAGACTGAAGCGCACGCGGAAGATAGCTCCGAACCGGCCATTCAGGAGATCGGTACACCGGTACCCGCGGCTGACGATAACGACCTGATTGGCATTTTCCTTGACGAAGGCATGGACATTCACAACGCCATTAGTGAGTGCCTTGCTCAGTGGCGCGAAGAACCGGAAGAGCTGATTGGTGTTACCCAGCTGCAGCAGGAACTGCACACTCTGAAAGGCGGTGCGCGCCTCTCGGATGTGGATGCCATTGCCGATCTGGCCGACACCTGGTCAGACGCTCTGGAGCCGCTGATAGCCGGCTCAAACAATCACAAAAAGCTGTTGGACCTGAGTGACCGGGCGCTGGCATCTCTCAGAGCAATGCTCACCCGCCTTGAAGAAGGTGAGAAGCCGGAAGCAGACAAAGAGCTTGTCCAGGCGCTGGAGGCAGCTCACGAATCAGCAACCCCCGAGACCGCAGATCCGTCAGCGGATGCCGGAGAGACAGCATCCGCTGATGTGGACCCTGAGGTTCTGGAAATCTTCCTGGAGGAAGCCGGCGAAATTATGGACCAGCTCGAGCAACTGCTTGAGGACTGGCGTAAAGAGCCTGCAAACCATACGTTCAACCAGGAAGCGCAGCGTGCGCTGCACACCCTGAAAGGCGGCGCACGTCTGTCTCAGTTAACCCGGCTGGGTGATAAAGCCCACGCCTTCGAAACCCGCCTTATTGACCTTGGCGGCAATGCGCCGGAAGAAAGCCAGTGGCGGGCGATTACCGACGATCACGATGCCATCATTGCTCTGGTGGCAGACATCCGGAAGCGCTTCGAATCCGGAGCCACAACCCCGGAGCCCGAAGCTGCACCCGAGCCACAGGCACCGGCGCCTGAAGAAACCGAAACAGCCACACCGGCCGTCAGGCAGGCACCTGAGCCTGCGCCCAAGGCTGACCGGAAAACAGCGAAAGCCCGGAACCGGGCCGCAGAGGCTCAGCGCAGTGCCCAGGAAACCATCCGTGTATCTGCACCACTACTCGATGAACTGGTTAACCTGGCTGGTGAAACCAGTATTACCCGTGGCCGGCTTGAGCAGCAGAGCAGTGATTTCGGGCATACGCTGGAAGAAATGGCCGCCACGATTGAACGTTTGCGTGAACAGCTGCGGCGAATGGAAATTGAAACCGAAGCCCAGATTCTGTTCAGCGCCGAGAAAGAACATGGCCCGGATTACGGCGATGACTTCGACCCACTGGAAATGGACCGTTATTCCTCCATTCAGCAGTTGTCGCGGGCGTTGACCGAGTCGTCCTCAGACCTTGCTGACCTGCGGGAAACACTGTCTGACCGGGTTCGCGATACGGAAACCCTGTTGGTCCAGCAGTCTCGGATTAATACCGAGTTGCAGGAAGGTCTGATGAAGACCCGAATGATTCCGTTCGCCTCGATGGTGCCGCGCCTGCGCCGGATTGTTCGTCAGATCAGCGGCGAGCTTGGCAAGAAGGTCGATTTCGATATTCGTAATGCCGAAGGCGAGATGGACCGCAGCATTCTGGAGCGCATGATTGCGCCGCTGGAGCACATGCTCCGAAACGCGCTTGATCATGGTATTGAGGCTCCGGCAGACCGGGAAAAGGCGGGCAAACCGGAGACCGGTGAAGTGACCCTGTCACTCACCCGTGAAGGCGGTGACGTTGTGCTGCGGATGATGGACGACGGTGCCGGCATTCCCTCCAGTGTCATTCGTGACAAAGCGGTCCGTCAGGGCATGATGCGCGAGGATGACGACCTGTCCGAGCGGGAAATTCTGCAGTTTATTCTGCAGCCGGGCTTCTCAACCGCCCAGCACGTAACCCAGATTTCAGGCCGTGGTGTTGGCATGGATGTGGTCGCCAGCGAAATCAAACAGCTTGGCGGTAGCCTTGATATTGATTCCGCACTTGGCCGGGGCACCACCTTCACCGTACGCCTGCCATTCACCGTGTCGGTTAACCGGGCGTTGATGGTCGCCACTGGCGAAGATTTCTATGCCATCCCGCTGAACACGATTGAAGGCATTGTACGGGTGAGCACATACGAGCTTGAGGAATACTACAAGCCGGATGCTCCCATGTACGAATACGCAGGTCAGGAGTACCGCCTGCAGTACCTTGGCAACCTGCTGAACAGTGATCACCAGCCCAAGCTTCAGGGGCAGGCGCTGCCGCTGCCGGTTATTCTGGTGCGGGGTGCTGAACAGCCCATGGCCCTGCAGGTAGACAACCTGATGGGTAGCCGCGAGATCGTTGTAAAATCACTTGGCCCTCAGTTCAGCACCGTGCGTGGTGTTTCCGGTGCCACCATTCTTGGTGATGGTAACGTGGTGGTCATTCTCGACCTGCCCGCCATGATCCGTTCAGACATTCTGTCTGAGCGCGAGCGGCTGGCCAGCATGGAGAAAGCCCGCGAAGCGACCCGCTACGAAGAGCGCGTGACGACCGTAATGGTAGTGGACGACTCGGTAACGGTGCGTAAGGTTACCTCGCGCCTGCTGGAAAGGAACGGCATGGAAGTCGTGACCGCCAAAGACGGCCTGGATGCGGTGGCGCAATTACAGGATCATCAGCCGGATATCATCCTGCTGGACATCGAGATGCCGCGCATGGACGGTTTTGAAGTGGCCAGCTTCGTCCGCCACGACGACACTCTGCGCGAAACGCCTATCTGCATGATTACCTCACGAACGGGCGAGAAGCACCGTGAGCGGGCTATGGCCATCGGCGTGAACGAGTATCTTGGCAAGCCTTTCCAGGAAACCGAACTGCTCGACACCATTAAACGGCTGACCGGTAACCGGTGATGGCCGGCCAGTGCGGCCGGCCCAGAGTCGGGATAGTCTCGGACGTCGTTTTACAACGTCATCGCCTGCAGGCCGCCACCGATAAATTCGGCCTGGAAGTCTGCTTCTCCGGTGATCCCGATCGCCTGCTGAGCTATCCGGACTTTCCGGAAGCCAGTGTCTGGCTGGTTACGCTGGCAGACGATGCCGATCATCCGGCACTGTTTGACTATCTGTTCGATCATACCGAGGCGGCCGTGCTGTTTGGGCTGGACCAGGCCCCCCGGCCGGGCAGTACCGACTATTTCCGCTGGGAACGGCGGCTTCTGGACAAGCTCGAACAACAACTTGGCCGGCTTGAAGAACTGGATTCCGAAAACAGTCTTGAGCAACTGGCGGAACAGACGCCGGCTGAAACAGCCGCTCCTGATTTACCACGCTGGATACCAGCCGCTGCTTCAGACGCACCAGCGGAGGAAGTCTGGATTCTGGGAGCATCGCTGGGAGGCCCGGCTGCGGTTAAAACCTTTCTCGACAACCTGCCACCGGGCCTGCCCGTCGGTTTCATTTATGCACAGCACATTGACGGTAATTTCACCGATGTACTGACACGGGTACTTGGACGCCACGCACACTATACGCTTAAAGGCGCAACAGAAGGCTACCGGGTACACAATGGCGATGTGGTGCTGATGCCGGTTGCCCATGAATGGCAACTGGATAGCACCGGCAAACTGACCGAACGGGACACCCCCTGGCCAGGGCCCTATGGTCCGTCCATTGATCAGGTACTGCTGAACGTTGCCGATCACTACGGCAAACGCTGCCATGCCATCCTGTTTTCCGGAATGGGTAACGACGGTGCCATTGCGGCGCCGCTGCTCAAAGCCTATGGCAGCCGGATATGGGTTCAGGAAAGTACTAGCTGTGGCAACAGCTCCATGCCAGACTCCGTTGCAGCCACCGGTTGCGCCAGCTTCTGTGGCACACCGGAAGAGCTGGCCAGAGAACTGGTAAAAACCATTGAAGCATCCTGCCTTCTGAAAGGCCGGCAAAAACGGGACTCCGCCTGAGGACACAAGCCATGAATGACAACAGCCAGACCCTCTCCTGCGTTATGATCCCCATGAGCGGGCGACAATTGCTATTACCGAACGTTACCATCGCCGAGGTGGTGGACTATGCCGGCACCGAGGCCGGAACCGACGGGCCTGAATGGCTGGTGGGTTATCTGGACTGGCGGGGCCTGAAACTGCCCATCATCTCTTACGATGCAGCCAACGGCGGTTCCGCTCCGGGTTCCAGAGATGGCCGTGGCCGGATTATTGTCCTGAATACCATTGGTGACCAACACCGTGAGCTGCCTTTCGTTGCGCTGATTACCCAGGGAATTCCAAGCCAGTCGCGGCTTGCTGAAGACCAGATCCGAAAGCTGGACGGTGAAACCGGGCCAGCCGACCTGATGGAAGTTGAAGTGGACGGTGAAAACGCCTGGATTCCCAACCTGGAGTATATTGAATCCCTGGCCAGGCAGTCGTTCCACTGAATAATCCGCCGTGGCGGGGATTTTCAGAAATGTTATAATGTTGCGAATTTTCCCGGATTCCCGCTATGTCTGCCCGCGCGCTCCCCTACCGCCCGCACAACCACGAGGCCTGTGTCAGCCAGGCGCTGAGCGAAGCCCGATCAATCTGCCAGCAACGCAACGCACGGTTGACGCCCATTCGGGAGCGGGTTCTGGAGCTCATCTGGCAATCCCATAAGCCACTGGGGGCCTATGATGTTCTGGCAGAACTCAGTGGCGATGGCCACAATCCGGCACCGCCAACGGTTTACCGGGCGCTGGATTTCCTGCAACAGCACGGGATGGTCCACCGCATTGCCTCTCTGAACGCCTTCATTGGTTGCGCGCACGCCGGCGAACATCACACGGGCATGTTCCTGATCTGCCACGCCTGCGGGAATGTTCTGGAACTGACGGCACCTGCGGTTTCAGAAAGCATTCAGACAGCGGCAGAAGCCGAGGCATTCCGTGTAAGCGATACCACGCTAGAAATCACCGGCCTTTGCCCGCTTTGTCAGACGGAGCCCGGCAATGACTGAGCCGCTGATTACTCTTAACGATGTCACCGTGGCCTTTGACGACCGCCCGGTGGTTGACCGCGTCAATCTGTCCATACATCGTGGCGACATCCTGACCATTATTGGCCCCAACGGCGCAGGCAAAACCACACTGATCAAAGCCGTTCTGGGCATTCAGGCGTTAACCTGGGGCACAGTCCGGCGCCCGGACACCCTGGCGATTGGCTACGTACCTCAGCACCTGATACTGGAATCGACACTGCCTCTGAGCGTAGAGCGCTTCATGAGGCTGAGCGGCCGCACAGCGTCTGAATGCCACCAGGCTCTGACCAGAACCGGCGTGAGCCATTTGCTGAAAGCCTCGGTGCATCATTTGTCCGGCGGCGAGCGACAGCGTCTTTTGCTGGCCCGGGCACTGGCCAGGAAACCAGACCTGCTGGTACTGGACGAACCCGCTCAGGGGGTTGATATCAATGGCCAGGCTGCCCTGTATGAGTTAATCCGCCAACTGCGGAACGAGCTCAATTGCGGCGTGATGATGATCTCTCACGACCTGCACCTGGTCATGGCCGCAACCGACAAGGTGATCTGCCTGAACCAGCACATCTGTTGCAGTGGTTATCCGGCCGATATTTCCCATGACCCCGCATTCATTGAGACCTTTGGGCATCAGGTTGCGGAGTCTCTGGCGGTTTATCACCACCACCATAACCACCGTCACGACCTTCAGGGTAATGTGGTCGGGAACAGCTCGTCATCCATATCAGATCAGGGAGAATGCACCGGCCATGCCCATCCTTAACGCGGCCCTGGATGATTTTTTCTGGCGGGCACTGATTGGCGGCCTGGGTGTTGCACTGGTTGCCGGCCCGCTTGGCTGTTTTGTGGTCTGGCGACGCATGGCTTACTTTGGCGACACGCTGGCGCACTCTGCATTGCTGGGCATTGCCCTGAGTTTTCTGATCAATCTGCCACTGAATCTTGGGGTGGTCGTCACGTGCCTGGCACTGGCGGTTGCGCTGACCCTGTTCTCCAGAAGTAAAGCCCTGGCTACCGATACCCTGCTGGGCATTCTCGCCCACAGTGCACTGGCCATCGGCCTGGTGACGCTGAGCTTTATGCCCGGTGTCCGGGTCGATCTGACCGGGCTGTTGTTTGGTGACCTCCTGGCAATGAGCCGGACAGACCTGATCTGGATTTACGGCGGTGCGGCACTGATTCTGGTTTTGCTCACCAGCCTTTGGCGAGGCTTGCTGATGAGCACAATTCACGAAGAGCTTGCCCGGGTTGAGGGCGTCCCCGTTGAGCGGCTCCGGCTGGCTCTGGTGTTGATGTTCTCGCTGGTTATTGCTGTTGCCATGAAAATCGTTGGCGTACTGCTGATCACCGCATTGCTGATTATTCCCGCTGCCACGGCGCGACGGCTGGCCCGCAACCCGGAGCACATGGTGGGGCTATCCATCATCTTCGGCGCCATTGCCGTAACCGGTGGCCTGAGCTTGTCCTGGTATCTGGACACACCCGCCGGCCCTTCCGTTGTGGTGATGGCCTTTCTGTCATTTCTGCTGGTTTACAGTGCGGCAGGCAAGCCTGCCACCTGAAAATTTCCCTGTCGCAAAAGCCTGGTCTACAGTGTAGGGATACGTAAAAATGAGACCCGGGATCACAACCCGATTACTCAGGACTACCCGCATGGACAGCTCAGATCCAGCAGCGTCTGCACGAGCCTCTCTCTGGACCATACGCTGGCCCGGCCTGTGGATACCCTTGATTATTTTTGTTGCAGGGCTATCAGCCACAGCCATAGTGGCAGACATCGGGGCCGATATGGCCCGTGATCTGTCACAAGCCCGCTATCATACTCAGCACCAGAGGCTGGTTAACCGGCTACTGGCCGGTGCGCCGGCCTTTGTGCGCGGGCAAAGCCAGCCTTCGGACTTTCTCAGCAACCTGTTTGACAGGGCGGTACCTGCCGGCCTTGGTCTGCGGGTAGATACCCTTGAACGTCACACCAAGCAGCCGCTGTTTCAGCTGCGCGCGAACAGGGCTATCGACCCGACCCGGGCTCTTCGCACCGAAGTTGTCCTCGGACAGTCCCGGTGGATGCTGACAACCCT
>CAYUTG010000075.1:0-12126 GCA_964447555.1 uncultured Marinobacter sp.
GGATGAAGGCGGATCGCGTTTCGGCGCTCGTAATTACGGAAGAGTGTTTCGGAGCGCTCTTCACCCATGAACCTGTCTGTCAGCGCCTGCAAATCCGATGTCAGAATTTCGCCCTGCCAGCTCTGGTGCTGAGCCGTGTCTGCCTTGGGGTGTGGGTCGTGGAAGAAAGAGGCAATCTGGATCTTCTCGCGTATTCTTTGCCTGGTTAGCAGCGAAAGCAGAATGTAGGTCAGGGTATTAACCCCGAGGCTCCAGATTATGCCATGACTGGTCTGATCGAAATCCGTTCCGAACAGGGCTGTCGGCCGGGTCCAGGCAAGCCCCCAAAGGCCTTCGTTGATCAGTGTATCCGGGACCCAGCCGGTTGAGACAAGGGCAGGTAGCAACAGGGTGTAACACCAGATTAGAAAACCGAGCCCCAGCCCCCAGGTAGCGCCCATAAAGTTACCCCGGCGCCAGATGATGCCGCCTATCAGGGCGGGGCCAAACTGAGCTGCGGCGGCAAACGAGAGTAACCCGAAGGCGGTCAGGCTGTAGTCCTGGCCGGCCATCCGATAAAAGCCATAGGCGGTAAGCAGGACAACAAAAATCGCGACACGCCGAATGCTCAGCAATAGATAACTCAGATCGGCCTGGCGGTTCATGCGGGGACGGAAAAACCTCAGCAGGGCAGGCATGATGATTTCGTTACTCACCATGGTCGATATCGCAACAGAGCAGACGATAACCATGGCCGCAGCGGCTGAACCGCCGCCCAGAAAGGCCAGAACGGCCAGCCAGTCCCGGCCCGCCATTATAGGCAGCTGCAGAATCAGTATGTCCGGGTTGCCATTGATCGTTTCCGGCGCCAGCAGTCCTGCAGCTGCAATCGGGATAACAAACGCGCTGGCAACCACCAGATAGACCGGCATGGCCCAGCGTGCAAACTCAAAATCCCGGTGATCTGTGTTTTCCACAACCATGACGTGAAATTGTCGTGGCAGGCAGATAATGGCCAGCATGGCGACCAGTGTCTGGGTAATGAATGCAGGGGCCTCCAGGCTGTCTGTTGTGAACGTGCCCAGAAAGTCGGACCCCTGAACCCTGGCAAGCAGGTCACCAAAGCCCTCATACAGGCCGAAGCCAACAAACAAACCGACGGCAACGAACGCAATCAGCTTGATCAGAGATTCAAACGCAATGGCCTGAATCATGCCCCGGTGGTGCTCAGTGGATTCCAGATGGCGAGTGCCAAACAGAACAGTAAAAACGGTTAATACCAGCGTGATGTACCAGGCAGAGTCATTCCAGGCTGCCGAACTTAGTTCATCGTGACCAATACCGCTTTCGGACAACACATTGAAGCCCATAGCAATGCCTTTTAACTGCAGTGCAATGTAGGGAACACTGCCTATCAGGGCGAATGCGGCAATCATTGCCGCCAGCAGTTGTGATTTGCCATAACGGGAGGCAATGAAATCTGCAATGGACGTGGTGTTGTTACGTTTGCTGATATAGATGATGCGTCGGAGCAGGGGGGCGCCGAAAACAAACACAAGCAGCGGGCCAAGATAAATGGGCAGGAAGCCCAGCCCTTCCTGCGTTGCGCGCCCAACCGCTCCGTAAAAGGTCCAGGATGTGAAATATACCGCCAGGGACAGGGCATAGATATGCGTGCGTGTGAGCCGGCGCCGGTAGAGCCCGGGATGTTTGTCACCAGCCCAGGCGATGACAAACAGAATTGAAATATAGGTTATGGATATTAAAACCAGCAGCCAGACGTTAATCATATACCTGTATGCCTATTAAGCCTGAACGGTCAGCTTTTAAGCTATCAGCTGTGGCAGACCGTACTTAGCAGGGTGTCGTTGTTATCAAGGCGCTTCATGTTATCTACCCGGGGTGTGCCATCAGAACCCAGAGGAACCAGTTCTCTGGTGGCGCAGTTCAGAATGTGTACCCGGTGAGAAACAGTATCTGTCAGCTTCTGCTCGAAGCGATACAAGGTGAATCTTACGATTTCCGGATTTCCCGTGTCGCGGCCAATACTTTTGGTGTCAACCGTAGAAAAAGATGTGACATACGGAAAAATGAACGTCCAGGGTCGCCAGAAAATGCCCTCTGCCTGAGTATCAACAATGATTGCTTCTTCGGGCAACTGAGATTGTTTGTGATCGTACCAGCTGTATTCACTGTAAATCAGAAAGCCAAGCATTCCCGCTCCGGCGAACACGGGGATGAGCCACTTCGGTGCCTTGGAGCGTGTGATTGCGCGGATACCAAGAGCAATGCCCGCAGCTCCCACTCCACAGATGACAGTCGCGATGAGTGTCCAGAACATAAAACAGTTTCCTTAAATAAAGAACGGGCTCCCTCAAAGAGGAAGCCCGTTCAGTACAACCTGTCATTTTAATGAGTCAGGTCGGCTTCGTGCTTAGTGGTCGTGAGCTTGTCCGGCACCGCGAGGGTAACGAACACTTTCAACCAGCTCCTGAATCTCCACCGGTGGTTCTTCTGTCGATTTGGCGACCATAAAGGCAACCGCAAAGTTGACAAGAGCACCAATACACCCGACAGACAGTGGTGAGATACCCAGCACCCAGTTTTCCGGGGTGTCCGGCAAGTTGTTGGTGCCGGAAATAAAGAACCAGCCCTTGTAAATGAAGATGTACGTCAGAGTAAAGATCAGGCCTGAGAGCATACCAGCAATCGCACCCTTGTTGTTAATGCGCTTGGAGAATATACCCATCATCAGTGTCGGGAACAGGGACGCTGCTGCGATACCAAAGGCCAGAGCAACAACCTGCGCCGCGAACCCGGGCGGGTTGGCACCAAGCCAGGTGGCAACAACAATCGCAACCGCCATGGATACCCGTGCCGCGTTCAGCTCGCCTTTTTCAGTGATGTCGGGGTTAATTGAGCCCTTGATCAGGTCGTGACTTACTGCAGACGAAATAGCCAGTAGTAGCCCGGCCGCTGTTGAGAGTGCGGCTGCGAGACCACCGGCTGCTATCAGGCCAATAACCCACCCTGGCAGGTTTGCAATCTCAGGATTGGCCAGTACCAGAATATCCCGGTTAACGACCAGCTCGTTGCCTTCCCATCCACGCTTTTGGGCTTCAGGTGCAAAGGCTTCGCTCTTGTCATTATAAACCTGGATACGGCCGTCGTTATTTTTGTCCGTGTACTGAATCAGACCGGTAACCTCCCAGTTCTTGACCCACTCCGGACGATGCTCATAATCGATAGGTGCTTCAGCTACACCGTCAGGATATATAGTGGACATCAGGTTCAGACGGGCCATAGATGCAACAGCCGGTGCAGTCAGGTACAGCAAGGCAATGAATACCAGTGCCCAGCCTGCAGACCAGCGTGCGTCAGCAACTTTAGGAACGGTGAAGAACCGGATAATAACGTGGGGCAGGCCGGCTGTACCAATCATCAGAGTCAGGGTGAACAGAACCATGTTCAGATGGTTAGGAACGTCGGCGGTATAGGCTGTAAAGCCCAGATCGGTGATTACCTGATTCAGTTTGGTCAGTAATGGCAGGCCGGAATCCGCGTGGGTGGAGAACAGACCAAGAGGCGGTATAGGGTTACCTGTCAGTTCCAGTGAAATAAAGACAGCAGGAATGGTATAAGCAATAATCAACACGCAGTACTGAGCTACCTGTGTGTAGGTAATCCCCTTCATGCCACCGAGAACAGCGTAGATAAATACTACAACGGCGGCGATGATCAGGCCCGCTGTCGCATCAACCTCCAGGAAGCGGGAGAAGGCAACACCAGCGCCAGCCATCTGTCCGATAACGTAGGTTAAAGACGCCACAATCAGGCAGGCAACAGCAACCAGGCGGGCGTTCTTACTGTAGAAGCGATCACCGATAAATTCCGGAACGGTAAATTTACCGAATTTACGCAGGTACGGTGCCAGCAACATGGCCAGCAGAACATAGCCGCCTGTCCAGCCCATCAGGTAGGTGGATGCGGAATAGCCACCGGCAGCGATAATGCCCGCCATCGAAATAAAGGATGCCGCTGACATCCAGTCGGCACCGATCGCCATACCGTTCGTAATCGGGTGAACACCGCCACCGGCAACGTAGAAGTCTTTGGTGCTTCCGGCTTTCGCCCAGATGGCGATACCGATGTAGAGGAGGAATGATGCCCCTACGAAAATGATGTTAATCGCAAATTGACTCATTCGTTCTTACTCCTCATCTACGCCAAATTTTTTGTCGAGTTTGTTCATACGCCACGCGTAGTGGAAGATCAGAACGATGAAGGTAAGAGCACAACCCTGTTGAGCAAACCAGAACCCCAGGTCCGCACCACCGACAGCTATGCCAGAAAGTGCAGGGCGAAGCAGAATCCCGAAACCAAAAGATACCAGCGCCCAGACAACCAGGCTCCCCAGTATCAGGCGTAGATTCGCCTTCCAGTATTGTTCAGCGTCATAGCTAGTGCCGGACATAGCATCACTCCTGTCTTATTGTTGTGGAGATTGGGTATGTTGTGTGTGTTATTTTCTGGGTAGAGAAATTATTATTCATAGAATACTTCTCCGACTTGTCGTCTATATCGACTCTACCCGTCAACCGATTTATGGATATTGGCAATAAGTCTAATTCTCAGTGGTTTGGCCCGGATTTGTACTGTTTTGTGATGTCGGTCCTGATGGGGTCAGAGCCGTTTCATGGTTTGCAGGCGGCGGTGGTATCGCAATTTACTGGCAAGGTCCAAAACCGTCTTTATTCCGGTTTTTCGCGCCTTGTTCAGAGCTATTAGCGTAAGTTCGGCCGTTGCCATCGCATCTGCCAGTGCGTGATGGCGCGCGCTGACCTCCAGCCCGAACGCGTCAGCCCAGTCGTCAAGGCTTTTGCCCCGGGTCTTTTTATCGGGAAAAGATGCCGGTAACAGATCTGCAACATCCATCCATATATGACTTGCCCGGTAACCAAGGTGGTTGCGAAGGGCTTTTTCCAGAAATTTTTGATCGAACGCGGAGTGGTAGGCAAGAATCGGGTCTCCGTTCATCCACTCGAGCAGATGAAGTAACGCGTCTTCGGTTTCGTGGCCCTGGGTGAGTGCCTCTGGGCCTATGCCATGAATAAGCACGGTTTCGCTGATATCCAGGTCTGGCCTTCGGAGAATCAGGTCAAACTGGTCGTCCAGATGAATAACCCCCTTGCTGATGGCAATGGCACCAATGGCGATAATTTCATCTTTGAACGGATTGAGCCCCGTCGTTTCCAGATCAAGAATGATAAGCCTGGACTGGGACAGAAGCTGGTTTTCCGGCGGCTTTGGAACTGGAAGGTTGTCCAGACTGTGCTTCCCTGTCCGGGTGCCATGCTGCTTTCCTATCCACTGCCGTAACTGGTCTAACACAAGCATGGTTGGATCAGGCCTTTACAGTTGGTAAGTAAGTTCTAATTTTTGCTGTAGACGTTGGGCCTGGCGAAAAGATTCTCTCAGAATGCGTTGGTCCAGCGGGTTCAGATCGTTTGGGTCAATGTAGTTTGTCAGTTCTTCATCGCGATTCAGCATTTCCTGATGAGCTCTCATGCGTATGGCCTGAATCAGGCTGTAGCTCTCTTTCCAGGCACCGGCGTCCTTGGCGTCGAATACGCCTTTGTCGACCAGCGCGTCTATGCGTTCCAGCGTGTTGGCCGCATCTACGCCGTTGGCCAGGGCAAAAACCCGGACCGCTTCTACAAACGGTGCCAGGCCCTGGCGTTTCAGGTCCAGCGAACGCTTGTTGTCGTCGTCAGTGACATAGCGGAAATTCCGGAACATGGTGAGCGGTGGTTTTCGCTGCAGGGCATTTTCCGCCAACATTTTCTGGAACAGGCCATTTTTACGAATGCGGATAAGCACGTTATCGAGCAAATCGTGAAGCGGCTCCATCCGCCCGAATACCGCCCGCATGTCCAGAAAGATGGATGAATAGACCAGATTCTGCGGCGTTGATGCATCGATAAACCGTATAAACCAGTCGTCCCACTCCTCCCCGCTCAGGCAAAGTTTCCGGTTGCTGGCCATAATGTTGCCCTTGCACAGGGTGAACCCACATTCGGCCAACTCTTTATTGACCGTCTGTGCAAATGGCAGCAGTTTCTCACGGGCCTGATCGTTGGTTATACCTTCCGGTGTCTGAAACAGAATGCCGTTGTCCTGATCCGTCAGCAGGGTTTGTTCCTGTCGGCCTTCGCTGCCGAAGGTGAGCCAGGTGAAGGGGATGCCCGGGTCATTTCTGGCAAGGTTGAGCTCCAGTACCCGGCGAACGGTCACATCATTCAGCGTGGTTATAATTTTGACAATCTGCCCTGACGCCGCGCCGTGGGCGAGCATCGTATCAACCAGCCGTGCAACCTCTGTTCTCAGGCTGACCAGCGTACGCAAGTGAGTCGCGGTGCTGATGGTGCGGGCAAGCGCAACCAGATCTACCCGCTCCAGAGAAAACAGGTCCCGCGCTGAGACCACACCCGTCAGTTGGTTTTCGTCATTCACCACACAGAGGTGGGCAAAGTGATGCTCAGTCATCAGCATGGTGGCTTCGAACGCATCGGCATGGGCCGGCAGAGACCAGGGGTTTCTGGTCATGACCTGCTGAACCGGTGTGTCCAGCGTGGCAATTTCCTCGGCAATTACCATTCGCAGGTCACGCAAGGTGAAGATGCCGATCGGGCATCGATTGTCATCGGTGATGATGATGCTGCCAACGCTGTTCTCATGCATTCGCGCTACGGCCTTGCGTATCGGTAAATCCGGAGTGCAGACAATCGGATTACGCAGTGCGTAGCGCTCAAGCGGTGTGTCCAGTGTATTGCTGGAGCCGATAGACGCCATGGCACCCGATTGTATCTGTTGATTTACCTGGTCCAGCAGGCTGCTGACGCCGCGCAGACAAAAATCACGGAAGGGCTCGCTTTGGGAAAACAGGGTTACAAAGGTGTCCTGCTCAATGCTCAGGCAGAATGTATCACCGGCTGCCCGGTGCAGGGTACGGGTAGGGCGTTCGCCAATAATGGCCGCCAGAGGAAAACACTCGCCCAGCCCGATTTCGAATGTCGTTTCAGCCCTGTTTTCTTTTTCGTTATAGCGTTCACCACAGATCCGTCCCTGCTTTACCACGTAAAACCGATTGGCAATACCATCATCTGGTGAGAGAACTTCATCACCATCGGCATAAAAGCGAAGCGTGGCCTGCTCCGCAAAGTGGGCGAGGTGAGGGCTGTCCATGCTGGAGAAGGGGGCAAACTCCCGCAGAAAGGCCATAATGGCCCGGATATTTTGTGGGTGAGGGCTGTCCTGACGGGTGGAGGTCATCTCCGGAACCACTCCTTCTTTATGACGGTCTGATTGCAGTGTAGTTCAGCACGTGGGCCTGGCACCCTAAGATCTTGGTCGCAGTGGTACTGTGGGTGCAACTCACAACTGCAAACACTTGTGGTAATCAGCCCGGATGTTAGAGTTCCGGAATTCATAAAGACAATTTGTACAATTGATATGACAACGAAAGACGAACGCCTGAGCTTTCTGGAAGAAATGAAAGATGTCCGGCGCATCAAAAAAAACAATCGTGCTGAAGTGCAGGTACCACGGGAGCTTACGCCTGGCCACATGGAGCGCCAGCGTGCAGCGGTTGAGCGGCCGGTTAAAGACAGCAATCCGCTGACTGCAGATACGGTGGAACCTCTGACAGCTCATGACATTCTGAGCTGGCAAAGGCCGGGAATTCAGCATGGCGTGTTTCGCAAACTCCGGATGGGGCAGTATGCCATTGAAGCCCGCCTCGACTTACACAGAATGACGGTTGAGCAGGCCAGAAAAGAAGTTTTTGCGTTTATTGGGGATTGTGTCCGGTATGGATTGCGAACGGTGATTATTCTCCATGGTAAAGGCGAACGGAATCCCGATGGTGTGGCCCAGCTGAAAAGTTTTCTTGCCAAATGGCTGCCGGAACTGGACAGCGTACTGGCATTTCATTCGGCCCGGAAACACCATGGTGGAACGGGGGCGGTCTATGTCATGGTGCGCAAGGGCGATCGCGATAAACAGCATAACCGGGAGCTTCACGGCAGGCGCTGATCTGGTATGTGATCC
This sequence comes from uncultured Marinobacter sp., assembly GCA_964447555.1. Classification (GTDB taxonomy): domain Bacteria; phylum Pseudomonadota; class Gammaproteobacteria; order Pseudomonadales; family Oleiphilaceae; genus Marinobacter. The sequence continues at coordinate 8,089 of CAYUTG010000075.1, forward strand.
TGTTTAATCAACAACCTCAGAGGTGTCTTTTTACATGAAACGATTAAGTGTTGTGTTACTGGCGGTTCTTACGCTCGCTGGCTGCAAAGACCGGGTGATCTGGGATGACAACGGCAAGATCGAAAAATCCACGGAGAATCGTGAAATCTGGGATTCCAATGGCAAAATGGACACAGGCGAACGGGAAATCTGGGTCAACGAGGACGGCGAAAAGGTAGTTAAGTAACCCGGGCAAACAACATCGGGGCAAACAACGAGAGATCTGCGTTATGGCTTTAAGTCTGGTTGTGAATGGCGTGGAGCGCCAGTTGAATGTGGAAGCAGATACGCCACTTTTGTGGGTTATCCGTGATGAACTGGGCCTGAAGGGTACGAAATTCGGGTGCGGTGCAGGCCTGTGTGGTGCCTGTACGGTGCACCTGAACGGTAACCCGGTACGCTCCTGCGCAACCCCGGTAGAGCTGGCGGATGGTCAGCAGGTGACCACGATTGAAGGCTTGAGCAATGACGGCCAGTTACACCCATTGCAGCGGGCCTGGGTTGATCAGGGGGTGCCGCAATGTGGTTATTGCCAGTCTGGCCAGATTATGAGTGCTGCGCACCTGCTGGCGACCAATCCTTCGCCGGCCCGTGATGAAATTATTGCCGCTATGACCGGTAACATCTGCCGGTGCGGTACCTATTCACGGATTGTCGCTGCTGTGGAATCCGTGGCAGGTACCTCTGGCTCAGATCAGCCGGAGGGCGCGTAAAATGCCCATGAACAGACGCGATTTTCTGAAAGTAAGCGCCGGTACGTCTGGTAGCCTGGTGTTATCGCTCTCGCTACCCGGCTGTGCGACCACTCAGGCGGGTTATCAGCCAGAAACCGGAGAGTGGCGGCCAGATGCCTGGCTTGAGATCGGCAAGGACGACACTGTCCGGTTCACACTGGCACGGGTAGAAATGGGGCAGGGAACCTACACGGGCCTGACAACGCTGATTGCCGAGGAGCTTGAAGTAGAGCCTTCGGCCATACAGCCCCGCTTTGCCCCGGTTGCGCCTGAATACCGGAACCCCCGGTTTAATCTTCAGCTTACCGGGGGCAGTACCAGCGTTGCTTCCAGCTGGGAACCGTTAAGATTAGCGGGTGCCTCGGCGCGGCATATGCTCGTGATGGCGGCGGCCCGGGTATGGAAAGTAGATGCCGGTGAATGCTCTGCCAGTGAGGGCCGGGTGGTTCATCCGAACGGGCGTGATTCCTTGCGGTATGGCCAACTGGTTGAACTGGCCGCTAAAGAGACCGCCCCGGGTGAGGTAACGCTTAAACCCCGCCATGCATGGAAATACATTGGTAAACAGAACCGCAGGCTGGATGCTAGGGCAAAAGCCACCGGAACGGCTGTTTATGGGCTGGATGTAGAGCTGCCGGGCATGGTGTATGCCGTGGTAAGCCGTTCCCCCCGTTACGGCGGCCGTGTCCGGTCTTTTAATGGCGAGCAGGTGCGCAGTATGCCGGGCGTTCTCGATGTGTTCGAGATTGAACGCGGCGTTGCCATCGTGGCCGATAAATACTGGCGTGCGCGCAAGGCCCAGCGTGCCCTGTCAGTGAATTGGGATTTTACCGATGCACTGGCCTGGTCCGGCGATGAGGTATTTGATTCCTACCGGGCGGCTGCGAACGAAGATCAGGGGGTTTCTGAGCGTAGCGAAGGCGATTTTGAGCAAGCGGCTGAAAACAGTGGCCAGGTCATCAGCGCTGAGTATACCCAGCCATACCTTGCCCATGTCACCATGGAGCCCATGAATGCGACAGCCTGGTATCAGGGTGATACTGCCGAAATATGGGCATCAACCCAGGCTCCGGATCTGGCAAGGATCGCGGCTGCGCGAATGACCGACCTGTCGCCGGACGACATCACCGTTCATACCACGTTTCTGGGGGGTGGTTTTGGTCGCCGGTTAAGCCAGGATTATGTCGAAGAGGCGGCAGCCGTCTCGTTTCACATGCAGTTACCGGTGAAAGTCATCTGGTCCCGCGAGGAAGATGTACAACATGACCTGTTCCGCCCGGCCATGCTGCACCGCATGTCGGCCTGTATGGACGGCGGCCAGTTGACCGGCTGGCACCATCAGATCGTTGGCCCTGAGATTCTGACCTGGTTTGTACGTAATGCCGCACCGGCCCAATATCCCTGGGCGCCCAAGTTTATGTACGACTCGCTTGGTAAAGTGGGGCTGCTGGCGGAGGGGATTGCCACGCCTAAAGACATGTCGGCTATTGAAGGGGCCATCGGTTACCCGTATGAAGTCGCTAATATTGATATCCGCCATACGCATACTGACCCCGGCGTTCCCATAACCTGGTGGCGGTCTGTGGGCTATTCCCATAACGGGTTTGCCGTTGAAACCTTTATGGATGAGCTGGCTCACAAAGCGGGAGCGGACCCCTACCAGTTTCGTCGGAATTTGCTGGCGAATGAGCCCCGGCACCTTGCTGTTCTTGATCGCGCAGCCAAGCTGGCAGACTGGGGCAAGCCTGTGCCGGAAGGGCGGGCTCGTGGTCTGGCTCTGTTCCGGAGTTTTGATACCTATGTGGCTCAGGTTGTTGAGGCCGGTATTGAAGGAGGTGACATCCGGGTGTACCGGGTTTCATGCGCTGTGGACTGTGGTCAGATAGTGAACCCGCGCATTATCGAGGATCAGATAGAAGGCGGTATCCTGTTTGGGTTGTCAGCGGCCTTATATGGCGACATCCATTTTGAAAACGGTGAGGTACAGGAAACCAACTTTCACAATTACAAAGTGGTGCGCCAGTACGACCGCCCGGATATTGCCGTGGACATTGTTGATAGCCAGGAATTACCAACCGGAGTTGGCGAGCCGGGCGTGCCGCCAGTTATTCCGGCACTGGGCAATGCACTGTTCGCGCTTACCGGAAAGCGCCAGCGGAGTTTACCGCTGACTGCCGATGCCTGAATTGCTTAATTCGCTGTCTCCGGTAACCAGCCATGAATCGGTAATTCGCGATCTGCTGACATGGCTGGAGCAGGGGCAGCGGGCCTGGCTGTGCACCATCGTCGAAACCTGGGGTTCATCACCAAGGCCGGAAGGTTCCTGGCTGGCGGTCAGCGAAACCGGGTTGTGGAGTGGCTCAGTCTCTGGTGGATGCCTTGAAGAGGATCTTCTGCGGCGTACAGCCAGTGCCGGCCCGGATGCCCCACAGGTGATTGACTATGGCATTACCGATAGCGACAGAGATACCTTCAGGCTTCCCTGCGGCGGGCGCATCCGCTTACTGGTAGAGCCTCTCAATAGCCCGGAGGCCCGGACGCACGTGCGTCAGCTGGCCGCTGCATTGCAGCGCCGTGAACCCCTGGCCCGCAAGGTGTGTCTGAACGCTGCACCTGAGCTTGTCAGCCCTGAGCCAGGCGCACTTTTATCGGTAGCCTTCGATGGCCAGCAACTGCGTCATGTTCTTCAGCCTGAATGCCGGTTGCTCCTGATTGGCGCAGGAGAGGTAACACGCTACGTCGCTGAATTTGCCATCGCGGCAGACTTTGATGTGACCATTTGCGAACCAAGAAAAACGTTTGCCGATGGCTGGGCCCATCACCATATTCCGCTGGAGCGACAGCTTCCCGATGATCTGATCACCGAACAGTTTAGCGATGCCTGGTCTGCCGTTCTGGCGCTGGCCCATGACCCCCGCATAGATGACATGGGTTTGCTGGCAGCGTTGGCATCTCCCGCGTTTTACATAGGGGCGATGGGGTCACGTATATCCTCAGAGGCCCGAAGGCAAAGGCTGGCCTCACTGGGGCTGGATCACGCATCCCTGGGCCGTCTCAGAGCCCCGGTTGGGGTTAATATCCCCAGTAAAACACCCGCAGAAATAGGTATTTCCGTGGTCGCTGATCTTATTGTGGCAAGACACCGGTTGCGGACAAACTCGCCCACTCTATAATGTGGCCAAATGGGTGTGTGATAGCTTTGAAAGCCCATTGAAACAGCCCTGGAGCACCTAAGCGTTGGGAGAAACCGTGCTTGATGTAACCC
>CAYUTG010000076.1:0-11867 GCA_964447555.1 uncultured Marinobacter sp.
TTAAAATGCGAGGCTGATACACCTTTATGGGAAGCCCAATGCAGGTATCTATTAAAACCCCGGAAGAAATTGAAAAAATGCGCGTAGCTGGCCGCCTGGGGGCCGACGTTCTCGAGATGATTGGTGAGCACATCAAACCAGGCATCAGTACAGAAGAAATTAACCGCATCTGCCACGATTATATTGTAAACGAGCAGAAGGCGATTCCCGCGCCACTGAATTACAAAGGTTTTCCGAAATCTGTCTGCACCTCGGTGAACCACGTTATCTGCCACGGCATACCTTCAGAGAAGAAAATTCTGAAAGACGGCGACATCATCAACATCGACGTTACCGTCATAAAAGATGGCTACCACGGCGACACCAGCAAGATGTGGATTGTGGGCAAACCAAAGCCAGGCACAGAACGCCTTATCCGGGTTACCCAGGAATGCCTGTATAAAGGTATTGAGATGGTTAAACCTGGCGCCCGGCTTGGCGACATCGGCCATGTAATTCAGCAGCACGCGGAAAAGCACCACTAGTCTGTGGTCCGCGATTATTGCGGACACGGTATTGGCAGGGTTTTCCACGAAGAGCCGCAAGTGATGCACTACGGCAAGCCCGGCACCGGTCTGGAACTTCAGGAAGGGATGGTCTTCACCATCGAGCCCATGATTAATCAGGGGAAATATCAGACCAAGCTGCTGCCGGATGGCTGGACCGTGGTCACCAAAGACCACAAGCTGTCGGCCCAGTGGGAGCACACACTGGTGGTAACTGCAGATGGTTATGAGGTCTTCACTCTCCGATCGGACGAGACCTTTAAGTGAACCCAGGCGAGCTGGAGCACCGCATCCGCCTGGACAGCTCACCGGTGGCAGCCGCACGCGAACTGCTGAGGGAAAGCTACAACGCCGATGCCGAAGCCTTTCGCCAGGGGGCCGATGTGCGGGCCCTCGTGCGCTCCAGACCAGACACCGTAGACACGGTTCTTCGGCTCATCTGGAACCGGTACCCGTTCTCCGGCTCGCGGGATATTGCCCTTGTTGCAGTTGGCGGCTATGGCCGGGGCGAACTGCACCCCCACTCCGATGTTGACCTGCTGATCCTGACCCGCACCCACATAGCGGAAGACTGGCAGGACGATCTCGGCGCTTTTATTACACTACTCTGGGATCTGGGGCTTGATATCGGGCACAGCGTGCGCAGTATTGCAGAAAGCAAAGAGGCAGCCCGAAAAGACATAGCCACACTGACCAATCTACTGGAAACGCGCACCATTGCCGGCCCGGACGAACTACGCCGGGAGCTCACAGAAAGCATTTATTCCGATGCAATTCTCAGTGACCGGGATTACTTCATCGCCAAACGCAAAGAACAGCAGGAGCGCCACCGGAAATACGGCGATACGGAATACAACCTGGAGCCAAATGTTAAAGGCTCGCCCGGTGCACTCAGAGATATCCAGACCATCGGCTGGATCACCAAGCGACACTTCGGGCTGCAAAGCACCTCAGACCTTACCCGCTTCAGCATTCTTACCGAAGAGGAATACCAGATACTGTTCCAGGGCGAGACCCTGCTCTGGCAGCTTCGTTATGGCCTGCAACTGATTGCCGACAGAAATGAGAACCGGCTGCTGTTCGATCACCAGCGGGCGCTGGCTGAAATGCTTGGATTCCGGGACGAAGGCAGGCGCCTTGGTGTCGAGCTGATGATGCAGGCCTACTACCGCACCGTGCTGGCACTTGCAGAGCTGACCGACGTTATTCTTCAGTACTATGACGAAGCCATTCTGGGCACCGGCGCGGAAGATGATATCCAGCCGCTTAATAAGCGCTTTCAGATTCGCAACCTCTATATAGAGGCGGTCAATAATCAGGTTTTTGCTTACGCGCCATCGGCCATTATGGAAATTTTTGTTCTGATGGCCCAGCACCCGGAGATTAAAGGCATCCGGGCAACAACCATTCGCTCCATACGAGCTCACCGCCACCTGATTGACGATACCTTCCGTGCAGACCCAACCGTAAACGCGCTGTTTATGGAACTGTTGAGAACACCCAGGGCGCTGGATCAGATTCTGTCGGCGATGAAGAAGTACAATGTGCTCGGGCGCTATCTGCCGGAGTTCGGCCGGATTATCGGCCAGATGCAGCACGATCTTTTCCACATCTACACGGTAGATGCCCATACCATGCGGGTTATCCGTAACATGGTCCGCCTGGGAGACAGAACGGCAAAGCCGGACTACCCACTGGCGTCCCGGCTGATTCACCGGCTGCCGAAACTGGAAGCCCTGTTCATAGCCGGGCTTTACCACGATATCGCCAAGGGGCGAGGCGGGGACCACTCAGAGCTGGGCGCCACAGATGCCGAAGTTTTCTGCCAGCAGCACCGCCTGAGCGAATGGGACACCAAGCTGATCGCCTGGCTGATCAAAAACCACCTGTTCATGTCCATGACGGCACAGCGCAAAGATATTTCAGACCCGGACATCATCCACGATTTTGCCCAGGCCATACCCAGCCAGACACACCTTGATTACCTGTACGTGCTGACCGTGTGCGATATCAGCGCAACCAACCCGAAGCTCTGGAACACCTGGCGGGCATCGTTGCTGCACCAGTTGTACATAGAAACCAAGCGCGCGTTACAGCGGGGCACAGAAACCCCGATTAACCGCCATGAGTGGGTTAGCGCCACCCAGTCCGAGGTGCGCGACATTCTTCATTCGCAAGGCATTTCAGACGAGCAGATAGACCGGGTCTGGGAAACCGTTGATGAAGATTATTTTTTGCAGGATTCAACCGTAGACATTGCCTGGCAGACAGCAGAAATTATTGGCCACAGCGATAACCCCAACCCACTGGTACTGATTCGCGATACCCGCGGCGGGCCATCCGATGGCTATTCACAGATCACCATCTACATGAAAGACCGGGACACGTTGTTTGCCGCTACCACAGCGGTGCTGGAGCACCTGAACCTGAACGTTGTTGATGCCAGAATAACCTCAGGGGCCACCCCCTACTCCATCAGCTCCTACGTTGTTCTGGATGAAAAGGGTCAGCCACTGGGCGTAGACCCCGCACGCAAAGAGCGGGTACACAAACGGTTGGTTGAGGAACTGAGCACGGCCGGAGACTACCCGGAGACCATTCACCACCGGACCCCAAGGCAACTCAGGCACTTTGCCTTTCCAACCCAGGTCACGCTGTCGAATGACCGGCTGAACCAACGTACGGTTATTGAAGTCATCACTCCGGACCGCCCCGGCCTTCTGGCAAGAATCGGGCAGGTACTACTGGAACACCATGTGCGCCTGACCAACGCCAAAATTGCAACGCTGGGCGAACGAGTGGAAGACGTGTTCTTCGTAACCGACGATACAGGCCAACCCCTCCATGAGGCATCGGCCTGCCACGCACTGCAGCAGGACCTTTGCAAAATGCTGGATAACACACAATGAATCCGAATCTGGACAGGTTACACCCCTACCCCTTTGAAAAGCTGGCGAAGCTTAAAGCGGGCATTCACACTCCGGAACACCTGACGCCCATCTCACTGGGTATTGGTGAGCCAAAGCACCCGTCCCCCGCATTTGTCACGCAGGTTATCGCAGATAATCTGGACAAGCTTGCGAACTACCCAACCACCAAAGGAACAGAGGCACTGCGAGAGGCCATCAGCCAGTGGGCGACGCAGCGGTTCCAACTCAGCCCTGGGTCACTGACAGCCGCAGATCATGTTCTGCCGGTAAATGGCACCCGTGAGGCCATTTTCTCTCTGGTACAGGCGGTTATAAACGCAACACCGGGGGCAACGGTGGTCAGCCCCAACCCGTTCTACCAGATATATGAAGGTGCAGCCCTTCTGGCGGGCGCCACCCCGGTTTACCTGCCCTGTGACGGTACCAATGGTTTCATCCCGGATGTTGACGCAGTGCCTGAATCCGTCTGGGAGCAGTGCCAGATACTGTTCCTGTGCTCACCCGGAAACCCAAGTGGTGCCGTTATTCCCCGGGAGGTTCTGGCCCGGGTGATCGGGCTGGCTGATAAACACGATTTCATTGTTGCCTCGGATGAATGCTACTCAGAGCTCTACCCGGACGAAAACAGCCCGCCGGAAGGCCTGCTGCAAACCTGTGCCGCCATGGGGCGTACAGATTTCGCCCGGTGCGTGGTATTTCACAGCCTTTCGAAACGCAGCAATTTGCCGGGTTTGCGCTCTGGCTTCGTGGCGGGAGATGCCCGCATTATCAGCCAGTATCTGAAGTATCGGACCTATCATGGCTGTGCCATGCCTGTTCATAACCAGTTGGCCAGTATCGCTGCGTGGCAGGACGAACATCACGTGAAAGAAAACCGTGCGGCCTATCGCGCCAAATTTGAAGCCGTTGTACCGATCCTTCGGGAAGCTCTGGATGTCGACTTCCCGGATGCCGGCTTTTATCTCTGGCCGATGACCCCCATAGACGATGAAACCTTTGCCCGTGAATTATCCGCACAGCAGAATGTACACGTTCTGCCCGGCCGTTACCTGTCACGAACGGTTGACGGCTACAACCCGGGCGAAAACCGTGTGCGAATGGCACTGGTCGCCCCACTGGAAGAGTGCGTGGAAGCAGCGCAGCGTATTGTTGATTTTGTAAAGGCATACACAGCATGAAGGTTTATGGCATCAGAAATTGCGATACGGTTAAGAAAGCCCGCAAATGGCTGGACGAACAAGGGGTCACCTACCAGTTTCACGATTTCAGAAAAGACGGACTAGACCCCGGCTTACTGGCTCAATGGGAGCAGCAGCTAGGCTGGGACCGCTTGATTAACCGCCGCGGCACCACCTGGCGCAAACTTCCGGAAGAGGTTCGTGATACCATGAGCGATCAATCTGCACATGCTGTCATGCTGGAGAACCCATCCATTATCAAACGACCCGTGGTCGAGTACGAAGGCACCGTATTTGTTGGCTTCAACGCCGATGAGTGGGCAGCACTGATTCAATAAAACCGGATAACCAACGTTATCCGGCCAGACGATTACGCATTCAGACAGGAGCAACCACCCGATGAGTTTTGCATTTGGTATCGGCATAGGTACCCAGAATAAACAGGGCGAGTGGCTGGAAGTATTTTATCAGCAGCCGGTCATGTCCCCCGACAACACCCTGATGGAAGTTGTTCAGAACACGTTCAACTATCAGGGTGGCAACCAGGCCATCAGTGCTACGGCTGAAGAACTGAGCCAGTTCGCGAATGCGCTTCGCCAGATTGGCCAGACCAGCCACGCCCTGCTCGCAGAAAAGGCGGTAAACAGTGTTCAGCCGGTGGTTATTACGGTTCTGGACAGTGATGACAGCGCCTCAAGCACACCCGAGGTTTACCTGAAGCTGCACCTTATCTCTCACCGGATTGCCAGGCCACATGAGATGAAGCTGGATGGCATTTTCGGGCTGCTGCCAAACCTGGCCTGGACCAGTGAAGGCGCGGTTGATCTCAATGAACTGCCAGAGCGCCAACTGAAAGCCCGGCTGGAAGGACGCACTCTGGAAGTAAAATCCGTAGACAAGTTCCCGCAGATGACAGACTACGTGGTTCCCAAAGGTGTCCGTATTGCAGACACTGCCCGCGTTCGCCTTGGGGCTTACGTAGGCGAAGGCACTACGGTTATGCACGAAGGTTTCATCAACTTCAATGCCGGCACCGAAGGGACCAGCATGATTGAGGGTCGGATTTCAGCGGGCGTCATGATTGGCAAGGGTTCAGACCTTGGCGGCGGCTGCTCCACCATGGGCACTCTGTCTGGTGGCGGCAACATCATCATTGCTGTGGGTGAGAACTGCCTGATTGGTGCCAACGCAGGTATCGGCATTCCTCTGGGCGACCGCTGCAAAGTGGAGGCTGGCCTGTATATAACCGCCGGCACCAAGGTGACATTGCTGGACGACAGCAATCAGCAGGTCGAGGTAGTCAAAGCCCGCGATCTGGCCAACAAGCCGGATTTGCTGTTCAGGCGTAACAGCCAGACCGGCGCCGTTGAATGCAAAACCAATAAATCTGCCATCGAGCTGAACGAAGAACTTCATGCAAACAACTGAGTCGGAAACCCTCGCTCTGGCAATAGACCTGATCCGCCGGCAGTCGGTCACACCCGAAGATGCCGGCTGTCAGGCCCTGATGATGTCCAGGCTGGAACCGCTGGGATTCAGCGGCGAACACCTTCGTTTTGAAGATACCGACAACCTTTGGGCCCGCAGGGGTTCAGAGGGTCCGGTTCTGGCATTTGCGGGGCACACCGATGTTGTGCCAACCGGGCCGGAAAAAAACTGGGTGCATCCGCCTTTTGACCCGGTTGTTAAAGACGGCTTTCTCTATGGCCGCGGGGCCGCCGACATGAAAGGCAGCCTGGCGGCTTTTCTGACGGCCTGCGAGCGGTTTGTAAAGGCCTACCCGGACCACCGGGGCTCCATTGCCTTACTGATCACCAGTGATGAAGAAGGCCCGGCCGGGAACGGTACGGTTCGGGTCATTGAAACGCTGGAAGCCCGTAACGAAAAAATTGACTGGTGTCTTATTGGCGAGCCCTCAAGCACAAACCAGGTAGGCGATGTCATTAAAAACGGCCGCCGTGGTTCACTCCACGGGTATCTGACGGTACATGGGGTTCAGGGCCACGTGGCCTATCCTCACCTGGCCGATAACCCGGTACATGCCGTAGCGCCTGCACTGGATGCCCTTGCCCGTGAATTCTGGGACAACGGCAATGACTTCTTCCCGCCGACAACCTTCCAGATAACAAAGCTGGAAGCCGGCACCGGAAGCAACGTTATACCCGGTGAGTGCCTGGTGCATTTCAATTTCCGTTACTGCACAGAAAACACGGCCGAAAGCCTTGAAGAGCGGGTAGCCGGTATTCTGAACCGATATAAACTGAACTATGAACTGCAGTGGCACCTGAGCGGAAGGCCTTTTCTGACGGACAAAGGCGCATTGGTGTCTGCCAGCCAGAATGCCATTCGCACGATTACCGGCCGGGAAACGGAGCTCTCTACCTCTGGCGGGACATCCGACGGGCGCTTTATTGCCCCCACAGGTGCCCAGGTGGTGGAACTTGGTCCGTTAAACGCCACCATCCACAAAGTGAACGAATGCGTTAAGGCTGAAGATCTTGATACCTTATCGTTAATTTACGAGCAGATCCTGATCGAACTACTGGCCTGACCAACCCACGCCTCTGCCGAACGTTAATAGTGAGGTGGAGGCGTTTCTTCGTCTTCGCGTTTGATATTGGAGGGTGATAACTCTTTCATCTGCCGGTGCAACAACTGCTTGGCCGCCCAGAGTTCCCGCAATTCCAGCTCTTGCTTTGCTACCTGCTCGCTCAACGTGTTGATGAGGTCGTCCTGGAACGCCAGCCGCATCTCCAGCTCATCAAGGCGCGATTCTGAATTTTTCTCACTCATAGGGTACTGGCACTCCCGTGCAGGAATCGTTGAATAATGTGATGGATAGCCACTGATCAGACGATCATTTTGGTCAGCACCTGAAATAATCTGGTATCATGCCGCTTTTGCCCGCCGGGGTATTTCCGTCATAGACGGTATGATACACAAGCCCGTCGGTTTTCATCGACCGGGTATTCGATTTTACCCGATATCCGGTTTTTATCGTTAGTGTTATACGAATGGAGAAATTTTAGTCAATGCGTAATCCAGCCAAAGCGATCCTTGTTGCCGTTCTGATCGCTATTCCTGCACCACTGGTTCTTGCTTCTTTGCTGTTGTCCACCCCCGAGCCGCTGCGGTTACTGGCCGCCGGTGATCCGATAGAGGCACTGGGAAGCACCCGTGGCATAGCCGCTTACGTGATCACCCTGGTTCTTTTTGCCATTGCTGGTTTTCTGGCAATTGCCCTTTCCGGCAAACAACAGGTGAGTCAACGCAGTGCGTCATCGCGCTCAGGCAACACCCGCACACACACTCATCAGTACGATGATGACGACGACAACGATTACGACGACAGCCCCGAAGGTGACGAAGAAGGTTCTGTTAAGTGGTTTAACGTTAAAAAAGGCTTCGGCTTTATCGTTCGCGACAGCGGTGATGAGATCTTTGTTCACTTCCGCGCCATTCGCGGCCGAGGCCGTCGCGTTCTGCGCCAGGGTCAACTGGTTCGTTTTAATGTGGTTGAGGCCGACAAAGGTCTGCAGGCAGACAACGTATCTATTCTCAGCGATTGATACCGTGCTCGCTCTGACTGAAAAAGGCAGCTTCGGCTGCCTTTTTCAGTTCAGTTCAATTCCAGGCAACTTGCTGCTCACCCCGTTGATCCAGCCGCCACCACTTTTCCTCATCAACAGACTCACCCTCTTTCCAGCTTCCCGGGCTACACCGGATCTCTGTATCCATAGCGCGCCAGGCACTGCGTGCGCACTCGAGATCGGTATTCCAGGGGAGTTGCTCTCCCTCAATAAGCAGTGACGTAAAACGCTTCCCAAACGCCCGGGGGTAAATCACCAACCGCAGTGGCTTGCCCTCATACCATGCACGGCCCTTAACCACAGACGCCACCTGGCTGTCATCAAATTCAATGTTATCCAGATGGCTGGAAAGCCATCGGGAAATCGTTCCCGGTGCCAGGTCACGAATATATATTTCCAGATCCTGCACTCGCTGACTCTCCCTTGCTGTGATCACAATGCAGCACATAGTGAACTGGCCCGGGGCGGCCTGCAACCCACCGCTCCAGTTCGCACCGGAGATCCTCTGTGGAAAGCCGGCGCAAGGTTCCTGTCACCTTGCGTTCGTGCCAGGTAATTTCCGCGGCTGTTTTCAGAACCTGTAATTCATTCAGGGCCTTGTCGATATCACTCACCGGTTCATCGCGGGCCAGAGCCACCAGGCTTTGCCGGCGCAAGGTATCACACTGGTCTGCCATCGCACGCGCCTCGGCAGGACCATGCCTGGCGAATAAGCTTAGCCTGGCCGCAGCCCGCTCAACCCACTCAAGCATTCCGCCGGGAAAACTGACGCACAGGCTGCGACGGCTGGCCACATAGTCAATCACGGCAAGCGGTAGTTCTATATTCCAGCGTTTCTCAATAGCGGCCTGATGGGCGAGGAGCACGGCTTTACGCTGGCCGGGGTCTGATTCCGGCATATCAAACACGCAGAGCGTTCGCCCCAGCAATCGCTGAAGACTCTGTTCGGCCTCAGAATCACTGCCAGGCCCCGTAAGCAAAACCGGCCCCTGCCAACCAGACACCAACTCCCTTGCAAGGCTGTGAGCATTGTTCATCAGTGCCTGCAAATCGGCAGGGGGCGTATTATCCAGTATCAGTACGGGCCAATGCTGGCCGGCTGTATCTGCCTGTTCCGGGATAACCATTCGGTCGCTGGCAAGCACATCGGCTTCCCGCCTCAGATCCACCTGCACGTACCCCGGCTCAAGGCAGGATAGCAAGCCATGCAGCCAGGACGTTTTACCGGTACCCCGCTCGCCCCGCACCCAGATGAGCGCATTGGCATCCGCAGACAAAGCAACCGCCACATCATCACACAGCTCATACCAGCCGGGGCCGGTTAAAACCACGGGCGCAGTTGTGTCTGTACCTGGTTTATCAGGTTCCTCGTCATCTACGGCCCCCGGCCAGGCAGAGACCATTTCAAGTACCGCAACGTAGGCTTTCTCTTGCAAACGCTCGGCTTTATGCGCAAGCACGTCCAGCAGCGTAGGCCAGTCCAGCCAGGGTAGCTCACAAATCTGGCGGGCCGAGGCGAACCAGTAAATCAGTTGCGACGATAAAAGCCCCTCTCCGCCCACGCCGGTCACGATTGGTTGCTCACACTGAATCGTGCGGACCAGTTCGTCCATATCAACACCGCGTTCAGTCAGGAAGCGTGGAACAGGAGGGCAGGACTCAAGAAGGGAAAGCAGGAAATCTTCTACGGTGATCACGGCCCCGCCGCGTCGGTTAACGCTGTCCCGGGCATTGACCAGTACGCTCTGGCACTGAGGGCTCAGGCACCCCTGCCAGTCATCCATGTGGTGTTCTGTATAGCCGGCCATTGACTCTCCATGTTAATGCCATGTTTACGACATGCTCAAAAGCAGTCTGCACGTTTGGCGTCATCCGGATGCCACGGTGCAATGCGCAGATTATAGCTTATCAGCCCCTCGGTTGCCCTACAGGTAACCCGGCTGCCACAACCGAATGGGGCAACGGCCTTTGGTTTACGCTATTCTGGGGCCATGAATGTACCATCTGAAACCGCCTCACTCTACTCTTTTAAAACCCCGGCTATACGGCACCTCGCCTGGTTGTGCCAGGCACCACAGCTTTTACATTCGGCCATCAGTTTTCAGCCAAGTGCTTACTTGCCAGACAATTACCTCAGTACGCTGATGCTATGGGATCAGGCTCCTGAACTGGCACCGCCTCTGCTGTCTGAGATTCCCCAAAAGCGCCTTGGTTTCTATTTTGAACGTCTTTATCAGGTATTGCTTGAGAGCCTGCTGGGCTGGCGCATTCTGCTGAAGAACCAGCAAATACACGTACAGGGCCGCACCATCGGAGAGCTTGATTTTGTAGTCTATAACCCCGCTGATAACCGGACCGAACACCATGAAATCGCTATAAAATTTTATCTTGGCGTTCCCGGGCACTATCAGGAAACCCTATGGTACGGGCCCAATGCGATCGACAGGCTGGACCTGAAAACCAGCCAGATGCTTCACCATCAAAGCCTGCGCAGCCGGGAACCGGAAGTGGCTGCCCTGCTCGACCGTTCAGGTATTTCCGGCCCGGTCACGCCACGAATCTTTATTCCCGGATATCTTTTTCATCCCGGTTCGCAGCTCATCGCAACTCCGGGTTATGTGCCGGAGAACTATCTTCGGGGAAAATGGATGTACCTCTCTGAGGCAAGACAAACCAACACATCCGCTTGGGTGCCCCTGAACAAGCCCCACTGGATTGGCCCATGGGTTCAGGGGGAGCCGCCCGCTCAAAAGACGGTTGAGGAGGCACTGGCTTTTACCGAACAGCACGCTCTTCCCCGGTTGTTTTCCGTACTGAATCAACAGACTGGTGATGGGTTCCGGGCAGAAACTGACAGGGTATTTGTGGTGCCGGAAAGCTGGCCCAAAGCCCGGCGTTAACCGTTCTCAGAAAAGCTAATCAGCGTACAACGCGAAACACGACGGATGCTGGGCTTTTCGGCCCCCGTCGTGATATTCAACACCTGCTGAAGGCGGAACTTACAGCGACTTCAGGTATTCGACCAGATCACCTTTCTGATCGATGCTGAGCGCCAGATTCAGCCTGTCATCATACAAATCCACCACATCGCCCAGTGTTTCCGCCACACCATTGTGGAAATACGGAGGATGCTGCCAGATGCCTTCCAGCGGAGCGGTTCTGTACTGCTTGGTGGCCGTACGCGAAGCATACTCAGGAGTACCATCCGGCTCCAGACCATTGGTTACACTCACGACATCTGCCGGGGAGTGCAAACGGGTGTTGGCATCGGTGAATTTCGGGCCATTGTGACAACTTGCGCACTGAGCCTGTCCGTTGAACAGCACTTCGCCGCGAGCTGCGGCAGCGACATCATAGGACCCTTCAGGCGCTTCCGGGGCATGCAACGACAGCTGATAGGCCTGCAGGGCCGGCAGTTTGTCGCTGATCAGATCTTCTGTACCATTCTGGACAACTACCCCTGTGCGGAAATCATAGAAAAAGCCCTGGCCGCCCATGTGTGTAACACCGACATACCGGTTCCAGTACGCAATATTGTCACCATCGCCGGTTGTGGTGGTTTTATGAATGCCATTCAGGCCGTAGGCAGGCGTAATCACGTGGGGGCTGCTGATACCGTCCTGA
>CAYUTG010000077.1:0-11831 GCA_964447555.1 uncultured Marinobacter sp.
GGTCACCACTGGATTCCAGCATATGACTGGCAAAGGAATGGCGCAGCAGGTGCGGGTGTAATTTCTGATCCGCGCCTTTTACGATACCCCAGCGTGCAAGCCTGGCCTGAATGCTCCTGTGACTCAGCCGCCCGCCCCGCCGGCTGACAAACAATGCCTGCTCGTGTTCCGGGGCCAATCCGGCCCGTACTGCCAGCCAGGCGTTCAGCGCACTCAATGCCTTGCGACCAACCGGTAGAATGCGCTCCTTGCTGCCTTTACCCAGCACCCGGACATCGCCAGCTTCCGGGTTGATGGCACCGGTATTCAGCCCCGCAAGCTCCGACAGCCGCAAACCAGACGAATACATCAGTTCGAACATACACAGGTCGCGCACTTCCAGTGGATCATCCGGCTGGGCATCAAGCAGGTGATTCAGTTGATCAACATCTGCCACACCCGGCAGGCGCCGGCCACTCTTTGGGGCTTTTATATCCAGGGCAGGGTTGTCAGTCGCCAGGCGTTCACGCAACAGATACTGATAAAAGCGGCGGGTTGCAGACAGATGCCGGGCAATGCTTCGCCCTCCCAGACCCTCCTGGCCTAATACCGCAACATACCGGCGTATATCCTGGGCACCGACCTGCGGCCACTCATCAATCCGCCGCTGGCTGAGCCAGGCTGTCAGCCGGTTCAGGTCACGCTGGTAACTGGTACAGGTTCGGGGAGAGTGGCGTTTTTCAGAGGCAAGATGTTCAATAAACCGGGCAAGTGGCCCGGTAAGTGTCGCAGGTGGCTGTGCCGGCACTCCTGCCTCTGACATGTCAGCGGGCCTCGGTGGCTATATCAGCAACCGGCGCAGCCCCCGTGTGGCGGCAAACCATGGGCGGCAGCAAACGGCTGAGCGTATCGCTGATATAACTGAGAAACAGAGACCCCATGCTCTGGTCAAAATAACCAGGCTGACAACTGCCAACCGCGAACACACCCACCAGACCTTCTGCACGCAAGGGCACCAGCGCGACCGAGGCTATGGGTTCTTCGCGGTCCGGAAACAGAAACTCCCGCTCGGATTCCCGGAACTGGCCACACACAGCGCGGTCACCATCCAGCAGGCTGCCCAACCGTTGTTCGGCATCGGCCGGGCTGACAACATGAAGTGCGCCCTGGGAAACTTCTGGCAGATCGGCATCGCTGAACAGCAACACCGACGAGGCATCCAGATTGAAGTCTCCGCGGATGCTGTCATCAATCGCCGACGCCATATCATTCAGGGTTCGGGCCTCAATAACCTGCATCAGTAACCGTTTGCTCTTCTCAAACAAACGGTCGTTATGGCGGGCAATGCTTACCAGTTCGACCAGCTCCCGGCGCAGCGTGTCCCGCTGTTCGCGGAACAGGTGTACCTGGCGCTCCACCAGAGAGATGGCCCGGCCACTGTCGTGGGGAAGTGTCAGGGTGCGTAACAGCTCGTCCTGGTCAAGAAAAAAGTCAGGGTTAGCGCTCAGATATTCTGCCACCTGCTCCCTGGTTAGCTTTTCGGCCTTCTCTTGGGCCGTTGATTCGGTCATCGTGCTCTCCTGAGTTCAGGATCGTTGTCTGGGTGGCCGGCCACCTTTTCGGCGACGGCCGGTGTGTTCGCCGGGTAACCGCAACTGGCCTTCAAATACGCTGGCAGCCGGGCCTTCCATCATAACAGCGGACCCTTCACCCTGCCATTCAATGACCAGCCGGCCGCCCCGCAACTCCAGCTCAACCCGGGAGTCCAGCAGGCCACGCAGACAGCCTGCCACCACGGCCGCGCAGGCACCACTGCCGCATGCCATGGTTTCACCGGAGCCACGTTCAAACACCCTCAGCCTGGCGTGTTTACGGTCCACAATCTGCAGGAACCCGATATTGGCCCGCGCAGGAAACCGGGGGTGACTCTCAAGCAATGACCCCAGACGTTCCACCGGTGCTGTGTCGACATCATCAACAATCAACACGCCGTGGGGGTTACCCATGGATACCGCACTGAGCTCTACAGTGTCAGCCCCGACATCCACCCTGTACACCTCTTGTCGCTGGTCTGCGGCAAACGGTATAGCGGGCGGATTCAGTTCCGGCACGCCCATGTTGACCATGACCATACCTTCTCTGCAGACCCGGAGCTCAATTACCCCGGCCGCCGTCTGAACCCGGATAACGCGTTTGTTGGTCAGCCGCTGGTCACGTACGAAGCGGGCGAAACACCGGGCACCGTTGCCGCACTGCTCTACTTCCGAGCCGTCGGCATTGAAAATGCGGTAACGGAAGTCAACATCCGGCAGCCCCGGCGGCTCAACTACCAGCAGTTGGTCAAAGCCAATCCCAAAATGACGGTGTGCAAGCTCCCGGATGGTTTCAGGCCGCAGAACAAATGGCTGGCTGATAGCATCAACCACCATAAAATCATTGCCCAACCCATGCATTTTGGTAAACCGGAGCAATGGCCCCTGGCTACGCCGCTGCTGGCTCATATCCTGTCCGTCGCTCATTCTGGCAGACAGCGCTCGGGCGCCATCTGGTCATCAATTGTTTCCCGTTTGCGAACAAGGTGCATCTGGTCTTCATCGACCATAATTTCTGGCGGGCGGTTACGGCTGTTGTAGTTCGAGCTCATAACAAACCCATAGGCACCGGCAGAACGCACCGCCAGCAAATCCCCTGCCTGTATGCGCAGCGGCCGCTCTTTGCCAATGAAATCTCCGGTTTCACACACCGGCCCTACCAGGTCCCAGACTTTCTCTTCAACCTGCTGATGGGGCCTGACCGGGATAATCGATTGCCAGGCACCATACAGGGCCGGCCGGATCAGATCATTCATGGCGGCATCAATAATGGCGAAGTTCCGGTACTCCGTGCACTTCAGAAACTCTACCCGGGTAACCAGAATACCCGCGTTTGCTGCGATGGACCGGCCAGGTTCCAGTACTAACTCAAGTTTTCTGTTACCCAGTCGCTCTGTCAGCGCCTGCACATATTCACCGGGCTGAGGCGGCTGTTCCTGATCGTAGGTGACCCCGAGCCCACCACCCATATCAAGATGGTGGATGGTAATACCCTGCTCAGAAAGACGATCAACCAGAACCAGAACCCGGTCCAGCGCATCCAGAAACGGCTCGACCGAGGTGAGCTGAGAACCGATATGACAATCAACGCCCTGGATATCCAGGTGAGGCATCTCTGCTGCCCGGGCATAGACACCGGGAGCCTCGGTAATATCAATACCAAACTTGTTATCTTTAAGCCCGGTGGAAATATAGGGGTGGGTACCGGCATCAACATCCGGATTCACCCGCAGCGATACCGGGGCTTTTACGCCCAGCTCGCCAGCCACGTCGTTGAGACGGTCAAGCTCGGTGTCTGACTCCACATTGAAGCAACGCACACCAACCTCCAGGGCCCGCCTCATTTCCCAGGCTTGCTTGCCAACCCCGGAAAACACGGTTTTCCCCGGGTCGCCCCCGGCTTTCAGAACCCGCTCCAGCTCGCCGGCTGAGACAATGTCGAACCCGGCACCCAACTGTGCCAGCACATTGAGCACGGCAAGATTGCTGTTGGCCTTTACGGCATAGCAAACCAGATGTGGCCGGTCTTTCAGAACGTGGTGATAGGCCCGGTAGTGACGCTCAAGCGTGGCGCGGGAATAAACATAGGCGGGTGTACCAAACTGTTCCGCAATGCGGGAGACGGGCACGCCTTCAGCGTAAAGCTCACCGTCGCTGTAATTGAAATGGTCCATGGATTTCCTGATTCGTTAAACGTGGCCGGGCCGCCGCATGCTACTTGTCTGTATCTTTGCTGTGGTGTGTTTCACCGCTGACAGGCGAGCCGTCTGCAGGTGTCACCGCCGCTGGAGCAGACACCTTCTGATGGTCTCTGTACAGAGCGCCCTTCTGGCCGCAACCGGCAAACGCTGCCAGCAGAATCAGAGTGGTTGCTATACGCATCACAGCACGCATTCTCGTTACCCCCGGGTGGATCATGGCTGAAGTATACCTGAGTCCCGCCCGGCGCGGCGAGCTTGCGGGTGGCGGTTTTCAGTGCTCACGTCTCAGTGTTCTGTATTCAGCACGCCGTTCAGTGATTGTTCAAGCTGTATCCGGTAGTACAGGTACTGGCTGGTCTGGATATCCTGCTGATACACCTGGGGGTCAAGATCGTGAGGCAGGTGAATATCGGTCAGATACACCGGGTAATAATCGGAACTCTGGCGCAAAGAGCGGATATAGTGGGCCACGGCCGGAATCAACCGGTCACCGTACTCCTGAACCGTAAACTCCTGATCACCACAGAAGATATCAAACCGAACCCGGCTGTCGCCTTCCTGCACGCCTACGGCCTGCACCTCAAGGCCTGGCAGTGGTACATCGGCAAAGCTGCTACTCTGCCCCTTCTGATGCTCCTGCGAATAGCCGTGCCTGTGTTCGGGCCGGTATTCTGCCCGCCACTGGCCTGAACGGTTTACAACTTCAAAGCAGCGTACGCTGCCGGAAAACGCGGCTGGCATGTCACTGTGGCGCAGCATGCGCCGTTCGGTCAGGTTTTCCAGAAATCGCAGCAGGGGAACAAGCAGGTGACGCGGATTGGCAGCCGGCTGTTCCCAGCCAGACAAGGATCCCAGTTCATCCACCACCCACAGGCGCGCCAGCTCCCCGCGAACCCGGTAGAACACCTGCACGTTGCCTGGCTCACTGGCCTGGCATACGGCCTTCAGGGCCGGATCTTCCGGAACCGCGCAACGATCAAAAACCACGGGCAGATAGCGTTCCTGTGGCAAGGCCAGTTGTTTCAGCAATGCCTCAAAACTGTTCAGTGCGATAAAGCCGGGTTCTTTACCGTGGAACTGAAGCAGAAAGTACCGGCGGTCCATTTCGATGATATACCGCAACGGATGTGGGCCTTCACCACCTGCGAAAAACTGCCGGAGCACATCGGTAAAGAGTTCCTGAACCCGTCGGGCAACGGACGCCCCGTGGCCACGATTGTGGCTGTGAACCTGAATATCAGGAATATCTGAGGGGCTGTCAGCCACAGACGCCAGCACGTTTTTCAGGCACTGGATGAGCGTATCACCGGCCGCATAATGCTGCAGACTGACTTCATGCCAGCTGTTAAAGGTGATCTGATCGATGGTAACAACCAGATTCTCCCGGCCACCGCTGAAACCCAGCGAATCGTGCCGGGCACTGAGTTTGTGAAGCCCTCTGTCCGTCAGGTGAGCCTGGGGGTCTACGCCTACATTAACCAGCAACAGATGGCGCAGTGAATACACGCCCTGTGACAACGCCTGCCGTTCAGCCGGGCGTACAGGAAACTCAAGAAAGCCGGATAACGCACCCAGCATATCCCGCAGTTCTCCGACCGTTGCAACCGCTGGCCCTGCCCGCAGGTTCAGCCGGGTTGCACGGGTCAGCAAACCATTGCAGTAGCACCACACCAATAACTCGGTCAGATTGCCGGAGCGCCGGATGACCGGTTTCCAGAACGCGTCTGCCGGGTCTTCAAGATCACGGTACAGTAGCCAACCGTCGCCATCGCTGCCTTGTTCAGACTGGTGGTGAAAGGCAAGGTTCTCCTCCGCCAGCGATGGCGCCAGCCCGGGGTTGATTTGCTCGACCTTGCCGGCTTTGCGCTGAAACGCCGCGTACAGCTTTCGGCCCAGCAAATTGATATCACTGGCGCTGATGGCGGCCTGAGCTCCGTGCTCCCGGGCCATTCTCGATAGCAGCCGGTAGCTGTGGGTAAACTCTGCCACAATGGTCCGGCGCAGCGTCATAACGTCTTCAGCCCGCCAGCGTTGCCGGTTATCCAGATTGTCCAGATGGCTGTCTGACCAACCCCACTGCTTCACCAGTTTGGTCAGCAGGTGAATACGCCACTGCTCCCGTGTGGCCTCAGCACGGGTTAGCGGCAGCCCTGCTTTCAGGTACAGGCTTCGGCGCACCAGATCCAGTCGCGCCTGGGTTTCCGGCCCGGACAGCCAGCCTTCCAGCCGGTTATACAGCAGCACATAAGGATCAAGCGCATCGGCCTCCGTCTCGCCATCGAAAACGGCTTGCTTGAACCTACCAGACAGCAATGGCTGGCCGGTGGTCTGGGCGTAGCATTCAATTAACAGCAGTTTCAGAATGGACTTCCAGGGTGCATCAATTCCTTTATAGAGCTGCCAGACACCCGCCCCCAGAAACTCTTCATCGGGAATGGCGGGCACTGGTCCAAAATCAATGTACTCATCACTCCGGATAAAACGATAATCCACCAGTTGGCGCATGCATTCGTGGTAACGGTTCTCGCAATGGGCCGGAATCAGCCACCAGATGGGGTAACAGCCAGCCAGATGTATACTGGTCCGGTAGAATTCATCCAGCAGCAGGTAGTGCTGAGCGCTGCCGCAGTTTTCGCCGGTCACTTCAGCCCGCTGCCGCCCTTCACGCCACTCTCCGGCACAGAACACGAACACATGCAGCTCTATTCCGAGAGAGGCCGCCCAGGCTGACACACTGTCGGCCTTTCGTTCCAGGCAGCGGATGCCCCGCTCTGACAGATCGTCCCGGTGGCACAACCAGACATCCAGATCGCTGGCGACCGAGTGCCCCAGCGTGCCGGGGCTGCCCATCAGAAACTGGGCAGTCAGGTCCGGCTTGCGGCGGCCTTCATCCCGCAGGCTGAACGTGCGGGCAAACCGGCGGGCAGCATTCAGGGTAAGGTCGGATGGTTTATAATGGCTCAGGCCGTAGGGGCAGTCGCTATCCAGATAGCCTGGCAGAGCCGGGTGGTTAAGATGAAACACCAGAGGTAAGATTTCCAGCACCACTTGCTGGCGATAGGTCAGTGCCGAGTGTGTGCGCTCCCAGCGCTGCCGGTTAACCATAAGAAACCGGTCCCGCAGACGACGCAGGGTTTTTCGGTCTATCCCTTCATCGAAATCAAGGGCGATTGGCGCACTGTGAACGGTCAAGGCAACTCCGGGAAGAAAGGTTCTTTTCGAACTCAGTACCAGTATTTGGCAGTCAGCATCCGTATGATGTTGGCATCGTGGCAAAAGCTGCCAGCAAATAAAAGCGGCTCTGGCACACCCTGGCTGTTGTGTTGGATCATACCGCAGAAATCTGAGGTTCACCGCTGTGAAAGAATTTGTTATTCGCCGTTACCGCACTGACCAGCCCCAGAATGCCGGACAAAGGACACTTGTGCGCATTGATGACGAAAACCTTATTCTGTTTGCCGATCATCACGCCGAGGCCGTGCTGGGGTACGACAACAGCGAACTGGCTGGCCTGCCGGTTCACCGGGTGCTGGCCTCTCGCCAGGACGACCCGTTTGCCCCGGCAAACCGGCACCGCATAGAAAACGGGCAGGATGTTCTGGTAACACTCCGGCACAAGGAAGGGTATTTCTACACAGCCAGCCTGAGCCTGCACTCAGCAATGCGCGATTCAGATAAAGCCGCCAGCGCCAGCATTACCCATCGGGACAACTCAGCCATGGACCCGGGCCTGCTGCGGTCTGCCGAAGGCAGTGCCGGTTTTGGGGTCTGGGAGCTGGACACCCGAACCAACGAAATGACCTGGACGGAAGGCGTGTTCAGGCTGCTGGAATTACGCCCGGGCACAGAAATAACACCTGAGCAGGCACTGTTTTACTGCCAGACTGGCCAGGCTCGGGTTCGCGCCCTGTTCCGGCGATGCATCCGTGACGGCAAATCCTTCTCGATAGCCCTGAACGTACTGACGGCCCGCCAGCAACTGCGCCGTATCGTTCTCAATGGTATGGTGCTGAAAGCCGGACACGGAAGCCGCCACCTGGGTGGAACCCTGATTGACCAGACCGGCGAAATGCACCGTGAGCAGGCCCGCCAGCAGGCCGAACAGCGGCTCACCGCGACCATTCAGGCAACGCCAGACCTGGTTGCAGCGGTCGACACACAACTGAACCTGACCCACTTCAACCAACCCTTTGCCAGACAATTTGCCAACACCTTCGGGGTGATGCCCGCCTCTGGTGACAACCTGAAAAAAATACTTTCCGGCCACCCCAATGAACGCCGGCTGATTGAGCAGCTCTGGCAACGGGCATTTGAGCGGGGCAGCTTTGTGGTTGAAATGCCACTGGCACAGCAAAACCGCGAACTGCCAGTGTATGAGTTCCACTATCAGCGGCTGACCAATGACCAGGGTGAAGCCACAGGGGCTGTTCAGGTTGCCCGGGACATCAGCAGCCGGGCCAATTACACAGGTAGCAGTGAGTACCGGCTTCGGCATGACCCGGTCACCGGGCTAATGAATCGCCGGGAACTCATCACGCGGATTGAGCGCACGCTGGAGCAAAAGGCTGACCGGAGTTCCTGCGACAGCCTGCTCTATCTGGACCTGGACGATTTCGGACGGTTTAACGAGTTGGCTGGCCGGGGCACATGCGACCGTTACCTTCGGGAGTTGGCGGGCAATCTCGGCATTCGCGTGCGTCAGCGGGACGCTCTGGCGCGCTTGTCCGGGGACGCTTTCGCACTGCTGATTGAAAACTGCCCTGAAACCCGGGCCAGGAAAATTGCTGAAGACACCCTGGGCATGATTCACGAGTTTGTTTTTGAGTGGCAGGAACACAAGCTGCAAACCACGGCCTCTGGTGGCCTGCTGATTATGGAGCACGATGTGCCCGCCGACCCCGAGCACCTGCTCAGCCAGGCATCCGACCTGTGCCACACGGCCAAAACCTCTGGCCGGAACCGGGTTCATACTGCCCACGCCATTGCCCGGCACGCTGACGAGACGGTTGCCCGCAAGCGTGTAGAACAAATTCGCCAGGCCCTGGATGAAAACAGCCTGATACTGGAGTACCAGGCGCTGAGGCCCGTCGCCAGCGCAACCTGGGGCGACCACATAGAGATTCTGTGCCGCCTTCATGGTGACAGTGACAACGATGAGCTGCTACGCCCCGATCAGTTCCTGCAAATTGCAGAGCGGTTTGATCTGGCCAAACGGCTGGACCGCCAGGTTGTTCAGCAAACGCTGACCTGGCTTGGAAAACACCGGTTGCTTGAGCCACGAATCAAGTACTGCGGTTTTAACCTGTCTCTGGCCAGCGTGCTGGATGACACCTTCGCCGATTTTGTCGAGACCCTGCTGGAAAACTCACCCTTTGCCGCCGAGTGCTTTTGCTTTGAAGTGCGGGAATCCCACGCCACCCAGTACCCGGATGACGTTGCCGTGCTATGCGACAGCCTGCACAGAATTGGCTGCCGGGTTGCTCTGGATGGTGCGGGGGCTTCGGTAGAAAGCTACAGCCTGGCGGCCAGGCTGCCTGTGGATATTGTTAAACTGGACCGCCGTATGATGGCGCACCTGGACGATGATCCGGTGCAGCAAATCATGATTGAAGCACTGCACCGCATTGCCGAAGCGGCGGGTAAAACCACCGTGGCAACCTTCATTGAAAGTGATGACACCCTGAGAAAGGTCAGAGCCATGGGCATCCATTTTGGCCAGGGTTATCGGCTGTCCAGGCCCCAGCCACTGGCAGAACTGACGCCTGCGGTTGTTGACCTGCCTACCGGGCGCATTGGTGGATAACCCCGCCCGGCAGACAACCCCTTTACTCAGTTCAGCAATGCACGGGCCCGGTTAACGGCCGCCTTGACCTGAACCGGCGCGGTTCCACCAAGGTGATCACGGGCCTGTACGGAACCCTCCAGTGTGAGCACGTCAAAGACATCGTCGCCAATCACATCCGAGAACTGGCTGAGCTCAGCCAGGGTCATTTCCGACAGGTCGCGACCTTCGGCCACGCCGAACGCAACGGATTTACCGACAATCTCATGGGCATCCCGGAAGGGGACCCCTTTTTTCACCAGATAATCCGCCAGATCGGTGGCCGTAGAGAAGCCCTGTTTTGCCGCCGCTCGCATATTGTCTGCCCGTGCCTGAATGGCGGGAACCATATCGGCGTAAGCCTTCAGGCAACCTTTAACGGTGTCCACGGTATCAAACAGGGGCTCTTTGTCTTCCTGATTGTCCTTGTTATACGCCAGTGGCTGGCCTTTCATCAGCGTTAACAGGCTGATCAGGTGGCCATTAACCCGCCCGGTTTTACCACGCACCAGTTCTGGCACATCCGGATTTTTCTTCTGGGGCATAATGGATGATCCGGTGCAGAAGCGGTCTGGCAGATCAATAAAGTTGAACTGCGCGGAAGTCCACAGCACCAGTTCTTCGCTGAAACGCGACAGGTGCGTCATCAGCAACGCCGCAAAGCTACAGAATTCGATGGCGAAATCCCGATCACTGACCGAATCGAGCGAGTTCTCTGAGGGGCGGTCAAAGCCCAGCAGTTTTGCTGTCATAGCGCGGTCAATCGGGTAGGTTGTACCCGCCAGCGCAGCGGCACCAAGCGGCATTACGTTCACCCGCTTCCGGCAATCCATAAGGCGCTCGGCATCGCGCACCAGCATTTCAAACCAGGCCAGAAGGTGGTGGCCGAAGGTGACTGGCTGAGCCGTTTGCAGGTGGGTAAAGCCCGGCATAATAGTGCCAGCCTCCCGCTCAGCGAGATCAAGCAAACCCACCTGAAGGCGTTTCAGCTCTTCCGCGATCACATCAATTTCGTCGCGCAGATACAGGCGGATATCCGTGGCCACCTGATCGTTCCGGCTACGGCCTGTGTGCAGTTTCTTACCGGTAATACCGATGCGGTCCGTCAGGCGGGCTTCCACGTTCATGTGGACATCTTCCAGGCTGACAGACCAGTTAAAGTTGCCCGCTTCAATATCGGCTTTCACTCCGTTCAGGCCGGCAATGATGGTATCCCGCTCTTCGTCGGTCAGCACACCCACTGCCGCCAGCATGGTTGCATGGGCAATGGAGCCGGTAATGTCGTGATGGTAAAGGCGCTGATCAAAACCAACGGAGGCAGTGAAGCGCTCAACAAACGCATCGGTAGGCTCACTGAAGCGCCCGCCCCAGGGTTTTTCGGAGGTTGTGGTCTGATCCGGCTTTTTCTGGTCCGTCATGGTCTATCTTTCCTGCTGAGCGCCCGGCATTATCTGCGGGAACTGGATTCATTGAACGAGGCGGCAGTATACCACTGTGCCCCACGGATAGGAGACACCCCTGAACAGCGACAAAGGTGTGACAACCCGCGAGTTTTTCGTACCGGACCTGTGCCGGGTGCGGGCCGTATTCATGCTGCTGATCACCAGCGAACTGCTGGTGCTGGTGCTGGCCATTGTACAGGCAGAAGCCGGTTGGATTGACTGGAACTACTTCGGCCTGCTGTCACTGTTCGTGCAGTGGACAACACTGACCAGTGCCGCGCTGATCTGCCTGTTAAGACGACGGCTGGCCAGGCTGTCGGTGCCACGGGCAACCCTGTGCATTGTAGCGCTTGTATTGCTGGATGTACTGGCCTTTAGCTTGTTTGCGGACAGCGTGCTGCATGCCCGCGCAGGTGCAACCATGTGGCAGGGCATTGCCAAAAAACTCCTGCTGGCGTTGCTGATTACGCTGATGGTGCTGCGTTATTTCTACCTTCAGCGCCAGTGGCAACAGCAGCGCGAGGCTGAGATGCAATCGCACCTGACCGCCCTGCAGGCGCGCATTCAGCCACACTTTCTGTTCAACAGCATGAATACCATTGCCAGCCTGATTGCCACTAACCCGGACCAGGCCGAAGACGCCGTGCTGGATCTTTCAGAACTGTTTCGCGCCAGCCTGCGCACCGTTGACCAACTGATTCCCCTGGCCAGAGAACTCGATCTGTGCCAGCGCTACCTTGCCATTGAAACGTTACGTCTGGGCGACCGGCTGACTCTGGAGTGGCATATTGAACCG
>CAYUTG010000078.1:0-9963 GCA_964447555.1 uncultured Marinobacter sp.
CCTCCATATTCTCGGCTTTGGCCAAAAGCCCCGCGTGAATGGAGATGGCATCAAGATGGGAGAGCTGGATAAATACGTTATCCGGTACGGTCAGGACAGAGATAACCTGAATCAGACCATTGTGGTTGATGATGCGTCGAGCCGGGCCAGCATGAGTTACACCGTTGACGGACTGGGTGCAGGCAACTGGTACTTCACCATTCAGGTGCAGGATACCGAAGGGCTTGTCAGCGAGCCTTCAGAAGTAGTCAGCAAGCAGATTCAGGCCTGATGCCAAAAGCTTCGAAAGGATGGCCGTGTTCAGGCCTGGGGTAGTGGGGCGGCAATAGGTAGCTTAAGTGTGAAGGATGAACCTTGTCCGGGTTCGGAGGTAACGGAAATCTCGCCGCGGTGTTTCTCTACCTCGGTTTTCACAAAGGACAGCCCCAGCCCGGTGCCATGGATGCCGGCCAACTCGCTGCTTTTCTGGCGCTGGTACCGGTCAAACAGTCGCGGAAGCTCGGCAGGCTCAATCCCGCTGCCTTCGTCAGCAATAGTCAGGCAGGCCTGGTGCCCCGCCTGAAATACCTGGATGTTAACCGTTGAGCCTGCCGGGCTGTATTGCACGGCGTTGGTCAGCAGGTTTATAACGGCCCGCTCCAGCAGTTCTGCATTTCCTCTCAGCCACAAGTCTTCGGTGTCCTGCAGCTTTAGCTGAATGTGCTTATCTGCGGCCTGCTCACTAACGCTGTCACGGGCGTTCTCCACAATCGCCAGAAACTCACATTCGTAAAACCGTGTTTCTGTCAGCTGTTCTGCCCGTGCCAGCTGCACAAACTCTTCAGCCAGATGATAACTCCTGCGTGCCAGCCGCCCCAGTTGATCCAGCTGGGCTTTATCTATGTACCCCGGGTCTCGCTTGAGCTGTTCAATCAGCGCAAGCTGAGAGACCAGTGGAGACCGTACGTCGTGGGATATAAAGTCTATTGCTTCCCGGTGCTGGCGCTGCTGTTCCCTGAGTTCGGAGATATCAGAGATATTGGCAATAATGCCGTGCTGATCGCTGTCTGGCAGGGCAAAAGGGGCAAAGTGAATGAGGAAATCTTTGTTTTGAATGCGCAGGCCGACTGTGCGGCTTTGCAGCAGGGTCAGTGTTTCAGAAACGGTTTCATGCCATGGCGGCGTTTCCCGGGGGTCGTGCCCGTCCAGCAGTCGTGCCAGCGGTAAGCCATTCAGGCTGGGCTGGGGTTCCCGGAACCACTCTTCAATATGGCCATTGGTAAAACGAATAACCCCCAGCTCGTCGGTGACAATAACGCCGTCTGGCATCCGCTCAAAGCTGTGGCGGATAAACTGCTGCATGTGATTCAGGCGCTCTGTGGCAATCCGGACCCGTTCAATTCTGGCCGAAATATTTTCCACCGGCTTGTGGGTTTCCGGGCGGGTACCGGCACTTCCCAGGTGCAGCCTTCGGAGGTAGCGTTGAATGACCTCGCGGTTGAGGTCGTTGGGAAGTGTCAGGCCCAGAATGTAGGGCGTGTTTTCCCGGTCAAGGCGTATCCAGCTTCGATTGCTGTCGTGAAGCCATTGGCCCGGAACAAGGTTTCCGGGGATGTCCGATATGGTCATTCCTTGCGCAGACAGCAGGATGTTATCTTCCTGTAGCAACCAGCCAAGAGGCTGGAACAACGCCCGGAAGTGTTCCAGTAGTTGTGTTGGCTGTCGGCGTGATGGTTCCGGAAGTGTTACTTGCGGGCCCCTGGCAAGGTCGTCCAACTGCCTGTTCAGGAAGCGGTTGGTCATTGCCAGACGCAGGCCGCTGGAGACGGGAAAGGCCAGAAGCGGAACAATCAGTGCGTTGGCAACGGGTATCCAGAGCCGTGCGACAAACAGGCTCAGGCTGTGCAGGGCCAGCAGCGCAATGGCCCATGTGATGCAGGCAAACAGGGTTCGTGCCGGGCGCATCCGGGGCAGGGAGATGGCCAGAAGTACAATAGCAATCAGTGCCAGAACCGGAGAAGCCCACTCAGGGGCCACGCGAATCAGCAGTTCTTGCTGGTTCGCTGAGTACACATTTGCGTGAAACTCAACTCCTGGCATGGGGTGGCTTAACCCGGAGAAGGGGGTTGGCAGAATGTCCCCAAAGCCTGCGGCGGTTGCGCCTATGAACACGGTTTTGCCTTTAAAGGTGCCCGGAGCGGGGGGGTGCCTGAGCAACTGTGCGTACGAGTAGGTAGGTAGCGTGCCGGTATCACCAGCCAGCGGCACCATCCGGTAATCGTAACGGGCGTTTACGTAGGCTGGCACATTGTCTGTGGCCGGGGTGCGTGGTTGTTCGCCTGTGGCGGCCATGGCAAGGCTGGGCCACAAGTGCCTGCCAAAGCCACTGAACAGGTAAAGCCCGCGGGCAATACCATCATCGTCCAGTTCCACGTGGGCATGCCCAAGGCCGGCTGCCGCTGCCGCAAGCGGTGCGGCTGGTAATTGCTCACTCAACGTCGGGTTTAACGAGGAGTCGGGTGCGGATGACGCCAGGTGAACGGGCAGAATGACATTGCCGTGTTCTGTCATGGCGGCTGCCAGTTGGGCATCGTCTGAAGAGGGTTCCGGGAACAGCACATCAAAAACAATGGTGCTGGCACCCGCTTTTTGCAGGGCTTTTATCAGTTCTGCATGAGTAGTGCGCGGCCAGGGCCAGCGGCCGAGCTGGTCCAGGCTGTATTCATCGATCGCCACCAGCACAACATCGCCAGAAACCGGAGGTGGGCTGGCTGTAATGGCTTTATCGTACAGCCAGGTGTCCAGTTGGCGGGGGAGTGCGCTGGCCTGAGTCAGCAGCAGGAGTGCCAGAAGGGTGAGGCCCAGAGTCCAGGGGGTCGTTTTTATGGGCAGCCAATCCTGGTTCATGAGTCCTGCTGTGGTAACGGTCGGTCAATAGTTTATTCCAGGTACAGCTCCCTCCCTGGTCCCCATCGACTTGTTAACGGGCCGTCGGACAGGGCTTTCAGACGCACAAAATACCGCCTTCCGGGAATAAGACGCAAGGCAGCTGTGGTGCCTGCCACCGTTGCTTCCTTAATAATATTGTTAAATCCGGGCTCCTCGGAGAGCTGAAGCCGGTACTCTTTAGCGGTATCTGCCTTCTCCCAGAATACCCGTACCTGACTGTCTACATAGTTTACACTAATGATGCGCACAGGTGGCAGGCTGCCTTTAATAATCACGGTCCTGGGTTTGCTGGTGGCCACTGAGTTTCCACCTGCTTCGGTAACCACCCGCCAGTAATACTGGCCCGGGCTTAATGGTTTTGAGGGAAGAGCTGAGGTTTCCGGCGCCCATTCACTGCTGGCAATCAACAACCGAAAGCTGTCATCTTCCGCTACTTCTACGCGGGCCAGCTCATTATTTCCGTTCAACTGCCATCGGAACTCTGGCATATCATCGCTGGCTTTTCCGCCATCTGCAGGTGATATGAGGCTGGCGGCCCGTGCCTGAAGGTCAACTTCAACGGGTATAACGGCCGGCATCCCGGCGACTCCACGGTTATTAAGCGCTGCGAGGTGTATATTGTAGTCGCCATTATCAAGCTGGCTGATATCAAAGGAATTGCCGTGCACTTCTTTGCTTTCAATCCAGCGCCTGCTGCTGGTTTCAAAAATGTCGAGCTGATACCCGGGCGCCTGGCTGTCGGCCCAGGCCAGCTTCGCCGGTAACCGGTTCAGTCTGGGGGCTATAGGGTTAACCTTTGGCGCGGGTGCAAGACGGTGGATGGCCAATTCGGTGTGAGCGCCGGCTGCAACCTGGGCGCTGTACCCGGCTGGAATAGGGCGGATTTTTCCCGGGGGGCCAAACTCAACCACACCCTCGGTTACCTGCAAGTGCGTGCCGGCTGGTGATGCCTGCAGTGTAAAGGCTGTACCGCGCACGGCGGCAACGGCTGAAGGTGTTGATATCTCAAACCGCGCTCCGCCGCCCACTACCGGCTTCACTCTGGTATGTACCTCCCCTTCAAGCAGCCGTAACCGGGTGTCTACCATGCCGGATTTGCCGTATTGGGTCAGGCGGTTGAATTCCAGGCGGGAGTTCGGCGAAACCCGCACTTCAGACCCATCGGCCAGGCCGACAGTCGCCGTGCCGGCACCGGACAGGATGGCATCGCCTACGCGAATCAGGGTGTCGGGGGTTAATGGCCGCCTGCGGCCGTCGGCGCCGGATATAAACTGAACTGTACCGGAACTGGATAAAACCCGGGCAGGGTCGGGCTGGCGTTTCAGCCAGGCGAGGGGAATGTGAATGCTGTCACCGGCCGACACCAGCGTGCTGTTTGCCAGGCCGTTGTATTGCAGCAACTGTTTTGGGCTGAACCCGGGCGCCAGCAGGTCTTTGGCTGTATCCGGAAAAGTTTCACCCGGGCGCAAGGTATACACCCATTCGGGATTGGCCGGGGTTGCCATGTTTGTAACAGCGGTAGCAGACCCCTGAGTAATGGACAGCTCAGCATGGCCGGGCAAGGCGAGCGCAAGGCACGCCGATACGCTCAATAACTGGAAGAGTAAACGCACATTCAGTTTAAGCATTCGCTGCCTGATCAACCTCGATGGCGTCTGAATGGTATCCGGAGTGCTGGGCATTCATGGCTTCCAGGCGATAGCCGCGCTGATAAATGGTTTTGATGCGGAAGCCATTTTCAGGGTTCAGGCCCAACCGGCGACGTAGCCGGCTCATGTGCGTGTCTACCGTGCGGGTATTGATGTCCCGGGTGAGGCCCCAGACACGCTCAAGAAGCACCTCGCGGGTCAGCAACCGGCCCTGGTTCTGGAACAGAAACAGAGTTAGATCAAAATCTTTATCGGTGAGTGTCAGTTCGGCTCCATGCAGGCAGATACTGCGTTGCTGAGTGTTGATGTCGAACGGGCCGTACTGCAGTATTTCTTTATCACTGGCCGGGTTGCTTCTTCGAACCAGGGCGTTAATGCGGGCTACCAGCTCTGCTGCCCGGGCAGGCTTGGCCAGATAATCGTCTGCCCCTGCATCCAGGGCACACACAATATCTGCTTCGCTATCCCGCTGGGTCAGAAAAACAACCGGAATGGCCCAGTTAATCTGGGCACGCACGCTTTTTAGTACATCAATCCCGGTCATGTCCGGGATTTGCCAGTCCAGAATCAGCAGGTCGTAACTGCGGTGCAGAACTGCGCTCAGAAATGCCTGGCCAGAGGGGAAACTGTCACAAGTATGCCCGCCCTCAGTCACGATTGACTGAATGTGCCTGGCCTGTTCTTGCTCATCTTCAAGCAATGCAATACGCATGAATGAAGTTCCTCCTCAACGTTATATTGCCAAAACTCGGGTGTCACTGGCCGGGTTTATTCCCCGGCCATGCACTAATACGCAATGATTATCCCAAATTGCGGGGCGCGGTTCAGTGTCGTTATGTAGAGTTGCGTAAACGGGCCGCCGGTTTTCCGTTGTCGTCATTAAGAGTTTGTCGGCAGCCGGGGAAATTACTGCAGCCCCAGAACCAGCCCTTCTTCCCTTTACGCCTGACCAGCGGTGAAAAACACATGGGGCAGGGTATTGGTTGCTGGCTGGTGCCGTCTGCGGGTTTGGTGTCGTCAATAGGGCGGGTGCCGTTACAGTCCGGGTAACGGGTGCAGGCAAAAAATGGCCCAAATTTTCCTTCGCGCCGGGCCATAGGGGTTCTGCACTTGGGGCAGTGTATCTGGCCAGTCTGGTGAGGGTTGGCCGTCGGATTCCCGGGAGTTATATCGGGTATCTGAATAAATTCCCGAATCTCAGCTTTCAGATTGTCCAGAAACTGGCGTGGGTCTCCTTCGCCGGAACGTATACGTTCAAGAGTGGCCTCCCAGACTGCCGTGCGATCTGGTTTGCTGACGGACTCAGGCAGAGCGCCGATCAGTGTTTTGCCTTTATCTGTCGCGCGTATATAGCGGCTGCTGCGGTACAGATAATCGCGTTTGAACAAAGTGTCTAAAATTGCTGCACGGGTTGCTTCTGTGCCCAGACCATCGGTTTCCCGCAAGGTTTTCCGAAGCTTTGCATCGGTCACAAAACGGGCGATATTGGTCATCGCTGACAACAGGGTAGCATCGGTAAAGTGCTGGGGAGGCTGGGTTTTCCGTTCGGACACCGTGCTTTCGCTACAGAGAACCGGCTCGCCCTTGCTCAACCTGGGCAGGGGGGGCTTCTCAGGTTCGGCCCGGTTTTCCCGAAGCCGGATTTCCAGGGCTTTCCAGCCTGCCTCAAAAATGGCCGTTTCTGTTGCCCGGAAGTTGTGGCCGGCAACCTCCAGGGTCAGCCGCCCCTCCCGGTGAATGGCGTCGGCGGCAAATTGCATCAGGTAGTAACGGCTGATCAGACTGTAGATATTGGCTTCTGCCGTATTCAGCTTGCCATTGCCTGATGCGCGGCTGGTGGGGATGATGGCATGGTGCGCGTCTACCTGTTTATCGTTCCAGGCGGTAGTTTTGCGCTGCAGATCAGACTGGCTGCAGGCTCCGCCCAGATCGGGAGCGACCCGGCTGATGGCCCGCACGACTGATTCCCGCTGGTCAAAATGGCCTTCTGGCAGGTAACGGCAGTCAGACCTTGGGTAGGTAATTAACTGGTGGCGTTCGTACAGAGCCTGAGCGGTGTCCAGTACCTCTTTGGCGCCCATACGAAACAATTTGCCGGCCTCAATCTGGAGTGCAGACAACGACAGTGGCAATGGGGGCGCTTCAGGGCGGTCGCGGAATCGCGATTCGGTTATCTTGCCCGGCCTGCCGCGGACGGTCTCAGCAATCCGGTGGGCGGTGGCTTTATCCAGCAGGCGGTTGTCTTCATCCAGCATTTCCCCGAACTGCTCATCTGGCAGCCACCTTGCCTTGAAAAGTTGGGGATCTGCTTCGTTATCCTCAGCGTGGAAACTGGCTTCAACCCGGTACCAGGGTTTGGGTTCAAAGTGCTCGATGGTGTTATCACGCTCCACGACCAATCCCAGCACAGGGGTTTGCACCCGGCCAACGGAATAGACGCCCTGCTGGCCCTGTTGCTGGTAGTTCAGGGTATAAAAACGTGTCAGATTGATGCCGTAGAGCCAGTCAGCGCGCTGGCGGGCAAGGGCCGAATGAGACAACCGGCGAAATTCCCGGTTATCTTTGGGGGCCTGAATGGCCTTGGCCACTGCTGCCGGGGTAAGGTCATTGATCAGTACACGCTGAACGGCCACTTTTGTGCCGACATGGCGCAGCACTTCGTCTACCAGAAGCTGGCCCTCACGGTCCGGGTCACCGGCGTGCACAATGCTGTCTGCCTGGCGAATCAGCGATTCCAGTACGCTGAGTTGCTGGCGCACCCCTTCTTTTGGCGTTACCTTCCACTGTTCCGGAAACAGGGGCAGGTCTTCTTGTCGCCACCTTTTCCAGGCGGGGTTATAGCCTGCGGGCTCTGTCGGTTCCAGCAAATGCCCGATACACCAACTGACGGTGACTGCCTGTTTGCCTTCACCGCAACGAATCCAGCCCGGGCCTTTCTGGTGCGGGCCGGGCAGGGCAGCCGCAATGGCGCGGCCAAGGCTTGGCTTCTCAGCAATGTAAAGATGCATGGTTCAGAACTGATAATGACGGGTGAGTTGGCATGGGAATGTGGCGGTTTGGCTTCCCGGTGTCAAGGTTCGGGTGCCTGCGGTTTGTGTAGTAGACTGGCACCATAGCGTGAATTCGGAGAGTCAGGAATTATGAAGGTTCAGAGTGAAATAGAGTCCCGTTTGAAAGAGGCCTTTGACACACAGGTTCTTCAGATAGAAAACGAAAGCCACCGGCATAACGTGCCCGCCAACTCGGAAACTCACTTTAAGGTGACGCTGGTATGCCCGGAGTTTGAAGGGCAGTCAAAAGTGAAGCGACATCAGGCCATTTATAAGGTACTGGCGAAAGAAATGGCGGAACGGGTGCATGCGCTTTCACTGCATCTATACTCAGTAGACGAGTGGGCCGAAAGCGGCCGCCCGGTGCCGGAGTCACCCAACTGTATGGGCGGTTCAGTGAACGACCCCGAAATGGCTGCGCGTCTTGGGCAGGGAGAGAATACATGAGTCAGTTTTTCCAGATTCACCCGGAGAACCCGCAAAAACGACTGATCAAGCAGGCTGTGGATATTCTTCGCAGTGGTGGGGTGATTGTTTATCCAACCGATTCAGCCTATGCGATCGGGTGCCGCCTTGGTGACAAGCAGGCATCGGACCGGATCAAGCGATTACGCCGGCTTGATGACAAACACAACTTCACACTGGTGTGCCGGGACCTTTCGGATATTGGCGTCTATGCCAAGGTGGACAACACCCAGTACCGCTTGCTGAAAACCTATACGCCGGGGCCTTACACTTTTATTCTGGGGGCTACCAGCGAGGTTCCCCGCAGGCTCTTGCATCCCAAGCGCCGTACGGTAGGTGTAAGAGTGCCAAAGAATGCCATTGTTGAGGCACTGCTGGGGGAGTTTGGTGAGCCCATCATGAGCAGTACACTGATATTACCCGGTGAAACCGACCCGATGACCGATCCTGAAGAGATACGGGATACTCTGGAGCATGAGCTGGATCTGATCATTGACGGCGGATTCTGTGGTGTAGACGCAACCACGGTGGTGAACTTTACCGGTGACACCCCGGAAGTAACACGGGTAGGTAAGGGCGATCCTGAACCGTTTACCGTGTAGCGTCAGGCACGGGTATTCAGGTTAAATGCATAGTGGCCGGTACTTCCGGCTGCTTCCATCTGTTCTGCACCCGCCGTTCGGCGCAGGGTGTCGTAGCGGTGAACCAGATCCTGCAAGCCATTAAACTGCTTGTTCTCACTGACCAGCGTATCCAGTAATGAATTGCTTACGCCGTACGCCTGATTCAGTTTGAGCGCGTTGTCCATAAAGTGCAGCGTGGGCTCACTGACGCTCAGACGGCTGAAGGCATCTTTGAAATTTTTACTGTTATTTAAATCGTTTTCGATACGGTTCTGTACATCTTCAGGAATTTTACCGCTTAACTGAATAACGCCGGAATCATTCTTGCTGACATTAAGGGCGGTGGCCGGTGGTAAATTGTACTCGGCAAGTTTATGCCGCAAGGTGTCGCGTACAAAGGCAAGATCGTTCCCCACGGTCTGTTTGTATTCCGACATGGCAAGCCGCCTGGACTTCAGAACAGTGTTGTCGGCTTTGCTGTCTCCCGAGGGTGTAAACCGGTCCCCGTCAGGGGAATTGCCTGCCTCCTGGGCCGGAGCCTGTGCCTTGGCAGGCGTGCCTGTGGCGTTATCTGTAGCTGGCTTTTGCTTCCCCATGGCCTGCTGAAACTGGGTGCTGGCCTGAATCAGTGATGTCAGTAGAGACATAACCGAAAATCCTCCAAAAAATGACGGCGCAATTGGCCGAAAAAACCGGTTATAGGAGTTAAAGCATTATTCAGGCCAGAACCGTTTCACATCAAACCGGGGCCGCTCCGCTGCCGGTGTCGATTGTTAGAGGCAATGCTAAGGTTTAGGATGAAACAGGCAACAATCAGACTCAGGAGGTTTTTGTGACAGATATCCGTCTTAAACGTGCATACGAAACTCCGGCCCGCTCTGATGGCACACGCATTCTGGTTGACCGCATGTGGCCACGGGGTGTTAAAAAGGAAGATGCTGACATTACCGAATGGCTCAAAGACCTGGCGCCGTCCACGGAGCTACGGAAGTGGTTTGGTCACGACCCCGAAAAGTGGCCTGAATTTCAGAAGCGTTACCTCTCTGAACTTAAGTCGGCCAATAGTGACGATTTGCAAACGCTGAGCGATTGCCTTGAGGATAACGGGCGCATTACGCTGGTTTTTGCAGCCAAGGATACCGAGCACAACAATGCCGTTGCGTTAAAGCAGTATATCGAGAATAAACAGATTGCCCAGGGTTGATAAATCGCCGCAAATATCAGCCTGAACGGCTGGAATGCAACAGG
>CAYUTG010000078.1:10063-11774 GCA_964447555.1 uncultured Marinobacter sp.
ATGCAACAGGGCGCTTTGCTCCAGCCGTTTTTGCTCTTCGTTCAGAAGCTGTCTGAGCGATTGCAGTTCCGCAATTTTTTCGTCAACAACGGCCCGCTTTTGTGCCATTAACCGGGCCCCTTGTGCGCAATCCAGAGTGTCCTTACGGAGTGCATCCAGCACGCTGCCAATTTCTTTAAGAGAAAACCCCAGGTCTTTAAGTTGCCGAACCATGTTAACCCGCTGAACAGCTTGTTCGGGGTAGTCTCTGTAGTTATTGGCGCACCGGGTGACTTCTTTTAACAATCCCTGTTTTTCGTAATAGCGCAGCGTGTGGCGGCTAACCCCGGTGCGTTGCTCCAGTTCTGCAATTTTCATAATTATTGTCCGGGCTATTGACCTTAAAGCTTACTCTATACCTTAACGTTGCCGTGAACTCAACCAGAAGGAAGTTGTTATGACGTTGTTAATCACTGGCGCAACGGGATTTATTGGCCGCCATCTGTGCGCGTATCTGACAATGCATGATCATGAAGTCATTGCCTTGATGCGGCGGCCGGACGAACTCCCGGACCTAAGGGAGAAAATCTGTGAACTGGGAGGGAAAGGGCACCTGGTTCGCGCTCTTGAGGGCGACCTGACCAGGCCGGAACTGGGAATAGAAACCCTGCCATCAGGTGTTCACGGGGTGGTTCATCTGGCTGCCCGCTTCGCCTGGCGGCTTGATCGTAAGTCGGCTCGGGCCGCCAACGTGGGTGGTAGTCTGGCGGCTGCAGAGTTGGCACAGGCACTTGGGTGCCGGCTGGTGTTTATCAGTGGGTTTATGCTGGAGAACCCGGACCATCTGGCAAGAGTGGGTGTTGATATCGACCGCCCGGAGCGTACCCGCTGGCAGACGGTGTACCGGCGTACGGGCACATACGAAGCCAGCAAGCTGGAATCGGCCGTGAAAGTCCGTCTGCTGGCAGAAAAGACAGAACTGGATCTGGTTGAAGTGCAACCCGCAACCGTAGCGGGGCACAGCCAGACTGGCGAACTGGATCAGGCACAGCCACTATATCAATTGATTGCTAATCTGGCGGGTGGGCGGCTCAGAATGGTGCCTGGCACACCGGACCACTGGCTTCCACTGGTAACGGTCGATCATGTGGTAGCTGTTATCGCCGCGGCTGCGATGGCGACAAATCCGCCCAGGCGTTTGTTGTGCCTGGATTCAGACACCCCGGCTCTTCAGCCAATGCTAGCCATTGTTGGTGACGCACTGGGTATTCAATCGCCCGGACGGCATATTTCATTGCCGGTACTTCGTGCACTGCTATCCATTCCCGGTGTGCCCGGTTTTATGAACACCTACCCTGAAGCCTTGCACTTTATTCAGACAAAGCGTTTCGATACGGCCATAACGGACCAGTTCCTTGGCGAACATGGGCTGCACCGGCCGGATATCCGATCGGCTATTCAGGTAAGTGCCCGCTGGTATCAGCGACTGGCTGGCGATACGCCGTTGCCGGGCTAATACTTCGGTATGCTCCGCATTGTGGTTACAATCGGGAAAATAATTCAAAACACAGGAAAATGCTGGATATGTCTAAACTCTACCCGAATGTAGATCCAGAAGGCCTGCTTGAGTATTCCGTTGTCTTTAATGACCGCTCCCTGAACCATATGTCTGCGATGTTTCAGCAGGTCATGCGCGAGATATCAGCAACTTTGCGCAGCGTGTACAACGCGG
>CAYUTG010000079.1:0-1044 GCA_964447555.1 uncultured Marinobacter sp.
TCATTTTCTTCAGAACTTTCAAACAGTTACTTGCCGAAACCTCCGCTTTCTCAGCGGCCTACCCCGATCAAGAGAGGCGCATTCTACAGACCTGTCGCGAGGTGTCAACAATCCATCTTAAATATTTTCAAATAACCGTCAAGATACTGAGCATTTGCGCCTCGCTGGGGTCAACAAACATTAAAATCCACTCTGCTCCTCACGGACCGCAACGTTGCGAAGGACTTCTTTACGCTCATCGTTCGTCATCTGCCCCCAACGCGATATCTCATCGCCGGAGCGCTGACAGCCTATACATATATCAGCCTCATCCAGTGCGCACACATCCACACAGGGTGAACGAACCGTGTCAGAAACACTCATTTCAGTGGCTCGCAATTAATCAGCTTTTCACGGTAACGAGAGGCATTCTCTACGTAGTGCCTGGCACTCAGTTCCAGCATTTTCTTCTGGTTTTCATTTAACTCCCGCTTAATCTTTCCGGGCGACCCTATAACCATACTCCCATCAGGGATCACCATTCGCTCGGGAATCAGTGTGTTGGCGCCAATGAGACAGTGTTTGCCGATTTTCGCACCGTTCAGAACAACGGCGTTGATGCCGATTAACGTGTAATCATCCACATCGCAACCATGCAACATGGCCTTGTGCCCGACCGTTACACCTCTGCCCAGCGTCAGTTTGATTCCCGGGTCTGTGTGCAGTATTGAGCCGTCCTGTACATTGCTCTCGGGGCCGATGGTAATCAGGTCGTTATCTCCCCGAATGACAACGTTGTACCAGACACTCGCGTGGTCCATCAGGCGCACACTACCAATCACGGTTGCATTGTGCGCAACAAACTGATTTTCGCCAATCAACTCCGGCGTATGATCACCCAGCTTATAAAACATGTCGTCCCCCTTCGGGCGGTTCCATTATATTTATGCCAGCATCGTATACGGCGTTCATGAACTCAACCAGCACCACAGCGGACAGGCCCCAGATCTGATAGCGTTGCCAACGATAGCAGGGAACGTAAATAGTGCTGTTGAGAAAGGTCAG
>CAYUTG010000079.1:1054-5929 GCA_964447555.1 uncultured Marinobacter sp.
ATACATTCAATCTCATCCGGATTCGCCGTCATTGCCGACTCATCGGGAATAACGCCAACATAGGGCGTTACCAGTATTCCGTAACGGGACATTACCTGGCTGAGTGGCGAAATAAGACTTACCTGCTCTGGTGGCAACCCGATTTCTTCGTGGGTTTCACGCAGGGCCGTAGCAGCCAGTGATAAATCTGCCGGATCTCGCTTGCCACCGGGATAAGCAACCTGACCCCGGTGTGTACTCAGGTTTGAGGACCTTAGCGTAAACACCATTTCGGGGTTACGCTCGTTGTCGGTCACTGGTACAAGAATGCCAGCCTCCGGGTAATCCAACGCCAGACTTTTCGGGGCGTAGCCAGCCAGCCGCTTGGCAAGTAGATCTCGCAAATTAAGGCTCCATGCATGTGTTAACGTTGAATAAGACAGATCCGGCCGCGATCGTTAAACTGTTTATCAGATTCATCTCAGTATACGGGGACAAATATGAAGTATTGCAGCACTTGCGGCCATTTAGTTGAACAGCGCATCCCCGAAGGCGACAACCGTTATCGCTATGTGTGCCCGGCCTGTAATGCCATACACTACCAGAACCCGCACATTATCGCCGGTACTGTTCCGGTCTGGAATGATAAGATTCTGCTCTGCCGCCGGGCTATTGAGCCACGTTACGGCTACTGGACTCTGCCCGCAGGATTCATGGAAAATGCCGAGACAACGGTTGAGGCAGCCGCCAGAGAAACTCTGGAGGAAGCCCTGGCTGACGTGACCATTGACGGGCTGTACTCCATCATTGATGTCCCGCACATTAACCAGGTGCACATGTTTTATCGTGCAACACTCCGGGACGGCAACTTCGGTGCCGGAGATGAGTCACTGGAAGTTCAGTTGTTCGAGCCAGACGATATACCCTGGGACGACCTGTCATTCCCTACGGTGCGGAAGACACTTGAGCTGTATCTGGAAGACCTGCCCGGCAAGGCCTTTGGCGTACATGTTGAGAGCATTCGCAACCCAATGAGCCAGCCCCACTCCAGCTCTGATCAGAAGACCTCAAGCCGATAGATATCATATGCCGGCTCTTCATAGGGATGAGCCGCTTTAAGCGCCCGCAGCGCCTCTCTGACAACCCCGTCTTCACAAACCAGTTCAACTTTGTACTCAACCACAGTTTCCAACCGGTCTTTTTCACCCAGGTAGGGGGAACTGCCTTCCATTGGGCGAAACTGCCCCTGCCCACGACATTGCCACGCACAATGCTCATAGTTACCAATACGCCCAGCCCCCGCCGAAAACAGCGCCAGCTTGGTTTGCTCAAGGTGAGTTTCCGGCACAAAAAAACAAAGCTTATACATCAGAGCCACCTCTCTTGATCGAATATTTTTGGTCAGATTAACAGCTTAGACACTTACCCACAGAATCTGTGGATAACTCTGGGGAAAAATTTAGGGAATATGCTCTAAAACCCTGCAAATACTGCACTCAGGACAAATTGGCGACAAAATCACCCATTAACCTTTATTCTTTATTTTCAATAACTTAAAACATTCCGGCAGATATGATGATAATTTTTATGGTTTTGCTCAAGGATCAGGCAACAAAGCATGTCAAATGTGCATAAAAATAATGAGTCAAGGGGAATTTTTTCATTTTTTGGCGTTTTTCACCTTGAAAACCCAAGAAAAACAAGGCCACAGAATGTAAAAAAACCGGCCCTGAGTTGCCCTCATTATGAGAGCAGTCAGGGCCGGCTTCAATTTCTCCGGCAAACCAGAAAAGATTAGCCGAACCACCGCCTCGCATTTCTGAACATGCGAATCCAGGGAGCGTCCTCCTGCCAGCCATCTGGGTGCCATGAGTGCTGAACCGTGCGGAAAACCCGCTCAGGGTGCGGCATCATGATCGTGACCCGGCCATCACGGGTGGTAACCCCGGAAATACCATTTTCAGATCCATTCGGATTGTAGGGGTAACGGGTGGTCACCTGTCCACGGTTGTCCACGTACCGCAGCGCTACCATGTCGCTCTCTGCCAGCCCGGCAGCAGAGGCGTTTCCCGAAAACTCTACTCTGCCCTCGCCGTGCGCCACGGCCACAGGCATCTTCGAGCCTGCCATGCCATCCAGAAATGCAGACGGAGACTGTGTCACTTCTGCCATCACCAGGCGAGCCTCAAACTGTTCAGACTGATTACGAACAAAGCGCGGCCAGCCTTCACTGCCAGGCACCAGTTCCCGTAAGTTCGAAAGCATCTGGCATCCGTTGCAGACACCCAGTGTCAGTGTGTCCGACCGGTTAAAGAATGAGGCAAACTGATCCCGGACCCGGTCATTGAACAGGATGGATTTGGCCCAGCCTTCACCAGCACCGAGAACGTCCCCATATGAAAAGCCGCCACACGCCACGAGACTCTGGAAGGCTTCCAGCGTTACCCGGCCTGACAACAGATCACTCATGTGTACATCAACTGAATCGAAACCCGCACGGTCAAATGCCGCAGCCATTTCAACCTGTCCGTTCACCCCCTGCTCCCTGAGCACCGCCACTCTGGGGCGAACACCTTTCCGGATGTATGGGGCTGCAACGTCTTCATTGATATCGAATGTCAGTTCCGCGTGCAGGCCGGGATCATCAACATCCAGAAGGTTATCAAACTCCTCCTGTGCACAATCGGCATTGTCGCGGAGTGACTGAATGCGATAACTGGTTTCAGACCAGAGACGCTGAAGCAAGCTGAGAGGCTCATCCACAACAGATTCACCCTCAAATCCAAGGCGCAAACGGGCGTCGCTATTCGTGGTACCTATAACGCTGATGCAGTCACCCAGGCCTGCACCTGAAAACTGCTGCAACACAAAGCCGGTATCTTCACGGCGCACCTGAATAACAGCCCCCAACTCCTCATTAAACAGCTCTCGGGGGAACTGATCGGGAGCCTCTGCTAGCCCATCCAGTTTTATATCCACACCCGTACGGCCTGCAAAACACATTTCTGCAAGTGTCACAAACAGGCCACCGTCCGAACGGTCGTGATAAGCCAGCAGTTTGCCATCGGCGTTCAAACCCTGAATAACCGCAAAGAACGCTTTAATATCCTCTGGATCATCAAGGTCGGGCGCTACGGCCCCCACCTGGCTGTAAACCTGGGCCAGAGCGGATCCGCCAAGCCGGTTCTGCCCGGCCGCCAGATCAATCAGTATCAGATCAGTTTCTCCGGCACTGGTAACCAACTGAGGGGTCAGCGTGCGGGAGATGTCCGTAACCGGTGCAAAGCCACTGACCACCAGAGACAATGGCGCGGTAACACTTTTCTGCTCCCCATTGCGCTCTTCCCACATGGTCTTCATGGACATGGAGTCTTTGCCCACCGGAATCGTAATACCCAGCGCAGGGCAGAGTTCCATGCCAACAGCCCGCACGGTTTCATACAGATTTTCGTCTTCACCCGGATGGCCTGCCGCAGCCATCCAGTTGGCCGATAGCCGGATATCGGACAGCTTACCGATGGCAGATGCGGCCATATTCGTAATGACCTCACCAACGGCCATACGGCCAGAGGCAGGCGCATCAATAACGGCCATGGGTGTTCGCTCGCCCATCGCCATGGCTTCCCCGCTCCGAACGTCAAAGGAACTGGCCGTAACGGCAACATCGCTGACGGGTACCTGCCAGGGGCCAACCATCTGATCCCGGGCAACCAGGCCGGTAATGGTTCGGTCGCCGATCGTAATAAGAAAGCTTTTTGAACCAACAGACGGTAAACGCAGTACCCGCCGGATAGCGTCGTGCAGATCTATGCTTGTGGAATCAAAAACCGGCTTGGTGAACGATGTGCGCGCAATACTGCGGTGCATGCGAGGTGGCTTGCCAAAAAGCACCTCCATCGGAAGATCAACCGGCTTATCGTTGA
The DNA here is from genome assembly GCA_964447555.1 of uncultured Marinobacter sp. Taxonomy (GTDB): domain Bacteria; phylum Pseudomonadota; class Gammaproteobacteria; order Pseudomonadales; family Oleiphilaceae; genus Marinobacter. Next base: position 4,957 of record CAYUTG010000079.1, read on the forward strand.
AGTAAGAATCGCTCAACTCCAGGTGATGAGTTTCCGTAGCCTCGCCAATAACAGCGTATGGGCAGCGCTCACGGCGGCACAACGCATCAAACAGCTCCAGGTTTTCCGGAGCAACTGCCATGACATAGCGCTCCTGCGACTCATTACACCAGATTTCCAGCGGCGACATGCCCGGCTCATCGCTGGGAATATCACGTAGTTCGAATTTGCCACCACGGCCACCGTCTTTCACCAGTTCTGGCATGGCGTTAGACAGGCCGCCAGCGCCGACATCATGAATAAAGCAGATTGGGTTTTCATCGCCCATCTGCCAGCACCGGTCAATAACCTCCTGACAACGACGTTCCATCTCAGGGTTATCACGCTGTACGGATGCAAAATCGAGGTTTTCATTACTGGAACCTGAATCCATCGACGAAGCAGCACCACCACCAAGCCCGATCAGCATGGATGGTCCGCCCAGAACAATCAGGCTGGCTCCTATCGGGATCTCACCTTTCTCAACATGATCTTCGCGGATATTACCAAGGCCACCGGCAATCATGATGGGCTTGTGGTAGCCACGGACCTCTTCGCCGGCAGGCCCTGGCACCTTTTGCTCAAAGGTACGGAAGTATCCTGCAAGATTTGGCCGGCCAAATTCGTTGTTGAACGAGGCACCACCAACAGGACCTTCAATCATGATGTCCAGCGCAGAGGCAATTCGCTCTGGCTTGCCGTAATCAGCCTCCCAGGGCTGAGCATCGCCCGGAAGATTCAGGTTGGACACCGTAAAACCCGACAGGCCGGCTTTTGGCTTGGAACCACGCCCGGTAGCACCTTCATCACGGATTTCGCCGCCGGAGCCGGTGGCTGCGCCCGCAGCAGGCGCGATAGCGGTTGGGTGGTTGTGAGTCTCCACTTTCATCAGAATGTGGATATTTTCCTCGTTATACTCATAAACACCGGTTTCCGGATTCGGGAAGAACCGGCC
>CAYUTG010000079.1:5939-11678 GCA_964447555.1 uncultured Marinobacter sp.
AGGCGTTATCTTTATAGGCGGAAAGCACACCTTCGCTGTTCATCTCAAACGTATTGCGAATCATCGCAAACAGCGATTTCTCCTGCCCTTCTCCGTCTATGTCCCAGGACGCATTGAAAATCTTATGCCGGCAGTGCTCAGAGTTAGCCTGAGCAAACATCATCAATTCAACATCGGTCGGGTCCCGCTCGAGCTCAGTAAACGATTTTGTCAGATAATCAATTTCGTCTTCTGCCAGGGCAAGACCAAGCCGCACATTCGCCTCAACCAACGCCGAGCGGCCACCCGCAAGTACCGGAATGCGGCCCAGTAACCGGGGCTCTTCCTGGCTGAACAACAAGACCGCGCCTCCCATTTCGTGGAAGACAGTCTGGGTCATACGGTCATGCAGCAGGGTGGCGATTTTTTTACGCTGATCAAGATCGAGCTTATGGCCCGCCCGAACGTAAAACGCGATCCCGCGCTCAATGCGTCGAATCTGGCGCAACCCACAGTTTCTGGCTATGTCTGTCGCCTTGCTGGACCAGGGTGAAAGCGTGCCGGGCCGGGGGACAACCAGAAACAGCACCCCATCCGGCTCTTCAACCGGTACTGTAGGGCCGTAGGTTAAAAGCCGGTCAAGAACGGCTTGCTCGCCCTCTGAAAGACTATCTTCCAGATCGACAAAGTGCATAAATTCGGCATATACATGTCTGACGTCAGGAACAAGTTCCTGAATTCGTGAATGCATTTTGCGGGAACGGAAAGGCGAAAGCGCGGGTGCGCCGCGAAGTTCAAGCATGATATCAACCTGTATCGCGCGAAACGGGGAAGTCCGGGTACCATCTGAAAGGCCGCCATCATACGCGAAAGCGCAGTGCGGATACAGCACAGCAAGTGTTAATCTGTGCAGGTACAATTAACATTGTTTTGCATATTAATTGACCAGCCTTGTTGACCACCAGACAGCCAACAGGGATTATACGGTAGTGGCAAAGGATGCCACACCCAGCAAGACACCGGATACGCCTTTTTACATGAAGTACTGGCCCAGTTGGTGCGAGTACCAGGCGCGTCACGACGATCCAGCTGTAATGGAGACCAGGGACTTGTCCAGACGCTTCACCCTACTTTCTTCTATACCTGCCCGGATACTGCTGCTGGCAGGAGTCACTCTGGCGCTGGCAGGTTGCTCGCGCCCAAGCACACTTCAGGAAATCCGTAACGAGGGTGTATTACACGTTATCGCCCGCGAGGCACCTTCTATTTATTATGAAGGGCGCGACGGAACCACCGGCTACGACTACGAACTTGCCAAGCGATTTGCTGATGAGCTTGGCGTGGAGTTGCGCGTCCGTGTTGTGGAAGGCAATACCAAAATACTGTCTGTCCTTTCGAACAACTACGCCCACATCGGCCTGGCAGGAATGTCCTATCAACAGGGGCTGAGTGAACATTTCAAGGCATTACCCACCGGCATATCGGCCCAGTCTGTCGTGGTGTATAACCGTAATGCTGAGCGCCCGTCGTCACTGGAAGACCTGCAAAACAAAACGGTGCACCTGGTTGCGGACAGTAATCATGAACACTTGCTTCAGGAGCAGCCCGCAGACCTCGCAGGCCCTGGGTATAAGGTCCATCAGGGGCTCGATGCAGCCGGCATACTTGCCCGCGTAGATAGCGGCGAATTTTCCTACGCGGTGGTTTCTTCAAACGAACTGGATCTGAATCACGTGTTCTTCCCGAAAGTAAAAACAGCGTTCTTTCTGGGCAAGCCAGAGCAACTGGCCTGGCTGTTTCCGTCTGCCCAGGATGATTCGTTGATTCAGGCCGCCCGCCAGTTCCTGAAAAAACTACAGGCAAACGGCACTATGGAGCAGCTTTCCGAGCGCTTTTACGGGCATCTTGACCAGCTAAACTATGTTGGTGCACGAACATTTATGCACCATGTCAGAAACCGTCTTCCACGATACGAAAGCCTTTTCCAGGGTTATGCGGCTGATTTTGGAATGGACTGGCGATTACTTGCGGCTATCGGGTACCAGGAATCTCACTGGCGCCCGAATGCGGTGTCACCAACCGGTGTGCGGGGGCTGATGATGCTCACCCGAACCACGGCCAGTTACATTGGCATTAATAACCGGATGGATGCCGAGGAAAGCATTCAGGGTGGTGCCAAATACTTCCGCATGGTGCACGAGAGAATACCCGATCGCATTCCCGAGCCAGACCGCACCTGGTTTGCCCTGGCATCCTACAATGTCGGGTTCGGGCACCTTGAGGACGCTCGCCGGCTAACAGAGAGCGCCGGCAAAAATCCGGATCGCTGGCTGGATGTCAAAGAATTTCTGCCGCTGCTTGCTCAAAAGGAATGGTATACAAAAACCCGGTTTGGCTATGCCCGTGGCCACGAGCCAGTACTGTACGTGCAGAATATTCGCCGGTATTACGATGTGCTTGCGCGCATAACGGCGCAGACACCGCCAGAAAGCAGTGAAGCGGAGCCCATTGCAGATATCGGCCAGAAGCCCTCCGGCAGTGATACAGCCACCGAAACAGCAGCACCTGAGGTTCGCGCCAGCCTGCCCCCGGAACTCAGCATGATACCGCCTACTCTTTAACAGCAGATTGGCGGGCTGCCAGGGCCTGCTCCACCTGGCTAGCAGAAAACCCCCTGCGGTTCAGAAAGCGGTGCTGGCGTACTTTCTCATCCCAGTCGTCACTGAGATCAGCAAGTCCGTACCGCTTTTGCCTCAACTCTATCGCTCTCTCACACCAGCAAGCTTCGGTAACCTCGTTCAGACAATCAGGTATCTTATGCACCCCGCGTTGCTGGAGCTCACCCACAATACGCAAAAAACCATAACCATGGTCCATTCGCTGCCGGGCATAGACATCGGCAAACCGGTTGTCGTCCAGCCAGCCTTTTTCTTCGTATTCGTCCAGAACACGCTCGATGACCGAGTTATCAATCTTTCGCTGGTGCAACTTGAGTGACAGTTCCAGCCGGCTATGCTCTCGCCTGGCCAGCAATCTCAAGGCAACAGACCGAGCTTTGTAATCCTGATTATCCTGATTTTCCATACACCCTCTTCCCGCATGCCTGCACAAAACACTACACTACTCCTGCCGGCAGATCCGGCACATAGTACCCGGTCTCTGAAAAGAAGCCGATGGCCGGTGCGGGTTAACCACTTTGCACCGTGAACTGGTCTTAGTTCCAAGGATACCTTTATGGCCGCTTTCATCCAGAAGTTGTTCAAAACGCGCAAACCTTCCGAAGCAACGAAAAAACCCCGGAAAGAAACACCACAAGCGCCCCCTCAACCCGACACCTCGCGCACCAGTGTGCGGGATGAGCAGTTAAAAGCCTTACAGGAATCGCCAACTGAGACCACCCTGGCAGAGTTGGCAATACAGGGTGTTACAGCCGATATCCGCCTTCATGCGGCAAGGCGGCTTACCGACGCTGACAGCCTGCAGCAAGTGCAGAAGCAAGCCAAGGGCCGGGACAAAAGCGTTTATCAGGCTGCCCGACAGGCACTGCAGGCTATCCGTGACGAACAGGCTGAAAAGGATAAGCTGACACAAACCATAACCACCCTGATAACCAACGTGCGTGACCAGGCAAAAAGCGAAGATACCAAGCTGTACAAGGCTAGGCTGGAAGCACTGATTCAGCAGTGGGAAGCTGTTGAAAGCCACGCCACCGCTGAGCAGGCACAGGATTTTCTGGCGGCAGTGCACAAGTGCCGGGAACGCATAGAGGTTATGCAGGCCGCGCTGGATGACGAGAAGCGCCAGAGCGAACAAAAGCAGCAGCGGGATGAAACCCTGGCACTGCTAACCACCACGCTGGACGACCTGAAAAACCAGTCACCGGAACTTTTGCCGTCGCAGGCAGCCCTGGATGCACTGCAAAAGACCCAGGAAAACCGCTGGCTTGAGGCTACCCGGGACACCCCTGTAGAAAAACAGGAGCAAAAGGCGTACGAAACAAAAATGCTTGCATTGCGCAACTACCTGAGCGCCGTTCGCCGTATAAGCCAGGAAAAAGACGCTCTGCAGTCTCTCGGCTCATTACCGGGTGATGGCTCTGACACCGAGAACAACGCGCGGGAACAGGCGCAGCAGCTTCTGGCATCCATTTCATGGCCAGAAGGCTACCCCGTTCCAGCCGTTCTTGAGCCGGCAAGAAAACTGGCAGGCACACCCAAAAAAGCGGAAAAACCAAAGAACACCGGAGATCAGGAGCGGCAGAAGGCCCTGTCGACCGAACTGAGCCACACCATTAGTCAGCTCGAAGCAGCGCTGGAAGCAAAGCAGCTGAAGCCTTCAAAACAGCTTCTGAAAACCACGCAGCATCAATTGAAGAGCCTGGATCATCGTCATGCCAAACCGTTTCAGGCGCGTGTCCAGTTACTGACCGGCCAGCTTCGTGAACTCAGTGACTGGCAGGGGTTTGCCACCGAACCAAAGCAGATCACCCTGTGTGAACAGATGGAATATCTGGCCGAGCAGCCCATGGAGCCAGAAGCCAAGGCAGAGCATATAAAGGCGCTGCAGAATGAATGGCGTGAGCTTGGCGGGTCTTCAGACAGAGATCTGTGGACAAGATTCAAAAAAGCCTCCGACCTGGCTTACGAGCCCTGCAAGGCTTACTTTTCTGCGAAATCCGGCCTGAAACAGGCGAATCTGGAAACCCGCCAGACAATCTGCAATGAACTCGAGGTATTTCTCGACAATGCAGACTGGACATCCATTGACTGGAAAGCTGCTGAAAAGATTCATCAGACCGCCCGCCAGGAATGGAAAGCGGCCTGGCCTGTTGAGTTTCGCGAAAACAGGCAAACTCAAAAACGGTTCGACCGACTTCTGAAAAAACTGGAAGCCGCTCTGGACCAGGAGCGGAAGAAGAATGAGGCACTAAAAAAAGACATAGTGGATAAAGCCGTGGCACTGCTGGATCATGAGCCCTTACAGGATGCCATGAACCAGGCCAAAAGCCTACAAACAGACTGGAAGGCCATCGGCATTACACGCCACCGGGAAGATCGCAGGCTGTGGCAAGCCTTTCGCAAAGCCTGCGATGATATTTTTGCGCGTCGGGATGCACAGCGTAATGAACAACAGCAGGCGGTAGCAGAGGCAGATGAAGCTGCGGAGCTGGTGCTCCGGGAAACCAGCCAACTGGATCAGGCTGCGGATACCGAGGCAGTTGCGGCATCGGTAGCCCGTATTCGCGCGCTGGACACCTCCGGGCAATCGCCAGCCATGCGGGAGCGGGCCCGGGCAGAAATGCGACGCCTGGACACCCTCCTCGCAGATCAGAAACTGAAAGCAGGCGTGAATCGGTGGCAGGCTCAGATTTCAGCCAGAGTTGATGGCACTCTGCCTGCCGAAGACATTCCCGGGCACTGGGCAGAGCTGATGGCCGAACAGGGCCAGACAGATTACAGAGAACTGGTTATACGGGCAGAAATTCTGACCGGAACCCCCTCACCAGACCCTGACCAGCAATTCCGTATGGAAATCCAGGTGCAGAGACTGGCAGAAGGCATGGGGTCTGCAGGGCAAACAGATGATCAGGCAAAAGCGTTAGAAAAACTGGTAGCCGTATGGTGCCTGCAAGCCTCAGACACAAACCCCGAAGCCTCCCTGGCCACACGATTCAATAATGCCCTGGTAACACTGATTCCCGGTTAACCCGGCCCTCACCTGCGCATCACTCTCTCTGATGCTCATTGACAAACACCCTGG
>CAYUTG010000080.1:0-11603 GCA_964447555.1 uncultured Marinobacter sp.
ACCAGATCTGGAAACAAAAGGTAAGCACACGTTTTCCATCAATGAATACGATGCGGCCGGTAACGTATCCGGAACCAAACAGATTACTGCCGACACGCAGCCGGTGGCCGTCAGGGTCATTCTCGATCAGCCGTCTGTAACGAAAGTGCAGGTTGCCTTTGAGTTAACCTCTGAGTACGACGCCACAAATTGCGACCCGGCGGGCGGGTCTGGCTCTGTTCCCCAGCAGCAGTGTGATTACAGCGATGCCAACGTGGGGAACGCGATTATCGGTAAGGACATTGTGGCTCTGGGTAGTGACAGCAAAACCGACAAGCTTCTGGAAAAGCTTGACTACCTGGAATATGAATTGAAAGACGACATGTATGCGAGCGGGGTGCTTAATTTTGAGCCGGGAATCACGGAGTGTTATATCCGTTTGGAAATACCCGACGACACCTTTGCAGAGCCTTCCGAAGTGGCACGGCTAACGCTTACGGAAGTGCGCTCTGGCCTGGCCGGGCTGGGTGAGAACAACAGCGGTGTCCGCACTAATATCGTGATTGATGATAACGAGCCGGTGATTACCCTGAAAACTGCAGCCGGCGGTGATCGGGACACTCTGAACGTTGGTGGTACACGGGAATACGTTGCCAGTCTTGAGGGGGACAGAGAGAGCGCATTCAAGGCAAAACTGAGCCATACGGAAGATTCAACCGCCAGACTGAACACGGAGTTCGTTATTGAAACCAAGGACGCCAATGATAACTGGGTGGAAAATGACGAGCTTGAATTCCCCACAGGCACCAATGAGGTACCGTTTCGCATTCGGGTAAAAGACAGTGCCTCAGGTTATACAAACCTTTCAATGGACGACCGCTTTATTCTGGTGGGGCTTAATGAGAAATTTCAGCGGGGAAGAGAGAATTATGCCCGTGCAGCGAGTGAAAACCTGTTACGGGTGAGCCTGAACGAGCAAACTGCCCCCCTTGTTCTGAACCCGTCGGCGGATGGTTTTGTGCCTACAGATTTTGCGATAGCACATTCTGGCCGGGCTTTTGTTGCCGGGTATGACAGCAACGCCAATGACCATGTTTTAGTAAGAATTTATGACCAGAAAGGCAACTTGCTGCAACAGGTTGACGTATCCGATGCCAGTGATGAGCTTTCTGCTCCCAATCCTGTGATCACCACAGCCAGGCGGAAGATAACCCAGGGGAATACCAAGGTTGATCGCTTTGAGTTTGCCGTGGCTTACAATGCCGAGAAGAGCGTAGCTGGCACTGGTACCACAACGCAACTTGGTGGTACTGATGTCATTGTCACCCGCTATTGGTTCGACACGGCCACTAACGGCGGTGAGTATATCCGGGACTGGATCATCAGAACGGGCACATCGGCCGATGACGTTGTTCGCTCTGTTGCCATGAACCAGGACATCGGGTTTGTGCTGGTGGCAGGGGAGACCATGGGCGTCTGGGAGGATCAGACCGCAGCGGGTGGATCTGACAGTTTTCTTCAGCGGATCGATACGGAAACCGATGGTGCCAACCTTATCCCCTCAATAGCCTGGACCCGGCAGGTTGGTTCATCTGGCGACGATTATGTGGCAGGTGTCAGCGCCTCCTACCTTTCACCACTGGTATTTGGCTGGACGGAAAACTCAGTTAATGGCGAGCCTGTTCTTGGCGGTAAAGATGCCTTTTTCTACAGTGCCTCCAGTAAAGACAGTGATCTCATGGTTTACCAAACCGGAACCGACCGGGATGAGGAAATTTCAGACGGCATCTACGCAGAAGGGCTGGTTTGGCTGCTGGGGAAGAGTGCAACAGAGTATTCGGTAGCGGATGAGGACCCGGAAAATATCTCCTTGGTTGGTACGGGGCTAAACAGCCAGGCAGGATTTGCGCTTGGTTATTCAACGACTGGTGAGATTAAGCGGGCCTTTAATCTGAATGATGCTGATGATAATGCTACCGAGAGCCTGCAGGCGCTGACGGATTTTGATGGCGACCTCGTCATTGCTGGTAACAGCGATGGTGACTTCACCGGGAAAACTGTCATTACACCAGTTACTCCTCATGCGGTTGTCGCGCGGGTTTCCTTACTGCCCGAGAGCGCCGAAGGTGATGGCGAGAGTGAGGAAACACCGCCGTTCAGAAACGAATGGCGCTATCAGTTGCCCACTGATAACTCAGACATTCTTGCAACAGGTAACTATCGGGACGACGAAATCTCAGCGCTGACACGGGTAGGTTCCCTATGGTCGTTGCTGTTATTCAGCCCGGAAGGCGTGCTACTTACTGAGTAATAACGTAAAGCGGGGGGATGAAGCAGGCTCTTAGCACCAGGCCTAAACCGTCCCCTCATGCCGCCCGGAGTTGGCATACAGGCGCAAATAATCTGTACTGGTAATAATGCCCGCGGGCTCGCCGTCGCTATCAATGATCAGGGCAGCATTCAACTGGTGGGCCAGCATCAATCTTGCCAACTGGTGAGCATCGGTTTCGGGTGACGCTGTCAGAAAGGCGGGCAACTCAATGTGTGCCAGTGGCTGCTTCATCACCTCAGCATTGTGTTCTCGCACCCAGCCCAGTAGCCAGCGCAGGTCCACAAGGCCCGCCACACTGTCTTCCGCCGTAATGACCACATGATGAACACCGTGTTTATCCATGGTGGACATTGCGTCGGCAATGGTCGCTTCTGCAGGCTGGCTGTAAAGTACTGGCGAATAGATAGTGGATACGGGCAGGTACGCCCGTTGTTCCATAGGCTCGCCGGCACCGGCCGCCCCGTACTCTTCAAGCGCCCTGTGGGAGCCTGCGTTCGCAGCCTGCTGGAATTCAGTGTCCGTTGCTTCACTGTGGCTGGGGCTGATCGCATTACCTTCGGTTAGCTGGCTGACATCGCCAACTCGCCGCCCCCGGAATATCTCCGGTAGCCGGGTCCCGACAGGGCGACCCGGTTCGCTGACAAATATGGACATGGGTGCACCCTCCGAGTGTCTGTTTAGCTCTGTCCCTTACTGGCTATCGGCGGTAAGCGGAATAACTTGATGGTTAAGTTATTACCATTATGCCATGCCCGGGCGATGCATTCTGTGGGTTCGGACCCGCCTGGCCAGACGCCTCGGCAGGCAGGTGGGTTGCTGGCACAACGCGTCTGCCACATATTCAGCAAGCAGGGGCCCATAGGTAAGCCCCTTACTGCCAAAGCCGGTCAGCAGATAGATACCAGAAATCCTGTTTTCCTGTGCATCGTATAACTCACCTGCCACAGGCTGGTAGTCATGTGTTGTACAGCGAAAAGCGGTTCTTCCTTCTATCCTCTCCAGTCTCCTCGTTAACTGGTCTGGCGATGCAAGCATACCCGGCAGCATGGTTTGCAGTTCCATAAGATTTTCATGGTGGCTTGCCGGTGTTGTTCCCGGGTTGTCATCTCTCAGATCAAACGTTGCGCCGGTGACCGCAATGCCTCCATGTGCAGGATTGATATAGCGCTGACCACAGATAACCGCAGCCGGTGCTGCCAGGCAATCTTCAGGCAGGTGTGTTACCTGGCCACGAATGCTTTTGAACCGATAGGACCCTGTTCCGGGTATCAGTTCCGGTGTTTGGTGCCCCGCACAAATAACAATCTGCCGGGCTTCTATGTCTGAATGCCCTTCACCTGATAGTGTCCAGGCTGCCCCGGCAGGCGTGATACGTGTGGCCTGAAAACCAAAGACCGTTTTAATGAGCGGGTGCTTCGTTAAAGAGCGGCAGAGTTCCGCGGGTTCCAGCCAGCCACTTCGGGGAAACCAGAGGCCCCCGGCGGGTACCGGAACGCCTGTCAGCTCGCTGGCGGCGTCCCGGCCCACGGGGTACAAAACGTCGGCCGGGTAGCTATTCCGGCTGACCAACTGTTTCTGCCGTTCCTGTTCCCGTGGGCTCCAGGCAAGTTGCAGCAACCCGGTCGGGTGCCAGTAAGGCCCTCCATGCAGGCCGTAAAAGCGCTGGCTGAACAGAAGTGAGGATAACGCCAGGCGGGTCTGATCGTTGGACTCCACACCGGTTTTCACGTACATGGCACCCTGGCGATTGCCCGATGCAGCCGTTCCCGCGTGGCTGCCGGAGTCCACAAGTATGACGTCGATACCGCGGTCGGCCAGATTTCTTGCCAGTAAACAACCTGCAATGCCTGCGCCTGCTATTACGACAGGCCCCGATATGCTACCTGACTGGGTGGTGCAGTCCTCCGGAAACTGGCCGGCAATCAGGTGGCGTTTCGAACCATACCCCTTTGCTTTTTGCATCAGGAATCCCTCAGATTCCAGTGCCCGCCGAACCCGGCCAGCCGAGGTGAATGTTGCGAGGGTGGTTCCCGGCTTGCTGTGACGTCTTACGCCAGCGACGGCGTCATCACGCCACATGTCCGGATTGAGGGAAGGCGTAAACCCATCAAGGAACCAGGCGTCGGCGGTAAAGGTCAGTTCTTCCAGTGCTTCAATAACATCTCCGAAGTAGAGTGTCAGCCGAACCTGGCCATGCTCAAACAACATGCGATGAACCCCCTGAACCAGGGGCGGGTATGCGTTTAGCAGTTCCCTGGCCAGTGGCGCCAGTTCAGGCCAGAGCGCCAGCGCCTGGCTCAGGTCATGTGGGGTAAGAGGAAATCGTTCAACGGAGACATAATGCAACGTAGCGTAAGGGGCAGGTTGTGCTTTCAGCCAGGCCTGCCAGGTGGTCAGAAAGTTAAGGCCCGTGCCAAAACCGGTTTCCGCAACGACAAAATGCCCGCCCTCACTGATGGACGCAAAGCGTTCCGCCAACCGGTTGTGTTGCAGGAAAACATGCCGACTTTCCTCCAGCCCGTTCTCCTGACTGAAATAGCGGTCTCCGAACTGCTCAGACACAGGCACACCGTCCCGCCATTCCAGAGTAGCGGGTTCAATGTGTGGTGGAAGGCCAGGGCCGGGTACCGGATCTTGGTTCTGATTCATTACTTTTCGGGCGTGGGCTCAACTACAGAGACGCTCTCAATGGTAATGCTGTTAACCGGCACATCGGCCATACCCCGGGCGCGTCCGGTTTCTGTGTTTGCAATGGCATCTACAACCCCCATGCCACTGGTCACCTTACCAAAGACGGCGTAACCAGCACCCCGTACACCGGCGTTCAGGAAATCATTATCTGTCAGGTTGATAAAAAACTGTGAGGTTGCAGAGTCGGGTGCGCTGGTGCGGGCCATGGCAATCGTGCCGCGCAGGTTGGGCAGGCTTGAGCTGGCTTCGTTTACCACAGGCGGCCGTGTGCTCTTGCGCGTGAGACCTGCTTCAAATCCACCGCCCTGGATCATAAATCCGGGGATAACCCGATGGAAAATGGTGCCGTCATAAAACCCGCTGCGCACGTAGGTCAGGAAGTTTTTTACGGTCTCTGGCGCAACATCTGGCCGTAGCCTGAGTTCAAACGCCCCCTCGCTCGTTACCACTCGTACCTGGGGAAGTTGCGAATTTGCCTTGTTGCCCTGTTCGTCTGCATGGGCACAGGCTATGGAAAAAGAAAGAGTGATAGCTGCAGTAAGGGCGAGGATCACACTGCTCATGGTTTTTACGATATTTGTCATTAATAACGGCTCTTATGGTTAGCGGCGGAGAAGTTCCCTGCAATAATTACAGAGTCGTGCTATTTGATACAGGATCTTACCAGATTACCGTTGTTTATCAGGAATCCGGGAGGCACGATTACCATTATCAGCTAGTCTTTTTGATAGCGTTTTAATTGTGCTGAACAGCATGCTTTCTGCCGGGCCGGGTTGTACGGTTTTCTAACAGAAAGGAGAGGTAAGTGAAAATCCGTCAGGGAATTGAAGAAAAATCACGGCTGGGGCGCCTGCTCATTAATCGCGGTTATCTGACCGAAGCGCAACTGGAAGAAGGGCTTGGCCGCCAACGTGAAACGGGCCTGCGCCTGGGTGAGGTGTTCATTCAGTCCGGATGGATTACCGAAAGAGAGTTGGGGCGTGTTCTGAGGCACCAGAGCCGATACCGCAACGCGGCTGCGCTGGTCACAATGGTAACGCTGCCACTCCAGCCTCTGGTCAGTTTTGCGGCTTCTAATAATGCTAATGCGGTTGAAACAGGACCGGAAGCGGGCCAGCTATACAAAACCGGCGGTTTATCCCCTCTGACAGAGAATGAGCTGTCTGGCATTTCCGGCCAGGCAGATTCAAAATTGCTGCAGCGAATTGCCAGTGTCTCGTCCATGGTGTCTGCGGCTGGCTCGGGCGAAGGTGACGAAGCAACCGTTGACGTCATTGAAGGCATCAAGCTGACTGCCAATATTTTTGTGCCGGTGCTGAACTTTCTGGATTCGGAATTCTCCATTACCGGCGTGCACTACCGTGAGGGTGAGCCACGGTACACCGTGCGGGAAGACGGTGCCCTTACGCTCGCGTTCCCTGAGCGTATTGAGGAGATTCGGATGGATAACATCCGGGTCACCGGCAGCCAGGGGCCGTCTATGGGTAACGTGAGTATTTCCGATATCCGGTTTGATCTGGCCTCACGGATGACCATCTACACCCGGTAGTGTGTGGTCAATAGCAAGTGCACAGGGTGCTATGCGCTCGCCAGAATGGTCCGGTCTGAAGCGCCGGTGTGCTCGCCTTTGGCTCCGTAAAGCTTTTGCTGCCCTGAGGAGCCCCGGAATATATCGGCAAGCCGGGACAACCGCTTCTGCATGTGGGATACAACCCGGCCATTGTTCTGATTAAGCGCGTGGCACTCTTTCAGTCGCGCGTCTGCCTGTTTCCACAACTCGTGAGTATCAACAAGCCCCGCGCTGAGGATGAACCGTGAAGGTTCACCGCTGTCTGGCCGGTAGCCCATGGCAACCAGTGCGTGAATTTTTGCTTTTGCCCGTTCACGAATGTCACTGAGCAGGCGGTTCTTCTCGTCGGTCAGTTCATTCAGTGCGCGTAGGTCAGAGGTCGACAGGCAGGCTTTTTCTGTGCGGAGTGTTTCCGCCAGATCCTGGAGCTGGCGGATATCTTGTGAAAGGAAATCTTTCAAATCATCAATAGCGGCCATAACTTACTCACCCGAAAATGCTTTTATCCATATCAAGCATTTTCTGGGCCAGTTTTTCTGCGTCTACTTTGTAAGTGCCATTTTCCAGAGCTGAGCGAATGTCAGAAATGCGGTCGTCATCCATTTCCGGGTAATCGCCCAGTTTCTGTTCAAGTTGTTTCAGGTTTTTGGCCTGGCTGCTCAGGCTGACATTTTCGCCCCTGGCTCCCTGAGCCTGGGACTTCGCCTGCTGATCCGCTGCCGGCTGCGGCTTCGGCGCCCCCGGGGTTTTATCGGCCGTAGTTCTGGAGGTGTTGACCTGGCCTTGGCCAATTCCATTAAAGTCAACTGACATATCGATACCTGCTATCTATCTGTAAGGTCGCGGCAAAGCGAGACCTGATCTGGTTTATAACTATGTAACGGCTGTGTTGATAATAACTTTAGAAAAAACTTCACACGTTTTATTAACAATTGCTAACACGAGACACCCGAAGCTGCGGCAGTTTATTGCCGGCGGCAAGCGTTCGCCACAATGCCTGCTACATGGGAATTTTCACCCGTCCCGGCCCCACCACATAGGCTTTTACTGTGCGTGATGACCCCAGGTTTTCCACAAGAACCTGCTCACCGACAGACGCATTTGCGAGCGCCTTGCCCCGGGTACTGATTGAGAAGGTTTCACCGCCGGCGATGATAATAACATGATCCCCCCGCGCCACGGCGTCCGGAGCGGTCAGCAGGTTTGGTGTGATCAGCGATCCCGGGTTAACCGATCGCCGCACCTCCATGCCGAGTACATCGCTCAGGTGTGTAAGTGCACCCTGGTGGCTGGCATTCACGGTTACCTGTTCAGTCGTTACCATGGCGCTGGTAATTCGCTCTCCGCGGGTCAATGGGCGTGTCGCAACCAGTGCCGGCCCGTCTATGGTAACGGTGGCGGTAACATACAGCCGCCAGGGGCGTTCACCTTCACAGGAAATCCGAAGTGAAGGGTGGGTACTCTTCATCGGGTTGCCGGTAAATTCTACCGTGAGTGCATTAGTGCAACTGGCCAGAGACAATCTGCTGTCAATCGTGCCAGTCTCGTAGACCACGGTATAGCCCTCCTGAGCCTGCTGCTCCTTATAGGCATCAAGAAACCGGACAGCTGCCTTTCGTACCTGGTCTGCCGTGGCTGGCTGTGTTGCTGCCAGTGCGCTGAAACCCGGCATTAGCAGTATTAGTGCATAAATGATGGTGCGCATATCGGTTAGTTTGTCCTATGCTGTCATTATCAGAGCAAAGCTTCTAAAAGGGATTAATGATCCGGAAGCCATGGCCGTTAAACGAACTGTGTTTCAGTAAACCAATAGCAAAATGTGTGCCGACAAAATTCCGGCAGGCCAGGAGACAAACGATGGCAGGGGTATTAGACAGCGTAAACCAGCGCACCCAACTGGTTGGACAGAATCGCCTTGAGTTGCTTTTATTCCGCCTGCGCGGCCGGCAGATGTACGGAATAAACGTATTTAAGGTCAAAGAAGTGCTGCAGTGCCCCAAGCTATCGTCAATACCCAACAGCCGGCCAGTGGTTCGGGGTGTTGCACACATTCGGGGGGAGACGATTCCGGTCGTGGACCTGAGCATGTCCATTGGGCTGCCGGGCGTTCCCCAGGAAAGCCTGACGACCAGCTTTATCATCATCACAGAGTACAACCGTAAAACTCAGGGCTTTCTGGTGGCCGGGGTAGACCGGATTATCAACATGAACTGGGAGGATATTCTGCCGCCACCGAAAGGGGCCGGCCAGGACGTTTATCTTACCGCCGTTACCAAAATTGATGATAAGCTGGTTGAAATCATTGATGTAGAGAAGATTCTTTCAGAGGTTTCTCCATTACGTGAAGACGTCTCAGAGTCGGTAGTTACCAAAAGTTCCGAACGCGTGCCCAGGCATCTGCCCATTCTGGTGGTAGATGATTCTGCGGTTGCGCGCCGGCAGATCGAACGCTGCCTGACCGCCATCGGCATGGAGGTTGTTACCAAAAACGACGGGAAGCAGGCGTATGGGTATCTGAAAGAAATCACCAACGATGGCTCTAAAGCCGGTGATCATCTGTCGTTGATTATCTCCGATGTAGAAATGCCGGAAATGGACGGGTATACGTTGGTAACACGCTGCAAGGCCGACCCGGCCATCAGTGAGCTATTCATTATGCTTCACACGTCTCTCAGTGGTGTGTTTAACAAGGCAATGGTGCAGAAGGTTGGTGCGGATGACTTTATGGCCAAGTTCAGCCCGGATGAGCTGGCAGAGCGTATTATGGAAATAGTTGATCAGGGATAATGTTACCGCTCACGGATTCACTCAGAACAGAGATCTAATGAAAGCAGATATAACACCCCAGGAATATGAGGCGTTCAAAACGTTCCTGCAGGATGCGTGCGGTATTTTGCTGGGAGAAAACAAACAGTATCTGGTGAAAAGCCGCCTCAGGCGTATTCTTGAAGAGCACCAGTTGCGGTCCCTTGGTGAATTGCTTGAGCGACTGAAGCGCCCGGGAAGATCGGGGCTTCGTGAGTTGGTGGTAGACGCCATGACCACCAACGAAACACTCTGGTTCCGCGATAACCACCCATTCCGGATTCTGCAGGACAAATTGCTGCCCGAGTTTGCCGAACGGAAAACCTCGCAGCCTCTGCGGTTATGGTCTGCTGCTTGCTCAACAGGGCAGGAGCCTTATTCGGTTGGAATGATTGTTGAGGAATTCCGGCGTAGCCGGCCAGGCAAGCTACGTGATGTCCGTATTACTGCAACGGACATATCAAAAAGTGTGCTTGAAGTGGCTCGCAGCGGAGAGTACGAGATGATCGCCATTGGCCGTGGTTTGTCTCCCGAGCGGCAAAAACAATTTTTTACCCCATCGCAAAATGGTGGCTGGCAGATTAAGCCACAACTGAAGAGCATGGTGGATTTCAAAGTGCTGAACCTGCTTGAGCGTTATATGCTGGGCAAGTTCGACATAGTGATGTGCCGGAATGTTCTTATCTACTTCTCAGCCGAACTGAAACTGGATATTCTTACCCGCATTCACGCAACACTGAATCCGGGTGGGTATTTGATTCTGGGGGCATCAGAATCCCTCAACGGCCTGCCGCACCTGTATGAAATGGTGCAGTGCCATCCAGGGATTATTTACAGGAAAAAGTAACGCTATGCCCCTTAACGTATGGGTTCTGGTTGCTGCACAGGCTCTGGCCATGTGTACGGCGCCGTTTATTGTTTTTATCGGAAGTATTCAGGGCCGGCTTCTGGCTCCTGCTGCAGAATACGCAACGCTGCCCGTGGGTATGGTGGTTGTGGGCACCGTGCTGGCCATTAAACCGGTTACCTGGCTGATGAGCAGAGTGGGGCGCAAGCGCGTTATGCTACTGGGCACCGCCATGGGTATCTTGTCCGCGTCCCTGGGGGCGGTGGCTTCTGCGCAAGGGCTGTTCCCACTGCTGTGTCTGGCTGCAGTTATTGGCGGCACCGGGCTAGCCGTAGTGCACCAGTACCGGTTTGCCGCTATGGAATCGGTTCCACCGGAAATGGCCGCCTCTGCCGCTGCACGGGTGCTGCTTGGCGGGTTGTGTGCAGCCTGGATTGGTCCCGAGGTGGCGTCCATTGGTGGGCCAGATGATACCTATCCCTTTTTAACAAGCTGGCTGGGCCTGATTGGTGTTCAGGTGTTGGCGCTGATAGCACTGGCCGCGGGATACCGTTCCAAAGGTGAGCTGGTTCGTGAGGCTCACGCCACTGGCGGCCGGCCGCTTGCAGAGATTATCCGGAACCCGGCTGTTCTGGTTGCCATCAGCGGGGCCGCTATAGGCTACGCGGTTATGAGCTTCATCATGACCGCAACCCCGCTGAGCATGACAGAAATGGCAGGGCACGATCTGGATGACGCCAAGCGCGTGATTCAACTCCACATCATGGCCATGTACCTGCCGTCACTGATCAGTGGCTGGCTGACACGAGTGGTTGGCATTCCGCTGATGATGGCTGCCGGGCTGCTGGCGTATACGGCCTGTGTAGCACTGGCTGCCAGTGGCATCAGTTTCCATCACTATCTTGGCGCACTGATGTTACTGGGCCTTGGCTGGAACTTTCTCTTTATTGGTGGAACGTCCCTGTTACCAAAGGGCTATCAGGAGTCCGAGCGTTTTCGGGTGCAGGGCCTGAACGATCTGATGGTCTTCGGCCTCCAGGCCACAGCGGCTTTGTCTGCCGGCGCCGTTCTCAGCTGGGTAGGCTGGTCCGGCCTGGTTATGGTAGTTGTACCGCTGCTGGTCCTTCACGGCGTACTAATGGTTATCTGGCTGACCAGGCGGCCTTCTGAAGTTCTGGTTTCAGGTGGTAAACATTAACCGGTCATCAGAGATATCCCCGGGTAAATCCGGTTTTTTTCAGTAATTGCCGTCTGGGAGTTGCCAAACGCCCCAAAAAACATTAGAGTTTGCGCCCTCAAATCGGTGTTGAGACATTTGATTTGAAACAGTTTATTGGAGAGGTGGCCGAGTGGCTGAAGGCGCACGCCTGGAAAGTGTG
>CAYUTG010000081.1:0-11424 GCA_964447555.1 uncultured Marinobacter sp.
GTTAAAGACGAATATCAGACGGATTACGTCGCTGGCCAGGACAATATCAATGTCCTTGGTCTGGATCTGCACAACTGGGTGTTCCCGGTATCAGCACTCATTGTGCTGGGTTTTGTTATCGGCACACTGATTTTTCCGGGCGAGGCTAAAGAGTTCCTGGATGGAACCAAGCTTGGCATTATCTCCAGTTTCGACTGGTTCTTTATGCTCAGTGCTAATATTTTTGTGATTGTGTGTGTGGCACTGATTTTTATGCCGGTGGGTAAAATCCGGCTGGGCGGCCAGGATGCCAAGCCTGAGTTCTCGACTGTGTCCTGGTTCGCCATGCTGTTTGCAGCGGGCATGGGAATCGGGCTTATGTTCTGGGCCGTTGCTGAACCGGCTGCCTATTATACAGGCTGGTTCGGAACGCCGTTTAATGTGGAGGCGAATACGGCTGAAGCGGCCAAACTGGCCATGGGCGCAACCATGTATCACTGGGGCCTTCACCCTTGGGCGGTTTATGCTGTTGTTGCGCTTTCTCTGTCATTTTTTGCCTACAACAAAAATATGCCGCTGACCATTCGTTCCGCTTTCTTCCCGCTGTTGCGGGACAAAGTCTGGGGGTGGCCTGGGCATATCATTGATGTACTTGCGGTAGTGGCTACCATTTTTGGCCTGGCAACCTCACTCGGTTTTGGTGCCCAGCAAGCCGCTTCTGGTTTTGATTACCTCTTCGGTATTGGTTCCGGCATCAATGTGCAGATGGCCATTATTGTCGGGGTTACCGCAGTGGCGCTGATGTCCGTTTTGCGTGGGCTTGATGGCGGTGTGAAGCTGCTGAGTAACATCAATATGGGCATTGCGGCTGTTTTGCTGTTCTTTGTGATTTTTGCCGGCCCCACCATTGAAATACTGAAAACCATGCTGGTAACAACAACCAGCTACGTAAGTAACTTTGCATCGTTTAGTAATCCGTTTGGTCGTGAAGATGAAGCCTGGATGCAGGGCTGGACCATCTTCTACTGGGCGTGGTGGATCTCCTGGTCACCGTTCGTTGGCATGTTCATCGCGCGGGTTTCCAAAGGGCGTACGGTTCGTGAATTTATTACCGCTGTGCTTATTATTCCCACGGTGATTACCATTGTGTGGATGAGTAGCTTCGGTGGCACAGCCCTGGAGCAGATTCAGGATGGTATTGGTGCACTTGCCCGGGATGGTGTCACCGATGTCTCTCTGGCCATGTTTCAGATGTTCGCCAATCTGCCGCTGACAGGGATTATCTCCTTTGTCGGGATTATGCTTGTGCTGATTTTCTTTATTACCTCATCAGATTCCGGGTCGCTGGTTGTTGACAGCATTACGGCCGGTGGTAAGACCGATGCGCCTACGGCTCAGCGTGTATTCTGGGCGGTTATGGAAGGTGCTATTGCTGCAGCGTTGATTTACGGTGGCGGTAGCGATGCGCTTGGGGCTATTCAGGCCAGTGCAATCAGTGCCGGCTTACCCTTCACGCTTATCCTGCTGATTATGACCTGGGGGCTGATGAAGGGGCTAACGCACGAACGTAAGCTACTGATGGCGAGAGGGGAGCTCTGAGCAGGTTATTAGCGTGATAAAAAGCCGGGGCTCGTAAAGGTTCCGGCTTTTTTATGTGCGTGTCAGGCTGGTGAGATAATAATCAAAGGGCGGCAAAGGCTTCCAGCGCAAAACTGGCGCGCTCCTGTGGGGTGAAGTGGGGTCGCTTAAGCTCTTCGATAATGCGCAATCTTGGTAACAGGCCACGCCCGTTAGCCATTTGAATCGCAAGGCCGGGCCGGGCGTTGAGCTCAAGCAGAAGTGGCCCTTTGTGGGCATCGACCACCAGATCTACCCCCATGTAACCCAGGCCTGTCGCTTCATAACAGCGGGCCGCCATTTCAAGCATTTCTTCCCAGGCTTCAATTTCGATATTGCCAAGGGCGAGGCCGGTATCCGGATGTAACCTGGCGGGCCGATTGAACTGCACAGCGTTCAGGCTTCGTCCGGTGCCTATGTCCAGGCCAACACCAACAGCGCCCTGATGCAGGTTTGCTTTACCGTCAGAGGCTTTGGTTGCCAGCCGGAGCATGGCCATAACCGGGTAACCCCGAAAAACAACAATGCGTATATCAGGAACGCCCTGAAAGGAATAACGGGCAAGGGAAGGGGCGGACTCTATCAGGCTCTCCACTATGGCCACATCGGGCGTGCCTGCCAGAGAGTACAGCCCGGCCAGAATATTGGTAAGGTGGCGCTCCAGAAAAGAGGAGTCAACCCTTGCTCCGGAGGCCTTTACATAGCTGTCGCCATCCCTGCCGGTAATGACCGTAATGCCCTTGCCGCCAGACCCTTTCGCTGGCTTGATGGCAAAGCCGGCAAGGTCTTTCGCCAGTTCACGGAACCGGGAAATCTCATGCTGGTGGCGGACAACCAGCAACAACTCCGGCGTTTTAACGCCGTATTCTGCAACGGCAAGCTTCGTTTTAAGCTTGTTGTCCACCAGCGGGTAGGATGTGCGCTCATTGTACCGGGCAATGTAATCAACATTCCGGCGGTTCATATTCAGCATGCCAAGCCGGTTGAGCTGTCGTGGAGAGATCCAGTCCATATCAGTCGTACACCTTCATGGGTGTAAAACGCCTCAGCTCACTCAGCTTGTAACCGGTGTACTGGCCCATCAGCAGAATCAGGCCAAGCACCACCAGGTGCAGTTCCGGGAAATTGAATGACAGGTGGCCGGCCAGTGGCAGGCTCATCAACAGGTAGGCGCATATCGCCACAAACAGACTGCCGGAGCCCTGAATCAGAACTTCGCGGCCCCCTTCTTCTTCCCACAGAATAGACATGCGCTCAATGGTCCAGGCAATGATAACCATCGGGAAGAAGGTAACGGTCATCCCCGTGTTAAAGCCCATCTGGTAACCGAAAACACTGAGCCCGGCCGTTATGAAGATAACCAGTATGATGAGTGCAGAGATACGGGAAACCAGCAACAGGTTCAGGCTGGAAAGGTAGCCCCGCATAACCAGGCCAATCGCCACAATAGACACGAATGCAACCAGACCAGGAATCAGTGTGGTTTGCACAAAGGCAACCGCAATCAGTACCGGCATGAACGTACCCGAGGTGCGTATACCAATAACCATGCGCATAAACGCAACCACCAGTGCGCCAAGGGGCAGCAGCAACAGCATGCGGAACATGCTTTGCTCTTCGATGGGCAGCTCATAAAAGCTCAGAAAGCCCAGGCCTGCCGTGTTGAATTGCATGGTTGCCAGCTGCAGCGCGGGTATGGTTTGCCGCAAAATTGAAAAGCTGACCTCCGAGTTCTCTGCGCCGACAACATCCAGTAGTGAGGTTGAGCCCTGGCGCCAGAGCAGAAGGTTCTCCGGCACACCCTGTTCGGCTGTTCTCGGGTTAAACGTCAGCCATTCTTCGCCATTGTAAATCTGCAAAAACGGGGTCAGCTTCTGGCGGCGGCGGGCGTCTTCGAGTTTCAGCCCATCGGCCGTACGGGCGGGAATGTCTGCGTAATTCAGCATATTCACCAGCAGGCCCAGATAATTATCTTCCGCAACCAGCAAGGTGGTATTCCGGGTGCGAGTGTCTGGCTGCATTAAATGAATAAGTTCCCTGGTCATGCTTTCGGGGGTACTTGAGCGCTCTCGTGCCTGTTCCAGAACCTCACGTACCGCCGTTGCCTGTGGTTCTTCCCAAAACACCCTTTGTGCCTTGGGGCGCTGTACCGGGGGCGTGGGCTGTGCGCTGGAATCCGGGACCAGTTGTGCTTTGAAATACAGGGTTTGTGGCCCGGCGGCATTCCGTTTGGTCCATTCAGCCCGCCGGCTCCCGGATTTATCGATAATGGAAAAGCCATAACCGGGGGAGGCGGCCTGCTCATTAAGAACGCGGAATCCTGGCGGTTGGTCGGGCACATTAAGGCTGGCCAGCACGGGCTCGTTGGCGGCATCGAAATCAATCCGGGCCTCAACCATCCATACCGGCCGTTGTTCGCCGGTTAACCACGGAATTCGCATCTCCACATGCCGCCAGACGGCCAGGGAAATGCCCGCGGCGATGAGCAGAAATACAGCAATATAAAAAGGCAGGCGAGAGCGACTGGTCACGAACCGCTCCTGTTGTCAGTGATGGCTTTCGGCAGTGTGGTAGCGAATTCCTTGCCAACGTCTATCAGCATGACATCCCTTAAAATATTGCGACCAATCAGCACCTGATAGGTGAGGTTGGTGCGGTCTGTGAGTGTAAATTCGGCTACTTGCTGGTGGTCACCAATCGCAAACTGAAGTTCTACTACAATACGTCTCTCTGCTTCCTCTGCGCTGGCCTGAATGACCTTTACCTTGCGTGAAATCTCTTTTTCTATCGTAACCAGTTCTTTTGTTCCGGTTACGGGCACATCAAAACGCACCCAGTTATTTCCGTCCCGTTCAAACCGGGTAATATTTCGTGCATCAATAGATGAGGTTTCAGCACCACTATCAATACGTGCGGTGTAAATCTGATCTGGCTCGGCCAGGTAAATCTTCTCTACCTCACCAACGACAACTTTTCCTTTCAACCGGTCTGCCCGGCCCATGTCCCTGGTTGCGGCGCAGGATTTCTGTTTTGGGACGGGAGGGCAGGAGGGCTTTTCTACCTGGCTTTTAATGGTGTCAATAATGGTCTGAGTGGCTTGCTGGCTCTGGCTGAGCACCTGGTTGTGGCGAACCGTGGCGTTGTCTTCCATGGTGACAAGTGTGGCGCGCTGGCTTTTAACTGAACTGTTTAATTCGCTTAAATCCTGCTTGGGCACCATAAAATAGCGGTCGGCAGAGCACCCTGCCAGAAGCAACAACATACCGAAGGCCAGTAAAACGAACGAGATAGGGTAACCCGCCGGTGAATGTTGTAAACCCATGTAGTGCCTCTTAGCCGGCAGCCATTCACAATCCTGGATACAGGGTGTGATGGCCTGTGAGTGAGTAATCTGAAATGGTTTGGCGCGGCATTATACAGCAATCGATCTGTGTGATTACTTTACGGTTGGTTAAGGGGCATATCAGGTAGATGTTTTGAAACCCTGGGCGTGCGTTGTTACCGCGAAAGGAGATGCCCATCGCCCAACTCGGTCTCAGACCGGAGATATTCCTGAATAACCGGTGAGCAGTTGAGGTAGAATAGCAGGAGTTCGCGCTGTACATCCTGATCCTGAATCCGCGCCGCGAAGCTGATTAGATCATAGATGGCATCGTCACTGCCAGAGGTGTCGAAACGCTTGCCATAGCGGGTTTTTAGCAGGCTGGTAAGGCGCTCAAGGTGAAATTCGCCGGTATGGGTAATGTGTGGAAATATACGAAACTGACCGGACCCGTTGGTGTCAGAGATTCCAAACAGGCCCGGCTCTTCACCAACTGCAGGGCAGTCTGGCTGAAGGAATTCCTCTCCGAGTTTTCGCCAAAGTTCTTTAAGCATGGCCCTGTCCATTTCTGATCGCTGTTCGCCCGGTTCGCTGTTAAATAAGTGTAACCTCACCAAACGAAAGAGCACTTAACCGTTTTAAACGAATATAAGTGGCACGTCCATAAGCAGATGCCTCGGATTATTCAATTTGCAACACAGTCGAAACTGAAACCGTGACATGTGGTACAACAGACGGCTTGTCAGGAAAATGGTTCCGAAGTTGCGGTAAACTGTAATATTCAGTTTAACGTGTGGGGAAGTTCCCGACCGGAAATGCGAAAACAGAACACTCACAGGAAACCTGCTCAATAGGAGAATGCCCCAGTGCCAGAGGCTGTTATTGGATTATTCTTGGCCCAGCCCGGATTTATGGCCGGATGGTTTATTGCCCTTGTGGTGATTGCTGCGGTGTTGGTGGGCCTGGTTATGCGTCTGATGGCCGATAAGCGGCGGTATGATCAACATCTGGCTGCGCTTAATAAGGAGCTTCAGGAAGCCACAAACCTGCTTCAGGAGAACCGGCACCAGGCCGCGATGGGGGAACAGCAGGCGCAGAATCTGGAGCGGGTGCTGAGCGAACAAAAGGAAAGCGCTGGAAAATACTATCAGGAGGCTGAACAGTGGCGGCAGAGAGCCTCCGCTCTGGATAACCGCGTAGCCAGCCTTGAATCAGACCTTGAAGGCCGTAAACGCCGGATTACCCAGCTGGAAGAAGAGCGGCTGGGCCAGCAGCAAAAGGCCGATGCGCTTGCCGAAGAGTTGCATGATGCACAGGTGAGGTTGCGGGAGCAGGAAGTTACCCTGGATAAAGAACGGCGCACAGCCACAGAAAAACTGGAATTGCTGGAACGCAACCGGGATGCGCTGAAACAGGAGTTTGAAAATCTGGCCAACAAGATTTTCGAGCAGAAAAGTGAGCATTTCAGTAAACAGACCCGAACCAGCCTGGACACCCTGCTGAACCCGTTTCGTGACCAGCTTCAGGATTTCCGGAAGCGTGTTGAAGATGTATATACCACCGAAACCCGCGACCGGCAGGCGCTGCGAAGCGAAATTAAATCCCTTCAGGACCTGAACCGCCAGATAACAGAAGAGGCCTCCAACCTCACACGGGCACTGAAAGGCGATAAAAAAATACAGGGCAACTGGGGTGAACTTATTCTTGAACGCGTGCTGGAAAAATCCGGCCTGCGTAAAGGGGTGGAATACGAAACACAGAGCAGCTACCGGGATGATAATAACCAGCTATTGAGGCCAGATGTCGTGGTGTATCTGCCAGACAGCCGTAACCTGGTTATCGATTCCAAAGTGTCGCTGGTCGCCTACCAGCAATGGGTAACAGAAGAAGATGAAGACGCCCGCGAAAACGCGCTTAAGCAGCACGTGGAGGCGGTAAGAAACCACATCCGGACATTGAGTGAAAAAGACTACAGCCAGCTTAACGGATTGCACTCTCCGGACTTTGTTTTGCTGTTTATGCCGATTGAGCCCGCGTTTGTAGCCGCGTTTCAGCAGGACGAGAACCTTTTTGCAGAAGCCTTTGAGCGAAAGATTATTGTAGTAACACCCACAACCCTGCTGGCCACTCTGCGCACCATCGAGAATATCTGGCGCTATGAGCGGCAAAGCCAGAATGCTCGCAGAATTGCAGAGCGAGCCGGTGCTGTTTATGACAAGCTGAGAGTGTTCGTAGAAGCCATGGAGCGTCTGGGGGCTCAGTTGCACACCGCTCAGGGCAGCTACGACTCTGCAATGAACACACTGACCCGGGGCCGAGGCAACCTGATTTCCCAGGCCAATCGATTTGTAGAGCTTGGTGTCAGGGTTAAAAAAGAGCTACCCAGGGCCATAATGGACCAGGCAGAAGTTGATGCCGATAATGAACCTGGCGATGAACCTGAATCCGGGGCTGAACCAGAAACAAAACCGTCAGAAACCGACGCGCAAGCAGTTGACGCAGACAATCAACAGGAGTGAGTGCCATGGCAGTATCGTATAAGAAAGGTCGTCAGCTGACGCGGGGGTTGATTCTGGTTTCGGCACTGCTGGCGGGGCAGGCATCTGCCCTGGCACCCGAGCATGAAATTCGCAGGCTGATGCTGGCCGCAGAAGAGGCCGTCACCGCAGAGCACTGGGGTGAGGCGGGCGAGTATCTGAACCGGTTGCAGAATCTGGAGGGTGCCAAGCCTGCTGAGTACTTCTATTATCGTGGGCGGGTCATGCTGCACGCGAGTCATCTGAATGAGGCGCAGTCTGCTCTTGAAACCTACGTGGAAAAAGCCGGCACGGAAGGTTCACATTATCAGGAAGCTCTGCAGCTTATCACCAGCGTTGAAAAGACCAGAAAAGAGCAGGCGCAGGCACCTCAGGCTGGTGAAACCAAAGCCAGAAAAATTGCCGTGATAGAGCCCGCCGGAGACCGAAAGCTGGCGTCGCTGCGCAAGCTGTACCTCGCAGATACAGACAAAGAGGCTTTGACCCTTCATCTGAACAGTTTGCTGGGGCTGGCCGGCTGGCGTGAGGACAAAACCATTGTTCAGGTAGATAAGCCAGCCGATATCGAATACAAAATCAGTACGGCAGGCAGCACCATCAATGTGCAGCAACTTCGCCGGAACGAGCAAGGGCAGATTGTCCGTAAAACGGAATCTGTGCCGGTGTATGGTATTAATCCGCAGGTAGAGTGGGGGTGCGAGCCCGCCGTAACAACCTGCTGGGTTTACGATCCACGGAACGGATCGCGCCTGTTACAATTGGCGTTTGATCGGGAGCAGGCTCGTGAGATTGCCAGCACGCTTGGCCAGCTTATCCGGAACCTTCAGGCCCCTGCCGGGTCCTGAGGGTTACTCGCTGGCCAGCGCGCCCCGGTCTCCCTCCCTATAGGCCCCCGGCGTAACCCCTGTCCACTTTTTAAAGGCACGGTGAAACGTCGAGGGCTCGGTGAACCCGACTTTGCTGGCGATATCGTTAATGGGCAGCTCCTGGCGGCTCAGGTAGTAGATCGCCATATCCCGCCGCAGCAAATCCTTAATCTCCTGAAACGATGTGTTTTCCTGCTTCAGGCGCCTGCGAAGGGTTTGCGGGCTGGTGTGCAGCTCTGCCGCAATCCACTCAAAATCGGGCATGGGCCTGGAAAAATCCCGGCCAATCAGCGTGCGAATACGGCCGGTGAAGGTATTGCTTTCATCCGGGCGCGATAACAGGTCGGCCGGTGAGGTTTTCAGAAACTGCCGCATTTCTGACGGGTCCCGGATAACGGGTGCAGACAGAAACCGTTGGTTGAAAGTCAGGGCGGTTTGTTCTGATTCAAATGCCAGCGGGCAATGGAAAATGTGCCTGTACTCATCGCCATGCGCCGGGCGCGGGTAATCGAATTCGGCTTTTTCCAGCTCAATGGGCTGGCCAATCAGCCAACTGCCCAGCCGATGCCAGATAACCAGCAGGCTCTCGCGCAGAAAAAAGTGCGGGTCATGTATATTGCCTTCAATGTGGGTAACCAGTTTGGTGTGCCCGCCATGGGTTGTCAGCTCCATAGCCACCATAGGCTCGAATAACCGCGAAAACTGGAAGGCCTGCCGGTACACTGCCTCAAGGTTCGGGCTGTTAATAACCAGCGCACACATAGTCGCAAAGGTGCCCGTGCGGGCCCGGCGTGGCCCCAGGCCCATGAACTCATCACCCAGCGTATTCCAGAGCGTCTGCATCAGTTGGCTGAACTGGTCACTGCTCACGCGCGCCATCTCAATGCGCAGAAGGTCCGGGGAGATTCCGGCTTCCCTGAGCATATCGTGGGTATTAAAGCCAAGGTTCTCTGCTCCGGTCAGCGCGGCCTGAACAAAGTGCCTGGATACCGTCAGATCAGACATGTCGCTTACTATCCTGTGAAAACGGAACCCATCATAAAACCCTCTCAAAACAATGCAACCAGTGCCAGAGCCGGGTGCCGCATTATTCTGGAAGAATCAGCCAATAGAAATGACCGAACCTGCAGTTGGCCCGGTAAGCAAAACCGTGCAGCATGAAGGAAATCACAAAACCACCACCAGGCCTGAAACGCCCAATCTGAACCTGGAAAGGAGCACGCTATGGCAGGTCCGTTGACCTCATTGAAAATTCTGGACTTCAGCACCCTGTTGCCGGGGCCCTATGCAACCATGCTACTGGCCGATATGGGAGCCGATGTGTTGCGTATAGAAGCGCCGGGCAGGGTAGACCTTACCAAGGTTATGCCACCGTTTGATGGCAAGTTTGGTACAGCATTTTCGTACCTGACCCGGGGCAAGCAAACCCTGCCACTTAACCTCAAGCAGGAAGGGGCCGTGGACAAAGTGAAGGAACTGGTCAGGAGCCACGACATTCTGGTTGAACAGTTCCGCCCCGGCGTGATGGGCCGGCTGGGTATTGGTTACGAAACTCTCAAAGCGATTAACCCAAAACTGATTTACTGTGCCATTACCGGCTATGGTCAAACAGGCCCCTACAAAGACCGGGCGGGGCATGACATCAATTACCTGTCTATTTCCGGGGTGTCCAGCCATTGTGGCCGGGCAGACAGCGGGCCACCGCCCATGGGTATACAGATTGCCGATGTGGCCGGTGGCTCTCACCATGCGGTGATGGGCATACTGGCTGCGGTTGTTCAGCGCCAGCAAACCGGGGAAGGGCAGTTTGTAGACATCAGCATGACCGATGCGGCCTTCGCCATGAACGCCATGTCTGGCGCGGCGAACCTTGCCGGCAAGCAGGAACAGAAGCCAGAGACTACCCTGCTCAATGGCGGCTCATTCTACGATTACTATAAGACCAGCGATGGGCGCTGGCTTTCAGTAGGTAGCCTGGAGCCCCAGTTCTCTGAGCGGCTGTGCGACACCCTTGGTCTGTCCGGCCTGAAGAGCCTTACGGTCAGCCAGCAACCGGAACATCAGCAAACACTCAAGGCTGCAA
This sequence comes from uncultured Marinobacter sp., assembly GCA_964447555.1. Lineage (GTDB taxonomy): Bacteria > Pseudomonadota > Gammaproteobacteria > Pseudomonadales > Oleiphilaceae > Marinobacter. The sequence continues at coordinate 10,405 of CAYUTG010000081.1, forward strand.
TTAAAGAAGCCATTGCCAAAAAAACGCTGGCGGAGTGGCAGCATGTGTTTGCACAACAGGATGCCTGCGTAGAGCCGGTTTTGAGCATTTCCGAGGCAGCCGAACACCCACAACTGAAAGCCCGGGGGATGGTGATCGAGGTGGACCGGGGGGACGGCACCAAGCAGGCTCAGATAGGCTTCCCGATCAAGTTTGGGGTGGCATGAAACACACGGAATACCCATTGTGAAAATGTGACTGACCGTTCAGTTTTTGTGTAGTCGAACCCGACTTGCTCTGCTAACTTGATAGTGTCACCGATACCGGTGAATCCGTAGTGAATAATGATAAGGATGACACTATGAATATCAGGAAAAAGCCGCACAGCAGGCTTGGCTATGGCCGGGTTTGCGGCTTTGCGCTGGTGCTTGCGGGGACCGGCATGCTAGCGGGGTGCTTTAACGACAGTGATTCGTCTGATTCCGGCGAACAAGCCGCGGTCGATACGCAACTTTTCCCGGCCGATGGCAAGCTTAAGGCTACTATTCGTCGCACAACTGGCGGTGTGCCACACATCACCGCAGACAACCTGAAATCTGTTGCCTTCGGGCATGGTTATGCTCAGGCTCAGGATAACGTTTGTATGCTTGCCGAGGCCGTTGTTCAGGCAAGAAGCGAACGGGCTAAATATTTCGGTCCAGGCCCGGGTAACATAAATATCATCAATGATTTCAGTTATATGGCTCAGGATATCCTGAGTGGTGCCGAAAGAGAGTACCCGAATTTAAGCCCGGAAAGTAAAGCATTGATTGATGGGTTTGCGGCCGGTTATAACCGGTATGTTGCGGAGACAAGCCCGACGGATTTGCCCGTTCAGTGCCGTGAGCAGGACTGGGTAAAACCCATGAAACCAACAGATTTGTTGGCGCACTACCGGATTATTGGCCAGTACGCCAGTGGCGATAAATTTGCCAGCGGATTGGTGTTTCTTGCTCACCCTCCGGGCGAATCGCCGGTCGTTGCCCAGGCAGACAGTGCGAT
>CAYUTG010000082.1:0-11382 GCA_964447555.1 uncultured Marinobacter sp.
ACTTGTAGGTGCCACTGGTGTCCTCAGCATGGGCAGCACCAACGACCGCCAGAGAAATGGCAGAGGCACGCAATAATTTCTTCATACATTCTTCCCTTTTATATCAGGCTCAGAATCAGAGGCCTGTTAACGTGATGATTTTCCGTAGCGTACGGGCTTGTTAAAGCATGCGTCTGAGCGTGTTATCACGGTCTACAACATGGTGTTTTACGGCGGCCGCCGCGTGTGCAGCAGAGAGCGCAACCAGTGCCCAGGTTGACCAGTAATGAACAACACCCGCAGTGTCTTCCAGGCCCTTAATCTGGCCGGTAACAGACGGAACGCTGAACCAGCCGAAAACATCAATAGCCGAGCCATCGGCAGAGGTAATCAGATAACCGCTGATCATGGCAACAAACAACAGTACATAAAGCAACAGATGCACCGCATGTGCACTGAGCACTTCCCAGCGCCCATGGTCAGGCAATGGTGCCGGCGTCTTATTGACACCACGCCAGACCACCCTGAATACCATAAGAAACAGAAGCAGCATCCCGACACTTCGGTGGATATCAGGGCCCTTGTTATACCACTCATGGTAATAGGTTAAATCGACCATCCAGTAACCCAGTGCAAACAACCCGATAACTGCCACAGCCACTACCCAGTGCATTAACACCATGAGCGCGCCATAACCGGATGATGAATTACGGATTTGCATACAACAGAACCGCCTTGTTCATTGTTTCAGACATGTGGGCGACCAGTGTAAAAGGACTGATTGGTGAAAAGAATTGAAATGTTTCGCTCAGGTTGGACAGTTTTTTTGATCATGCACAAAAAAACCTTGCCTTTTGTCGTATACGGGTAATACGGATTGTTCAAAATTATAGCAACGATAGACTATGTCCATACTTACCCGCCCGGTCAGGGGCTTCATTGAACGGCACGCTAGGGAGGCGACATGGAACTTGAATTTGACGAACGCATAGTTGTACCAAGCAACAACTGATTCTCTGACGGCCCTGAAGGGCCGTCATACGTTAGGTCCAGCGATAGCCTCAGCCGGGCAACAGAGCCCCGCATCCGAGTCTCGCACAACCTGCTGTTTTGTCATGAAATAGTAGTAATGGTGCCTGTTTTTTGGCATTCTTACTGCCTGTATCAGAGATGCCGCCCACAGCAACAGGCGCACCTGTACTGATTGTAGACAGTTTGACGCTCGCTCGGAGCCGTCAATGCTTTTGTTCAACCAATCAGACTCATTTATGCCACACATTTTTCCAGAAAAGCTGCCTGCCTCTGAGCTGGACGTCTTATCGCCCATGCTGAAAAAAGAGAGTGGCTTGTGGACGGCCCATTTTCAGGGCCTGAAACTCAGAACCGCACTGCAGCCCATATACAGCATTTTTCACAAGCGAATTGTGGGGTATGAGGCACTGATACGGGCATTTGATACTGACGACGCCACCGTACTGCCACTCCATCTTTTTCAGCTACCGGCATCCGACAGCGAAGATCTGCTTCTGGACCGCTTGTGCCGCTACCTGCACATCCGCAATTATTGTGACATCAGCGATCAGCTTAACTGGCTTTTCCTTAACGTATCGCCTCGTGTGGTAACCAGTGGCGAGCACGCCGATTCATTTTTCGGGCAACTTCTGGAAAAAACCGGCCTGCCTCCGCACCGCATCGTTATGGAGATCGTTGAGCAGCCAACGGATGATGCACAAAGGCTCAGGGATACCGTGGCCTATTATAAAAAACTGGGGTGTCTCACCGCGATTGATGATTTTGGCGCAGGGCACTCGAATTTTGAACGTATCTGGAACCTCTCTCCAGACATCGTAAAACTGGACCGGACCCTGCTCACCAGGGCAACAGACGACCACAAAGCCCGCCAGATACTCAACGGTATTGTTTCGCTACTCCATCAATCAGGTTGTCTGGTGCTTCTGGAGGGTGTGGAAAACCGGGATCAGGCCATGATTGCCATTGATGCTGGTGTGGATTTTGTACAGGGCTTTTTCTTCAGAAGGCCTAGCATTGAACTGGAGTCCCTGGCCGGGACCCAGGCAGATTTCGGCGAACTGCTGCAGGAATACAAAACCCGCAGCCAGATAACCCGGGACCCGACACAGCAACTGGCCCGCTTTTTTGACCGCCTGTTTCTGAATGCCACAGACAGGTTACGTGACGGCGGGCAAATGCACAGTGCCTGCCAGGAACTTCTTGAGCACCCGGTCGTATCCCGTTGCTACCTTGTAGATAAAAACGGCAGGCAACTGGGAAATACGCTGATTTCAGAAGCGGGGCTGAAACATTTTGACCTGCGCTTCCGGCCACTGGAAGGCACAACGAATGCCGACTGGTTTCAGCAACAGTACCTGCGCCAGGCGCTTGCCACGCCGGAAACCCTCCAGGTAACAGCGCCCTATCTGTGTGTTACCGGTGCTTATATGTGTGTCACCCTGTCGCTGGCGTTTTATCACAATGGCGAGCTCAAAGTTCTTTGCTGCGACATTCTGGCCAATTCGGCACAGCAAATGTTCAGCCAGGGCTGATTCCGTATACCAACGAGATAACCATCACTGTCACCCCGCCAATAAAAACATTCATCGGCAAGCCCACACGCACAAAATCACCAAACCGGTACCCCCCCGGCCCGAATACCATCATGTTAGTCTGGTACCCCAGTGGCGTTGCGAAGCTGGCAGACGCGGCCATCATAACCGCAATAACGAAGGGCTCTGGCGCCACACCCATGCTGGCTGTCATAGACAGCACAACGGGTAACACCAGCACCGCGGCCGCATTATTGGTGATCACCTCGGTTAATACAGACACGGAAAAGTACACCAGCAGAACCGCCAGCAACACATGCCCCTGACTCAGCCCGAGAATGCCTCTTGCCATGTAGGTCGCGGCACCGGTTTCCTCCAGGCCCGCGCCCAGCGCAAACGATGCGGCAATGGTCAGAATGACCGGAACATCAACCGCCTTTTGCGCCTGTGACACTGAGCAGCAGCCGAAAACGATCATAAGTGCCGCGCCCAGCAGTGCAGCATTCAGCATGCTGAGCAGGCCACAGGCCGCAAGGCCAATCAGTACCAGCAATATGCCCCAGGAAAGCCACGCACGGTCATGGCGGGGGGTTTCAGTTTCCAGATCATTGATCAGCAAAAAGTCTTTGCTGTATCTCTGACGGCTGAGGAACGCCGGGCGCGCCTCCAGCAACAGTATATCGCCCGGCTTCAACCGGATATTACCCAGATTGCCTGACACTCGCTCGCCGCCACGGGCCACAGCAAGTACCACAGCACCATAGCGGTCACGAATTCTGGCATCACGGATGGTTAACCCAAGCACATCAGACTGAGGTGACAACGCTGCCTCTACCAGGCACCGCTCAGCCCGGTGCTGGCTGATGCTGGGCTCATCGGTATTCACCGATGGCACAATGCCATTAATTCGCAGCAAATCAGAAATAGCCTGAGTATCACCGGCAAACACCAATCGGTCCCCTCCCCTCAGTCGCTCTTCTGAGGGTGCCGCAATAACAACGCTGCCGTCACGTTCAATTTCTACCAGATACAGCCGTTCGAGTTCTCTCAACCCGGCCTGACCAACTGTTTTGCCCACCAGAGGGCCGTCAGTAGCCACGGCCACTTCCAGGGTAAACTCCCTCATGGAACCGAATTTGTGCTGGTCTTCCCGGTCGGGCAGAAACCGTGGCATTACCAGTAACATCACAGCAACACCAATAACGGCAACGGGCAAGCCAACGGCAGTGATCGAAAAGATTGAAAAACCGGATGTGCCGGTTAAATGCTCATACTGGCCATTGACGACAAGATTGGTACTGGTGCCTATCAGCGTCAACGTACCGCCGAGGATGGCGGAGTAACTAAGAGGAATCATGAGTTTTGATGGTGAGATGCCAATCTTTCTGGACCAGGCATGCACCGCGGGAATCATGGTGGCCACCACCGGGGTGTTATTCAGAAACCCACTGAGCAGCGCAACCGGCAGGGCAATACGCGCCTGCGCACTGCGAACACTTTTGGGATGACGGAGTACACGGTGAACCAACAGATCGACACCACCAGAATGATGAATACCTGCCGCCACCACAAACATGGCCACAACGGTTATCAGACCACTGTTACTGAACCCCGCCAGCGCCTGATCAGCGGAAATTATGCCACTGGCGCTCAGCACCACCAGCACCCCGAGCATGACAATGTGGGGCGCCATGCGCCCGGCGCTCATCATAAGTAGCGCGGCGCCTGCCAGGCCCAGAGAAAACCAGCCTTGCCATTCCATTTACGGCTCTTCCCGAACAGAAAACGGACAGAGTAACTGGCTTTAAAGATAATTAGAAAGAATAAAGAACGATTTTTATAGTATTAAAATGAATATCTAAACAGCTACATCGGCTATGTTGCCATAAGCTTCAAGCCAGGCACGACGATCTGAAGATCGCTTCTTGCCCAGCAGCATATCCATGCAACTGTCCGTATCGTCGCCATCCTCAATGGTGAGCATCACCAGACGGCGGGTATCTGGCGCCATGGTGGTTTCACGCAGTTGCAGCGGGTTCATTTCACCAAGACCTTTGAAACGGGTTACAGAAATTTTGCCCTTCCGCTTCTCGGCCGCAATACGATCAAGAATGCTCTGTTTTTCTTCTTCATCCAGCGCATAAAACGTCTCTTTGCCAAGATCCACACGATACAGTGGCGGCATGGCAACAAAAACATGACCAGCCGCAACCACCGGCCGGAAGTGCTTTACAAACAATGCACATAACAAAGTCGCGATGTGCAGACCGTCAGAATCCGCATCGGCCAGGATACAGACTTTGTCATACCGCAAACCGTCGAGTTTATCCGACCCCGGATCAACACCAATGGCTACGGCAATGTCGTGAACTTCCTGGGAGGCCAGCACCTCACTGGGATCAACCTCCCAGGTGTTCAGGATTTTCCCCCGCAGAGGCATGACGGCCTGGAACTCACGATCACGGGCCTGCTTGGCGGACCCACCGGCAGAATCGCCTTCCACCAGAAAGAGCTCCGCACGGGCCGTATCACCACCGGAGCAGTCAGCCAGCTTGCCAGGCAGAGCCGGGCCAGACGTTACTTTTTTGCGGGCAACCTTTTTACTGGCCCGCAGGCGGCGCTGAGCATTATTGATAAACAGCTCGGCCAGTATTTCGGCAATTTCTGTCTGCTGGTTTAACCAGAGACTGAATGAGTCTTTAACCACACCTGAGATAAAGCTGGCGGCGCCTCGGGAAGACAGGCGCTCTTTGGTCTGGCCGGAAAACTGCGGTTCCTGCATTTTAAACGAGAGCACGTAAGCAACCCGCTCCCAGATATCATCCGCAGACAGCTTTACACCCCGCGGTAACAGATTGCGAAATTCACAGAACTCCCGCATGGCATCCAGCAGGCCGGTTCTCAAACCATTAACATGGGTGCCTCCCTGAGCCGTCGGAATCAGGTTTACATAGCTTTCCATGACCGCATCGCCGCCCTCCGGCAGCCACTGGATAGCCCAGTCCACAGCCTCCAGGTTGCCGGAAAAACTGCCGGTAAACGGGTCAAGCGGAACCGCTTCCACATTGGCAAGTTCGGTGCGAAGGTAGTCCCGAAGGCCGTCTTCATAGAACCACTCGTCTTTCTCACCATTTTTTTCCTGCAGAAAGGTCACGGTCAGGCCGGGACAAAGCACTGCCTTGGCCCGCAGATTATGGCGCAGGCGGCTGACGGAAAAATGGGGGCTGTCAAAATAGGACGTATCGGGTGTAAAGCGAATGCGGGTACCTGTATTACGCCGGCCGACGGTATCAATAACTTCCAGCTCTGACGTCTTTTCACCGTTGGCGAAGGTCATTCTGTGTAACTGGCCACCACGCTTGATCGTAACTTCCAGGTGGGTGGAAAGCGCATTAACGACAGACACGCCAACACCGTGCAAACCACCGGAGAAATTATAGTTGCCCTGGGAGAACTTCCCGCCCGCATGCAGGCGGCTCATAATCAGCTCAACACCCGGCACGCCTTCTTCTTTATGTATATCCACAGGCATACCACGCCCGTCATCTTCAACACTTAATGAGCCATCAGCGTACAGAACCACATCAATACGGCGGGCATGGCCAGCTAACGCTTCGTCTACGCTGTTATCAACAACTTCCCTTGCCAGGTGATTCGGGCGGCTGGTGTCTGTGTACATGCCGGGGCGCTTGCGCACCGGGTCCAGGCCGCTCAGAACTTCAATGGCATCGGCGTTATACTGTTGTTCGCTCATAGACAGGAAATAGCTCCACAGTTAGGTCACAAACTGGCCCATAGCTTAGGGATTCATAAGAAAAGATCAACGATTACGTTCAGCTTGCGTAATGCGCACCTTGTCCCAGCCGTTAGCAGCCACGGCGATAACGGCACAGGGGGTTGTCAACGCCTGGGTCACCATAGCTCCGGGTGCCGGTTCGCGGGTACGAACACTCAGTTCAAGTTCACTGCCACTCAGATGAGCTCCGGCAAGCGTCACACTGAAACCACCTGTCGGTTTTTGCCCAAGAGCAACAAGCACGATGTGTTCCTGGCTGAAATCGATTGTTCTCAGTGGATCCAGAGACAGGTTGCGGCCAGGCAATGCCTCGAGCTGGTGAATCTGATCTTTGCTGTTCAGATATAAATGGCCGGGAGCCGATAAGCCGCAGTGGGCAGACTGGGTAATCTGGCGCGCCAAGGGCGCACCAGAGGCTGTTTCGGCCTGGTTAACCGCGCAACCGGCTACCATTGAGCCGGTAATCAGAACGCTAGTAGCAATAACCTGATACAAACGATTCATTAGGGTGCAACGGCCTTTAATTCTGCTGAACCGGGGTTCGCTGAGAGAATCTGATAACCCCGGAAATTTTTGCCGGGTGATTGTGCGGGTGAGGCAGCAGACAGCGACGGCCGGGAATAACTGGTTGTCATCCGGATGCCCTGAACAGGCTGGCCTTTCTCAATGACAATCTCTTGCCGAAGTCCTGCCACCGGGTATTCCGCACAGGCTTCGCCAGCATGACAGATCAGGCCATCGTTATCCAGATCGGTTCCCGCCACCAGAATATAGCGCCCCGGTTGAACCTCGTTCAGGTATTGGGGCTCTACGCCATCATCTGGCACAAAGGCGAACTGGTATTGCCCGTCTTTGGCAACCGCTATGGTTTGCGCTACCGTGGCGAACGTATCCTCTTCCCCATTCAGGTCAGGGTTAACCAGAAGGATAAAGTGGCGGCCCGCATCCCGTGCCTGCCGGTCTGTAATTTGCTGGCCGATCACCGGCACGGTCAGTACAGCAGACGTTTCTGTATCTGTACTGTAGGTGATATCCAGTGCATCCCGATAGGAAATACCCGGGCTGATGTTCCCGGCATTGAGTTCCAGCGTGATCACCATGGAGCCTTGCGCTGCAATGCTGAATGGCAAGGAGGTGTCCGGCGTTGCAGAAAACCATGAGGCAGATGAGGAAATGCTTTCAATCGTCGCGCCATGGCTACCCAGCGGTGTAATGGTAATGGTGCGGGTATCAACCTGAGACGCTTCAGCGGCAAGGCTTACCACAGCAGGCGATGCGGTAATCAGTTCCGGCGCACTGCCAGACAATACTGCCTGCATGGCCTTGCCACCATCCAACAACCCAAAACCCAGGTCGTCAGTACGGGAGCACGGAGGGCTGCAGGGCGATACGGTTAGGGCTCCGCTGTTCAGGTAACCCCGCACCTGATCATAATTCAGCGAGGGCTGCGCCGCTTTCATTAGCGCGAGCACACCAGAAACATGGGGTGCAGCCATCGAGGTGCCCTGAAGGCCAAGATAAACCTCAGTGAGCTTGCCATCTACCACGGCAGCACTGGTGCTGCTTACCAGATCCCCCTGGCTGTTACCGCTGCTGCCCCGGCTGGCATCCCCACCGGGTGCGGCTATATCAATTGTCGGGCCATAGTTCGAGTAGCTGGCCAGCTTGCCCGCCCCGTCCGTGGCAGAGACAGAGATAACATTATCCAGGCGGGCAGGACAGGAGGGGTCGCTGGTAGCGGAGTTGCCGGCTGCAGCGACAAAAAGCATGTTCCTGGTTTTCGCCCCGACGGTAATATAACTCTGCAGGCTTCCAAACCCGGCGCTACTGACCGCGGGATCGTTACAGGGAAGCCCTCCCAGGCTAAGATTCACGACATCTGCCCGCGGTGTGCCCGAATCCATCCCGACCACCCATTTCATGGCCTCGATCAGATCGGCCAGAGTTCCGGCACCGCCCTCTCCAAGTACGCGAACCGGAACCAGTTTTGAGTTAAACGCAACACCGGCACCGCCTCTGCCATTGACCAGCGCGGCAATGGTGCCAGCCACATGGGTGCCATGGAAAACGCTCCCGCCCACGGTATTACCGGGGTCAATCGGCCAACCACCATCAACCGCATCATAACCCTGCTCAAAATTACTCTTCAAATCACTGTGCCCGCTGTTAGTATCTTCGTTGTAAAACAAACCGGTATCAACCACAGCCACTTTGACATCACGCCCTCCATCAGGCGCCAACTGCCAGGCTACGGGGCCGTTTATCAGGCTGTAATGCCACTGCTGCCCCAGCACACTTGAGTTGTACAGCGGTTCATTCACCGGCGTGCTCAGGGCATGCACTTTGTAGTTCGGAGAGGCCCACTTTACCCGCGGGTCGCTTTTCAGTGTCTTAATCCATGCCAGTGTGTCTGTAGCCCTGCCTGCAGATGCCTTACCCGCCAGTGCAGGCTGCCTGACCACCAGAACCCCGGGTGCCAGCTCCTGGCTGACCTGAGCCTGGGACATAGCCTGGGAGGCAAACGCCTGAGGTTTACTGGCAACGGATGAAGGATCAACCAGGCTGACAATCGCTTCGCCAGTAACATAATCATAAGCCGGCCACTGAAATGACCGGGCAAGAGAGCCACCGACCCGCTGGGCCGAGAGAATATAGAGCATGGGAGCCGTACCCTCAGATTCAACCGACAGGTTATAGCGGCCCCCTGATATGGCTGCAGAGCTGACGGATACTCTGGCGCCGGACTGATTCGCGGTTTTCTGATCAATCAACCTCCCTCTGGTGTCCGTCAGTTTCAGGGTGACATCAGAGGCGGATCCTGCGCGGGTCTCAAAAACCTGCAGGCTGATTTCAAATCCCGGACCAAAAGGCAGTGTATAATGGTCAGCGGAATCATCAAAATAGTTAAATATTACCCCCAGATCGTCCGGGTAGGCACCTGTACTACCGCTGACATACCCTGCCAACAGAAATTCGGCTGGTAATGCCTGGGAGCCAGTGGCGGGCCTGAAATACTGCAAAACATCCGCGTTATCCATATCGACACGGGTACCTGCCTCAATGTCGATAACGCCAGACAGAGCAACGTTAACCGGTGCTGGCTGCTGGGTATCGTCCGAGCCACCACACCCGGCCAGACCCAAAATCAGAAGCGCTATGATTATTGGCCTGAAAACCGCTATTGCCCGGACATTTGTCTGCGCCCACCTCTGCAACCTGCACTGCATGTTGTTTACCTTTTGTCTGTATTTAAACCATACACTCTCGCGGGAGCCTTAAGAATACAGATCAGATGGATACATTGTGACAAGTGCTTTTCCCGGGTATGAACTGTTGCACAAAACCAATACCCCAAACGAAAAAAAACCACCGGAAAATCACGCTTCCGATGGTTTTCAGGGTAGCGGCTAACGATCAGAGCGCATAGAACAGCAAGGGCCCGAACGCAACGATCAGCAGGGTTGGCCCCATCACTGCCAGGGGCAGCAATAACCGCTCATACCGGTGCCAGAATGAACCTGTGCGCTCAGCCGCAAGCACTTCGCTTTCACCGACAACCTGCCGCGTCAACAGATGATTCAGCGCCACCGGCGGGCTCAGATAACCAAGCTCAAAGGCCACCAGGCACACAATCCAGAAGTGCAGAGGGTCTATACCAAGATGAATCGCAGGCTGAGCCACCGTGGCCGATACCAGTATAACGGCTCCAAAGGGGTCCATAACCATGCCGATAAATGTCAGCATAACCACTATCACCAGCATGGCTACCCAAGGGCTGGTCAGGTGTTCCGGGAAGAGCACCTGCACAATGTCGGAACGCTCAAGAATACCACCCAGGCAAATCGAAAAACCAATCAGAGCCAGCAATGCGCCAATGTGCACCGCAGAGTCACCGGCCGCAGAAGCACTGCGACGCCAGAATGCCTGGCCACGGGATTCATCGGCTGGCCGGTGTTCACGACCAGCGTCCAGCATGACCAGCGCCAGCATAACCAACGGTAAGATCATCGGCGCGCTGTACTCATTAAATTCCAGCCCGAGTACCAGCCGGATTCCCAGAATTACTGCCGCCGCAACCAGTACATAAGGCAGCAACGGCCGGAGGCGGGCCAGTGAGGCGCGGAAGGCACCCGGTGCCGGTCGTGGTTTCCAGTTACCCTCCGTTTTACAGACAACCACCGAAAACAGGGTGGCCGACATCAGAAACACCCAGAACCCCCAGCCATACATTTCGGTTGTGGTTACTTCCTTGTTCAGTGCTGCAACCACCACAATCAGCAGGCAGGGGTTAAGCACCACGCCCAGGCTGCCAGACATAGCGGTTGTGGCCAGCGACAACTGACGCCCGGCCCCGGCCCGGCGCAGCTCATCGTAAATCACCCCACCAACGGCCAGAATGAAAATACCCGATGCGCCCGTAAAGGCGGTGGGAAAGGCCGTTGCAAAGATAATTACCGAGGCCAGTGCCGGTGCCGGAAGGTTGTAGGGTTTAATAACATCCAGCAGCAGTTCTGGCATCCGCGTCTGTTTGAGGACCATACCAACCAGCACATACAGGCCGATGTTGATAAACATCGATGACAGGTTGGACATCATGCCAAAATAGATCGCGAGGCCTGAAGCATAGCCATCCACAAAGAAGAAATAGCTCATGGCAATCAGGCCCATGGAGCAATACAGAGGTATCACCAGGCCAGAGGAAGGTGACAGGCTGCCCGCCCGCACCCTGTCCGGTACATTAACGAACCGCACCAGATTGATAACCATGAACAGGCCAAATACAGCGGCCCAGGCATACTGCAGGTGAGAGGCTCCTTGTGCACCCGGTGAACTGGCAAGTTTGCCAAGGTAGGAATACAGCGACGAGACCATCAATCCATTCACAATGAACTGAACGCCCTGACTTAACCGCCACTCAGCCCGGTTTCTGGGCAGGCGCAGAGCTATGTGATCGGTATCCAGTGCGGGGATAGCCGCCGCCAGCGCAAACATGGCAATGAACAGATACTTGGTAAGCCCGATATTGTTGAGTAGAAAATCCGC
>CAYUTG010000083.1:0-9316 GCA_964447555.1 uncultured Marinobacter sp.
TACCACGGAAAGTGCCGTTGTGCTCGCCCGATGTCCAGACATCCAACTCTGGCTTGAACAGTACCAGCGCCATCGGCAGGCCATAACCACTCAGCGATTTGGAAACCGTAACAATATCCGGCTTGATGCCCGCAAACTCAAAGCTGAAGAACTCACCGGTGCGGCCATTACCTGCCTGAATGTCATCAAGAATCAGCAGAATGTCGTGCTTCTCACACAGCTCAGAAAGGCCTTTCAGCCACTCGGCGCGACAGGCGTTCAGGCCACCTTCACCCTGAACGGCCTCGACAATCACGGCCGCCGGCAGTTCAACACCGGATGAGCTGTCGGTCAGCAGTTTGTCCATAACAGCCAGGCTATCTACATCGTCGCCAAGGTAGCCGTCGTAAAACATGAAATCGACATTGCCCAGTGGCGTGCCGACACCACCACGGTGGTGCTTGTTGCCGGTAGCCGCAACAGCACCCATGGTTACGCCATGGAAGCCATTGGTGAAGGAGATAATGCCACTACGGCCTTTCACCTTACGGGCCAGTTTCAGTGCGGCTTCAACCGCATTGGTACCGGTGGGGCCAGTAAACTGCATTTTGTAATCCAGACCACGGGGCTCAAGAATGTACTTTTTGTACGATTCCATGAAATCGTGCTTAGCGGTCGTGAACAGGTCCAGCCCTTGGCTGATGCCATCAGACTCAATGTACGTAAGCAGCGCCTTTTTCAGAATATCGTTGTTGTGGCCATAGTTCAGTGAGCCGGCACCGGCCAGAAAGTCCAGATATTCCTTACCATCTTCGGCATAAATATGTGCATTTTTTGCACGGTTAAATACAATCGGGAAAGCACGGCTATACACACGTACTTCAGATTCGGTTGACTTAAAGATATTGTCCATTGTCTTTCCTCTTAGCATGTCAGGTTCGAGGTAGATACACGGTCTACCGGCTAATTCAAAATTCCATAGTCATTCAATATCAGCATTCGCCAGCACAGGAGACGGCTCAGGGCGTTTTGGTGAAAGGCCCGATGCGCAGCAGAAATTCAGAGTCATGGTGACCACCGAAGTGGGTCTCTTTACTGTAGTGCTCGTGGTACGTGAGCTCTGCGCCGATGTCACGTGCAAACGAGCGGAACAGTGCCCAGGATGCCTCGTTGTCTTCAGTAATCGTCGTTTCCATGTGGGTAACGTTTTTGCAGGCATCACGGCTGACGATGTGCTTTAACATGCGCTTGGCGAGACCCTGCCCACGACCTTTCTCGTGAACAGCCACCTGCCATACGAACACCGTGTCTGACTGTTGGGGGGGAATATATCCGGAGATAAAGCCGACCAGATAGCCGTCTTTTTCCGCAGCCACGCCGGTCTCGGCGAAATGACTGCACTGCAACAGATTGCAGTAGATCGAGTTGGGGTCCAGCGGCGGGCATTCTGCCACTAGCTGGTGAAGCCTGAAGCCATCATCCTTAACGGGTGTACGTAAAGTGATGGCGGCGGTATTCGATCCTTCTGATGTCATAACGTGATCAATTCATCTCAAAAAGTTAGTGTTGAATTATATAGACCACAAAATATATTTCAAGTCGGGCGCTCCCCCTGACAAACCGCAACAGGCCCACTGCAGGCTGGATAAAGAGGGTAAACCGAGGGTAAACCATTGCTTATTATTCAATAATGGCGGGATGATTAAAAAGCAGAAGGAAAGATTAAATCTTCTGGCAGCAACGCTGTGCCACCCAGAATACGCGCTCGATACGAGACAGCCGCCGGCGTGCCAGCAGGCCATAACTGATCAAATAACCGCAGCCATGCATGAATGTCGTAGTTCACAGGTAGCAGATCGACCTGCAGGCCACCATGCTCCAGACCTGCTGTTGCATCACCCACTGGTGCCGTGTGGCTGATGCGGGTAATCAGACCACAAGGGTCAGATGTCAGATTACCCATACCGGCTGAACCGTTATTGACAACCAGTCGCTCTTTCCCACCCACCATGCCGGACCAAAGCACAGGCAGGCAGGTATGAGCAGAAGCGATCATATCCGCACCGGAGGCCTGAAACCACTCCGCCAGCCTTTGCCGGTTACCCGATGCAAAAGATTCGTGAGCCAGCCCCCAGCCTGCCAGTGATTCCGGATCGCCGTGCAGGATTAAAACCTTTAGGCCTCCAAACAACAGGCAATAATATCTGGGCAGAAACGCCAGTTGCTTACGAATATCCGGGTGATTTGCGGCCGTCGCCTGAAGCTTTTCCATAATCTGATCAGAGCGTTCGACCACGCCCTGATCAACAAAATCCGGGTAGGCACAACCGCAGCCTGCACCAGCGTTGGGAGTAGCCAGCTCATAATCCACATTGCCCAGACTGGCCGTATGGCTGAGTACACGGCTGTTAATTTCACGGAATAACTCATTACTGACATTAAACCAGTTGAAATCGCCGTTAAACATCAGTTTTACGCGGCGGCCCAAGCGCTCCTCGGCCCGGGCCATGCGTTCAATTTCATCCAGCGCGAACGGGTTTCCGTACAATCCACCAATGATATACAACACATCGTCGCTAACCGGAGTGGCTTCCGCACACAACGGAGACGGCTGATAACGATAAGCCAGAGGGCAGCTACGGCCTTCGCTCATCGCACCCCACCTGCAGCCAGAGACTTGCCGGCCAGCAGGCGCATGACCAGTGGCAAAAAGAAACCCGCGGTACAGATAAGGAACCCGTAGGCGTTAACGCCCAGCAACATGGCGTATTTGCCTTCGCCAATAGCCCAGCTTGCCGGTATCAGGCCCAGCGCCAACAGAATACCGAGCAACAGGCCGGTCCAGAAGCTGAGATGGAAACTCCAGGGCGACCACCGGGTGAAGCCGTAAAACAGGAACACCGGTGCCAGCCCCATCACCATGGTGCCAGAGACCGTCGTTGCCTTAAGAATGTCCGTTCCGGCAAACATCGGCAGGTTGCCGATTACTGCAAACACAATCATCACCATCGCCCCGACACGCATACTTGGCAGCCGCTCCTGCGCACGCCGCACCAGCCTGGGCAAGTCAACGGCCAGGGATTTCGCCAGTGAGGTAAAGGTAGAATCGAGCGTGGAGCCGGCAGAGGTCATCATAACCACGCCGTAGATCATCAGAAATGCCCAGAACAAGGAAGCTTCGGTGGTGTTCACTTTTGGTTATTTCCTCGTTTTCCGGGGGCTTTGTTTGGTCCTTTTACCTCGGGGGTATCGGTACCAGTCTATAAAGGTTCAAAAAACGCCCGTAAACCCGTCCATGGGGGGCTTGGTCGCGCCGTCCATGGCGCTCCACATTTTTTGAACCTTTATAGACTGGCACCTCGTTAAACTTTGTGCTCTCGCTCCCCGACAGCCTCAATATCCGCAACTACTCTTCCTTATCAAGAATTTTGGAACCGCTGCGGAGCAAGCCGCGGTCTTGGGGTATGGGTTTGTCTTTCCGCCGGGAAAAGATGTCTGAGCGCAGCGAGTTCTTTTCCAAGGAAAGACAAACCCATACCCCCAGGCCGCCAACTCCCAAACCCCAAAATCAAGAAAGCAAAAAACCTACCCAGGCGCCGAACAACTAGCCCCATACCGATAACAGGAAAAACACCGATGATGCCGCAACATCACCCGCTCATTCAGGCTCTCCGCCAGGCTGCCCCCAAGATCGTACTCAGGGTCATCGTCCACCAGCGTGCAGGCATACACCCGCACCGCACCGGCTTTCTTAACCAGCATCCGCGTATTGCTGCACATAAAGTGCGCCCGGCTTTCTTTAGTGGGGTACTTGTCCATACACCCTTCCGTTATCTCCGGGCTGCCATTATCCGAGCCAGGAACGCCCAGATCAGGGAACGCCGTAAACGCCAGATTATCCGGAATATCCCATGCCCGGAAAATCTCGCGGAAAGCGGCTTCAACGTCTTCAGGAACCTCATCCGGATCGGTCTGGCGGGCAACCGACACCCGGAATCCCTGTTGAATCAGCCAGCGGATGCCCTCCAGCGCCAGTTCAAAGCTGCCTTCTCCCCGGCCCTTGTCGTGCCGCTCGCGGTCTGGAAAGTCCAGGCTCACACGAAAATGAATCGGATATGGGTTCTCCAGCAACGGCAATACCTGATGCCGGCGTTTCAGCAACGGCTCGGTGGCATTGGTCAAAACAAAGCAGGGTTTATGCTGGCTGGCGTAATTCAGAATATTAACGAAATCCCGGATCACAAAGGGCTCGCCACCGGTGAACGAAAACTGCTCCACACCCAAATCAATGGCTTCGTGAATGAAGGGCTTTACATCACTCAGCTTCATGCCCGGAATGCGGCCGTCGCCGGGGTGGGAGCCCTCAAGGCAAAACGGGCAGGCCAGGTTGCAGGCGGTTCCGGTGTGTATCCACAGTTCTTTCAGCCTGTCTGCGTCGATATAACCGCGGGGCTCACCCTTGCGAGTATGCGTCCAGCTGTCAAAAGCACGGGGTTCTATCACCTGTGCGGCAGGAATACGTTTCAGCGCGGGGCGGGCCTCATTTAGCGCTGTCGCTGCTTCATGGTGTGTCATAGTCATTCACCCGTTATTACATTGTTGTGTTCGTTTCGGCCGGCATTCCGCCTGCCCCGCTGCCAGCCGTGCCATTTTTCCAGCAGGCTCAGTACCCTGGCTGGCGCATGGGCGCGTTTCCATTCCCCGGCTGCGTACTTCGCAGATTCGTTCCAGGTGGGGTAGGGATGTATGGTGCCCAGAATCTTGTTCAGGCCCAGACCGTGTTTCATGGCCAGGGTAAATTCCGCCAGAATCTCACCGGCGTGAGCCCCCACAACGACCGCACCCAGTATTTTGTCCTTCCCCGGGGCCGTCAGTACCTTGATAAACCCGTGGTCCTCGCTCTCTGTGATGGCCCGGTCAAGGTCGTCCAGACCATACCGGGTTACCTCACAGGCAACGCCCGCAGCTTTTGCTTCTGTCTCACTGAGGCCGACTCTTGCCACTTCCGGTGAGGTGAAGGTAACCCAGGGCATCACCCGGTAATCGATACTGAAACGTCTGAACTGGCCAAACAAACCATTAACCGCCGCATACCATGCCTGGTGAGCTGCCGCATGGGTGAACTGGTAAGGGCCGGCCACATCGCCGCAGGCGAATATGTTGGGAAAGCGCAGGCTCATATCGCGATCAACCAGCAAGGTGCCGTTGGCTTCCGGCTTTATGCCAAGGCTGTCAAGCTGCAACCCCGAGGTATTAGCCGTGCGTCCCAGAGCCACAAGCACTTCATCAAAGGGTATCCGCACCTGTTTACCGCCATAATCGCAGTAGGCAACCTTTTCGCCGTTCTCCACCCGGAATTCAGTCGCCCGGTGGTTCAGCCGCAAATCAATACCGTCAGCCTCGAACCTTGCAGCAATCACATCGGATACATCCGGGTCTTCCTTACCAAGGATACGGTCAGCCAGTTCTACCTGGATCACCTTTGAACCCAGCCGTGCGAACGCGTGGGCAAGCTCAGCGCCAATCGGGCCACCACCAAGAACCAGCAACCGCTCCGGCTGTTCCTGCAGATTCCACAGGTTGTCGGAGTTCAGCGGCTGCATATCGTCAAGCCCGGGAATGGGCGGCATGGTGGGTCTGGCACCGGTGGCGACAATAATACTGCGGGCAGTCAGGCGCTGTGTCTGGCCATCCGCACCGGTTACACTGAGCTCCCAAGGGCTGACGAAGCTTGCCTCGCCTGAGATACAGTCCACGCCCAGCTTTTGATAGCGCTCAGGGGAATCATGGGGTTCCACCTTCGCAATAATCCGCTGAACCCGGCTCATAATGTTTCGGAACGAGCCTTTCACCGGCACGGACTCCAGCCCATAGCGGTCGGCATGGCGCAAGGTATCTGCCGCTTTAGCACTGCGAATCAGAGCCTTGGACGGCACACAGCCTGTGTTCAGGCAGTCGCCCCCCATTTTGTCTCTTTCTATCAGGGCCACTTTGGCTTTTACCGCCGCAGCAATATAAGCAGACACCAGGCCGGCCGAACCGCCGCCAATAACCAGCAGGTTGTAATCAAACGAAGCTGGCTTCTGCCAACCCGCATAAACGCGGCGGCGCCGGATAAAGCCAACCACAAATCTGGCGATCAGCGGAAAAGTGCCCAGCAAAATCAGCGAGAACAACAAATCGGCAGACAGAATGTCGCCCACCGACTGAATCTGGCCAAGCTGGGTGCCCGCGTTCACATAAATAAACGTGCCAGGCAGCATCGCCACCCAGCTCACCAACGCGTAGGTGCTCAGCTTCATGGCGGTGAGCCCCATCACAAGGTTAATCAGAAAAAACGGAAACACCGGAACCAGCCGCAACGTAGCGAGATAGAACGCGCCATCCCGCTTCACACCCCGGTCCATTTTCTCGACGGACATTCGGTACCGGGAGCGCAAGGTATCGCGCATCAGAAACCGTGCTACCAGAAAGGCCAGGGAAGCCCCTGCCGTTGAGGCGACGGAAACCGCCACCAGCCCATAAAAATTACCAAGGAACGCCCCCCCGGCGAGGGTCATAATCAAGGCTCCCGGCAGGGAAAGGGCAGTCATGATCACATAAATGGCCATATAGCCTGTCACGGCCAGCAAAAGGTGGGTATCAATCCATTGCGAAAGCGCAGCCTGGTTGGCCTGAAGATTTTCCAGCGTTAGTAGTTTGTGGCCATCGAGACCCAGAAACGCGCCTATAGCAACCACAATTGCCAGAATCAGTACCAGTTTGCTTCGACTCATATCGGTGCCTGTGAGGAATGCGTTAACTTATACGTTGCTACCACACAGACACGATCACCGCCTGAATGTTACAACTCATACTATTTGTTTTCTAAACTCTACCCGGGAACCTCAGAACGCGGAGTGCATCTGTATCGCCAGAAATGTGAGTAATCGTCTGTTTCAGTCTGGTATATCAAACCTGGAACATACCCGAAAGTAACCAACAATGGTCCACCCTTTAGCCTGCTGTCTGACTCAGCGCGAGGGCGATGGGTCCATGGCTGTGCTGAGCGGATTTTGAGAAGGGGCCGGCTGGAATTACGAGGATGAAGGGGCGGCCACAATCAGGCCATCCTCAACAAATTCTTTGAGAACGACGCCATAGGTTCCATCTGGCACCTCTTTGGCAATCTGATAAACCGTGTCATTGCCATCTTTGGGAGCGGCTCTCAAGTTCAGTTCCCGGTATGGCGATACTGGCATTTTATCCGCATCCCGAACCATCAGCACCTTCGGTTTGAGTTTATACTTTTCGTCACTCTCAATTACGATGCCCACCTCACCATTGAGCATTTCAACAATGGAGCCTGGCGGGTAAACGCCAATCAACTGAATAAACGCATCTGCCAGTTCAGTAT
Organism: uncultured Marinobacter sp.; assembly: GCA_964447555.1. Lineage (GTDB taxonomy): Bacteria > Pseudomonadota > Gammaproteobacteria > Pseudomonadales > Oleiphilaceae > Marinobacter. The sequence goes on from CAYUTG010000083.1 coordinate 7,376, forward strand.
CAAACTGAGTTCCGCGATTCTTATGGATAATCTCCAGAGCCCGCATAGAGGCCTGGGCCTTTTTATAAACCCGCGCACTGGTGATTGCATCATAGGTGTCTACCAGCGCAATTATTTTGGCAAAGTATGGGATCTGCTCAGCCGTGAGACCTCTGGGATACCCCGTACCATCCAGGCGTTCGTGATGGCTGAACGCAACATCGACAGCGCTTTGCAATGAATTGCCAGTGCCTATAAGAATACTCCGGCCATAGGCTGCGTGATTTTTCATAACAGCAAATTCTTCATCTGTCAGGCTGCCAGGCTTATTCAGAATTTCATTCGGAACTTTGGTTTTTCCGACATCATGCAACAGGCCGCACAGTGCCAGATTCCGAATCTCGCCTTCCAGCAGCCCCAGGTGCTTCCCAAAGGCCGCGGACAATATGGAGACGTTAATGCAATGCTCGGCGGTGTATTCATCCTGGTTCTTGATTTTGGTGAGTAGCATCAGGGCACTGGTGTTACGCAACACACTCTCTACGCAGCTATTTACAACATTCCGGGCCTGATTAATATCCAGAGTGCGGCTGATACGCAAACCTGACATGATCGATTTCGCGGTATCTCTGGCGTCTTCAAACCGCAAAGTGGCTGTGTGCATCTCCTCACCAGCGCTGACCTGATTTATATAGGAAACGCGCTTGCGGGGAACGATCCGATTCGACGCAGAGCTCTCGGAGCCTGAGCGCTGCGCGCCACGCCTGAAAAGCCCCGCCTTGCGGCCCTGGCCAGCAGATTTTTCCTGACCTTTCTGTTGCTTCTCAACCCGCCCCTGTATAACCACAAAATCACACTGGCTGCGCAAGGCGTGAATATCGGAGGCATCCCGGATAATAAAACCCTGCATGAGAAAGTCTGTCTCCTCCCAGGGTTTATCCAGCCGAACCACGTGCATGCCAATTTCGAGATCAGCAACATTCACTTGTGTTTCTACATGTTCAACGAACGTACCGGGCATTGCTCTCTACCTTGTTCTGGCACCAGGCCCAAGCCCATTATTGATGTGCGAACACGACCAAATAACGCTAGGCTACGCCATGCCTCTAATCATAGACAGACACAGAAATAACCGCCAATGACCAGTTCCTGCCCCTGCGGCTTCCCCAAAACGTACGAAGAGTGCTGCCAACGCTATCACCGGTACGAAACACCAGCGCCCACCCCGGAAGCTCTTATGCGTTCCCGGTACAGTGCCTTTGTGCTGGGGCTGAACGATTACCTGCTGGCGAGCTGGCATCCGGACACACGCCCTGGCGATCTGACATTAATCAACTCTCCCCAATGGGTCTCATTACAAATACTGGGAACGGAGAATAATGGCAACCGTGGAAGTGTTAACTTTCGTGCAATTTACCGCGCCACAAGCGGCTGGGGGTATCTGGAAGAAGAGTCAGCGTTTATACAGGAGGGCGGCCGCTGGTATTACCACAGCGGCACCCCCCATGAAGGCACACTGAAGCCCGGACGCAATGAACCCTGCCCCTGTGGCAGTGGGAAGAAGTTCAAGGCCTGCTGCCTGTAATCAGCCCTGCTCAGGCAGTTTCGGCTTCTGCGTTCTCTGCATCATCGTCAAGCTCTAAAGGCTCGCCCCCCGGGAGAATGCCGCTTAACAGCAACGCCACCAGCGAACCCGTGGTAATACCAGACGCCAGCGCTACTTTAGCGAACTCCGGCAAATGAGCTAACAACTCTGGCCGAACGGTCACGGCCATACCGGCACCAATACTGACCGCCACAATAATACTGTTGCGTTTGTTGTGCTCAACCCGAGCCAGAATATTAATACCGGCGGCAATGATCATGGCAAACATCACCAGCCCGGCACCGCCCAGCACCGGCAAGGGAATAGACACCACCAGCGCACCGATAACCGGAAACAGGCCAGCCAGCAGCAACATG
>CAYUTG010000083.1:9416-11322 GCA_964447555.1 uncultured Marinobacter sp.
AACGGAGGCCAGCACAAACAGGCCTATCATTAAGTTGGCAGGTGAGGCATAGCCGTCATCCCCCACCTGGCCGCCGGCAAACCAGTCCACCGCGACCGGAATCAGAGACAGGCCTATCAACGTAACCACCGTACCGGACACAACCGGGGGGAACAGCTTGCGGATAAACGGCATAAAAAAACTGCCAATGATCATAACCAGTGAAGCCACCAGAGCCGACCCCAGAATACCGGCCACGCCATGCTCAAACCCTATGGCAATGGACACACCCACAAAGGTAAAACTGGTACCCATAACACAAGGCAACCGAATACCAACAGGCCCTGCACCTTTACACTGAACAATAGTGACCACACCGGAAACCAGCATGGCGGCATTAATCAGCACCACCATATCTTCGGTCGGCAGCCCCAGCACCCCGCCAACCACCAGAGGCACCGCAATAATGGCACCCAGCGCCGCCAGCAAATGCTGGGCAGCAAGCAAAACCGAGGTTGCCATTGGCGGCCTGTCTTCAACTTTGTAAAAGAGTTCCATTGCCGGCTCCTTGAATAATGAATGACTGTTGCCGCTGAAAACCCTTTGTTCATGATTGCGTACAGGGTTTCAGAGAAAACAGCTCACAAGTATTGACCATCGAAGTATTCGATGTTGTACGCGAATCAGATGAATGATGTACACAAAACTAGCAGAGGATATGATTTTGCGCCAAAAACGAAATTTTGACGGCTAATCTAATTTCCGTATCATAAGCGGTCTCTCCTGAGAGCCTTGATTGCCGGCTCCCGAACCCACACCCAAACACCCTGTTCTGACGATCACCAAGAGGAAGGCACCATGAAATCTTTATTCTCGTCTCTTTTGTTAGCACTTGCTCTGATAGTCAGTGCTCCCGCTATGGCCCGGGACAAACCGATAAAAGTGGGTATGTCCGGCCAGTACTTTCCGTTCACCTTTGTTGAGCAGGACACACTCAAAGGCTTTGAAGTAGACATGATGAATGCGATCGCCGGGGAAATGGGGGTAGACGTAGAATATGTAACCGCGAACTTTTCCGGTCTGTTCGGCATGCTGGGCTCCGGCCGTATAGACACGGTAGCCAACCAGATTACCATTACCGATGAACGCAAAGCGGTGTACGTATTCAGCGAGCCTTATGTGTACGATGGTGCTCAGGTTGTGGTGAAAAAAGGCAACGACACCATTAAAGGTGTCGAAGACCTGAAGGGTAAAACCGTGGCGGTAAACCTGGGGTCAAATTTCGAAGCCCTGTTGCGCGAACTTCCCTATGCCGACAAGATCAACATTAAAACTTATGAGAGCAACATTGAGCGGGATACGGCCCTTGGCCGGGTTGATGCCTTTGTGATGGACAGAGTCAGTGCCAGCCAGATTATCAAAGACAAGCCGTTGCCATTGCAGCTGGCTGGCCCCACCTTTTCATCACTGACCAATGCTTACCCTTTCAAAGACACTGAGGCAGGCCGGGCGCTGCGGGACAAGGTCAACAAGGCTATGTCGTCCCTGCGTGAGAAAGGCAAACTGAAAGCCATTTCAGAACAATGGTTCGGCATTGATATCACCACTCCCTGAGGGACCTGAACCGGATTCGCCGCTATGACCACGCTGAACGTCGATTACATGCTGGGGTTGGTACCTGTTCTGCTCAGGTACCTGCCCCTGACTCTGGAAATGGCGGCGGCCGGTATGGTTCTGGCGCTGATACTGGCCTGCCTGTTTGCGGTTATCCGGGTGCTGAAAATACCGGTGCTGAATCAGTTCGCTATTGTGTTTATCTCGTTTTTCCGGGGTACACCTCTGCTGGTGCAGCTGTTTCTGTTCTACTACGGCCTGCCACAACTGTTCAGTTCGCTTACGGTAATTAATGGTATCACCGCAACCATTA
>CAYUTG010000084.1:0-818 GCA_964447555.1 uncultured Marinobacter sp.
TACCGCTATTACCTGCGTTTCACTGCCTGTTTTTGCCGAAGGTGTAAGTGACAACAAGCATTTTTCCGCTGGTATCGCTTCGTTTGCGACTGCAGTCCATACAGATACTGTTTACGGTACAGAAAAAGATGATTTCTCAGGTTTCGCACTGTTTGGAACCGGTGCTGTTAATGACAACGTCGGCTTTCGTCTTACCTATGCCAAGCAAAGCCTGGAGGATGACTCCAACCTCAAGCTTGATGCACTGGAAGGTAGCGTAATTGCAGGTACAGGTCTGGCGACAACCGGCTTTAAAGCCTATGGCTCTCTGGGGTTCTTCAGCGAAACCATGAAAATGAACGGGTACAGCAATGAGCTCGATTTCAGTGGCCTGATGCTCGGCGGTGGCATTGGTTATAACTGGAACCCGGTCTCTCTGGAAATCTGGATTAATTTCCGCGATTCCAGTGATTATGAAGATCTGATGGGTAGCGGTGCTGATGTTGCAGCGGCCTCTGGCGGCCTGGGATTATCAGCCCGGTTCTAGGTTTCAGTTTGTTTTAGAAAAGGCAGGTCAGTAACTTACTGGCCTGCCGGCAATATCTACACCTGATGCCGAACCAGCATGGCCTCCGGCCAATGGCCCCCATCGGATTTAAACCTTTCGGGCAGTAAGCAGTGCAGTTACCGATGGTTCGGCAGCGGAACACGCTGAACGGATCTTCCAGTCCGGCTAGCCGCTCTTCGGTTGCGGTATCTCTTGAATCAATCAGAAAGCGGTAAGCTTGCAGCAGGCCGGAAGGCCCAACGTACTTCTCCGGGTTCCACCACCAGGACGG
>CAYUTG010000084.1:828-11125 GCA_964447555.1 uncultured Marinobacter sp.
TCCAGTTTCGCCCGGTCTTCCGGGCTTTGCAGACGCTCGGTGGCCGGTACCGGCTCATCGTTAATCAGCCAGGGTTGAATGCGTTTATACTGTTTGAAGAACAGTGACTGATCTACAACCAGGTCACGAATCACGGGCATGCCCGGTAGTGGCCGAAGAATAAGCGTATTGGACTTTCCCAGCGCCTCCTGAACCGGCGTGATGCAACCAAGGCCATTGCGACCATTAATATTCATGCCGTCTGAGCCGCACACGCCTTCACGGCATGAGCGTCGGAACGAAAGTGTCGGGTCAAGTGTCTTCAGGTGTTCAAGAACATCCAGAACCATGCGGTTGCGGAAGCTGGCATCTATTTCCACATCCTGATTGTAGGGTGTGTGATCGGTTTCGGGATTGTAGCGGTAAAGCCGGACAGTAATGGATTTCACGGTGTTATCCTCCCTCTGGAAAAGCACTGACGATAACGGTAGCAGACGAATTCCGGTGGCACCTGCCAGCAGTTGGGGTATTGGCCTTTCTGATGATTCAAATCAAGTACCACGCCGTCGCTAAACCGAATAGTTATAAAATGAAAAAAATGAGTAAATGTGTCGCGGTTGCAAGTGTTTTGGTGAGGGTAACCTATAATAAGTACTGACTCCCGCTCGTTTACCAGGTCGTTTTTATGTTGTCCGACATTGATGCTGAATCTGCCGGATTCGAAATCTTTCCATGGAGCCGGAATTTCGAGACCGGGCACGAAGAAATCGATAAACAACACAAGATGCTTGTTGAGATTCTGAACCGGCTTGCCTGGCATTTTGCCTCCAGTACCTCGGTTGTTGATTGTGCCCGCATTCTTGATGAGTTGATTGATTACACAGAATTTCATTTTGATGCCGAAGAGGCCATTTGGCTGAAAGTTCTGGGCGATAATGATGCCGTGCGCGACCATCATGCTGGGCATCAGTTGTTTTTTGAGCAGATTGAGATGTTTCGTTCCAGTGGCGGCCCGGAGAGTGAAGTCCTGGCCGAGTTGTTCGACTACCTTACCCGCTGGCTGGCGTTTCATATTCTGGAAGCGGATCGAAGGATGATACTCATAGCCCGTGCTGTAGAGCAGGGGGAGTCGTTTATGAATGCCTGTGCGCAGGCAGACAGAAAACTCAATAGTGCCGTTCCGGTGATGGTGTCTGCGCTGCTGGAGTGTTATGGCAAGCTGTCCTCCAGCACGCTTCAGTTAATGCGGGAGAAAATGATTCGTCTGAAGGTTGAGGATGAGTTATCGCAACTGCAGCGCAAGCAACTACGTGAAGAGCTGGAAGAACAGGCAGCAAGTCACCAGCAACAACTCGAATTCCTGGCCTATTCTGATCCGATCACCGGTTTGCTGAACCGTAATGGTATTGTGAAAGCTGTTCGTGACATGCTTGAGCTATACCACGGGCAGGCTGGCTCGGCGGCACTGATCTCGATTGATCTGGATGGCTTTCAGGCAATTAATGTCAGCTTTGGTGAAGAGTCTGCAGATCGGCTGTTAGGACTGCTCGCCCGGCGCTGGCTGGATACGCTGGCATGTAATGACAAGCTGGCGCGCATCAGCGGCGACGAGTTTGTGGTTCTGGTAACCGACGGCGAAATGGTGGAGTCTCAGTTGGCGGCGCTCAGGCTCACGGCAGCACAACCGTTCTCGCTGGGAGGGCACGATGTTCCGGTGAGTTTTACGGCTGGGGTGGTGTTGTTTCTCCATAGTAGCGAGAGCGATGCAGACACGCTCCTGAGGCGGGCGAATCACACACTGTTTCGTGCCAAGCAGGAAGCAAAAGGTAGCTGGCTTTATCTTGATGCTGCAGAGCAGCGCAGGTATCTGGTGCGTCAGCAACTCCTGTCTGAACTGAGACTGGCGTTGGCAAATAATGAGTTCCGGCTGGTGTATCAGCCGAAGGTCAACCTGTGTACGGGCATGGTGGTGGGCGTTGAGGCGCTGATTCGCTGGCAGCATCCCGATAAGGGCCTTTTGGGCCCGGCCAGTTTCCTGCCGGCCATTGAGCATCATCCGCTTATTATCGGCATAGGTGAGTGGGTTGTTGATCAGGCGTTGAAGCAAATGGCCCGGTGGGATAAAGAAGGGCTGGTGCTGGACGTGGCGGTAAACATCGCGGCTCTGCACCTTCAGCAACCGGACTTTATACGTAAGCTTTCGGATTTGCTGGCACGGTATCCCGATATTGAGCCTGAGCGGCTGGACCTGGAAATACTGGAAACCGCCGCGCTTGGTGAACTGGATAAGGCCACTGAGACCATCCGGGGGTGCGAAAAACTTGGTGTTACCTTCTCTCTGGATGACTTTGGTACCGGTTATTCATCATTATCTTATCTGAAGCAGTTGCCGGTGCAGACCCTGAAGATTGATCAGGGGTTTGTGAGGGGAGCCTTGACCAATGAAGGTGATATGTCCATTTTAAAAGGCATTATCGGGCTTTCCCAGGCCTTTGGCAGAAAGCTGGTGGCGGAAGGTGTTGAAACCCGTGAACATGGTGAGCTGCTGATTGAGCTGGGTTGTGATTATGCACAGGGTTTTGCCATTGCAAAACCGATGCCCCCCAAACAGATGGCCCAGTGGACAGCGGAGTGGCAGAAACACACAAACTGGTCAGATAAAACCTATGCGAAGCTGTAGTTTATGATTGTACCCGCCGATATTGCTGACAGCCGCAGGCTGGCAGAACTCAGATTACCCCGAATGCTCTTTGATTACGTAGATGGTGGTGCCTTTACCGAGCAAACCCTGAAAGAAAATACACAGGATTTCCGGGGCCTGCATTTCCGGCAACGGATTATGCGTGATGTCTCCACGTGCTCAGCAGCCGGGAGTATCCTTGGTCAGGATGTATCCATGCCGGTTGCGCTGGCACCGGTTGGCCTGGCGGGAATGCTGGCCAGGCGGGGGGAAGTGCAGGCGGCAAGAGCCGCTGAGCAAAACAACCTGCCGTTTTGCCTGAGTACCGTTTCCGTATGCTCTCTGGAGGAAGTGGCTGAGGCAACCTCTGCCAATCACTGGTTCCAGTTGTATGTGCTGAAAGACAGAGACTATTCCGCGTCATTGTTGGACCGCGCACAGGCGGCGGGGTATTCAACACTGGTGTTTACGGTGGATCTGCCCAAACTGGGGCTGCGTTACCGGGATGTCCGCAATGGCATGAACGGTGGTTTATCTGCCGGGGGCAAGTTAAAAAAGTTATCCGATATTCTCGCGCACCCCTTGTGGCTCTGGGATGTGGCGCTCAGGGGTAAGCCGCTGACCTTTGGTAATCTGGCGGATGCCGTACCCTCTGGCCGCAACCCCGAAGACTTTAAAGTCTGGGTGGATCAGCAGTTCGATCCGTCAGTCACCTGGCAGGATCTTGAGTGGGTACGGCAGCACTGGCGTGGGAAACTGGTGATCAAAGGTATTATGGAGCCCGAAGACGCCCGTGCTGCCGTAGAGGTAGGGGCCGATGGGATTGTAGTGTCTAACCACGGCGGCCGGCAGCTCGATGGTGCTCCTTCAACGATTTCAGCCTTACCCGCAGTGGTTGAAGCGGTTTCCGGAAAAACTGACATCCTTGTGGATGGTGGTATACGTTCCGGGCAGGATGTTGTCAGGGCGCTGTGCCTGGGGGCAGATGGTTGCCTGCTGGGCCGCCCCTGGGCCTATTCGCTGGCGGCGGGCGGTGAAACTGCGGTGAGCAAAATGCTCGGGAACATGCAGTATGAAATAGAGCTTACCCTGGCACTGCTGGGTAAGACCTCCGTGGCCCAGTTAGGCCCGGAGGATCTGATCTGACAACTCGCCTGGCCAGATGGCTAAAATGTACCTTCAAGTTTTGCGATCAGGCCTTTCCCTGGAGAGAGGACATTACCGTCGGTCAGGTGTTCCCGATAGCGTTTATCCAGCAAATTATGGCCTTCCAGTGTCATGTTCAGGTTGCTTAGGTCACCTACAGGTCCGAAGTGCCACCCCAGCGATACATCCACGGTAGCATAACCGGGAGTGCTGGCCTCGGTATTATTGGAGAACATATCCGCGGTACGGTCCTGCTTCGCGACGGCGCGAATCTGGCCGTGCCAGTTGAAACCCGGGCGCGATTGTTGCCCCACCCCCAGTGTCACTTCCGGCGCGGGCATCTGGTATAGCGGTTCGTTGTCCTGTTTATTTTCACCTCGCAGCCAGGTCAGGTTACCATCCAGGTCAATTGACGGTGCAGCAGCGTTCAGTGCCTCCAGGGGCACTATAAAGCTGGCTTCTGCGCCATATATTTCAACGCCGTTCAGGTTTTCAGTTTGCTTGATCGGCAGGTTATTTTGCGGGTGATGAGTTCCAGTGATGCGGCCCGCAATATAATCGTCAATACGGGTGTAAAAAGCAGCAAGCTGGTAGTTACCTAAGCGGCCACGTCCTTTAATTCCCAGCTCGGCGCTGGTGGATTTCTCGGCGTCCAGTTGCGGGTTGCCCTTGTGAAAGTAACCGTCACCCCGCGGAGCTTCTTCAAAGCGTTCACGCATATCGGGTGCCCGGTAGGCGCTTCCCACGGTGATGTAGGGATTGACTGTGTCGGCAATATTGTAAATAGCACCGGCAGACCAGGAAAGCGTCTCAACGCTGCTTTTCAGTCCGTTGGTGCGGGCTCCCGGACCATTACCCATTACCCGTGCATTGCCCGTTACCTTGTCGTATCTGGCCCCAAGCTGGAAGTTCCAGTCTCGGATGGCTATGTCATCCTGAAGGAACAGCCCCTGACTTTCTATTTCGCCATCCCGGAAAGGAGCGCTGGCGGCAGTTGTATTCGACATTGGCGGTTGGTAGGTGAACCGCTGTGGGTCTGCGGTCATTTTCCAGGCTTCCAGGCCAGCGGTCACAAGGTGGCTGTCGCCCAGTGGCAGGCGGTACTGAGTCTTGGCACCGTTTGTGTCAAAGCTGACGTCATTCCACACCTGATTCCGATCTTTAAAATCCCACCAGGCCCGGATTTCCCGGCTGACTTCCTGCCGGTACAGACTTATATCCAGCGTGCCGTCAGCTATTGCAGCTTCATAACCCAACTCTGCCAGCTTGCGGGTTTGTCTGGGCGAATGGATTGTGAGTGTACCATGACCGCCCGGGCCGGGCTTTTCGGAACCTGGGTACCATACCTCACGATCTTCATGAGCCTGCAGGTTCAGGCTCAGCTTTTTATTGTCCGTCAGGCGGAAGGCGTACTTGAGCAGCATGGATTCAGAGCGGTAGCCACTGTTTTCTACATCGCCATCCGGGGTTTCGTAATCGTCTACGTCTTTGGCGGCAGCACCCAGTACCAGCCCGTGATTCCGGCTGGAAAGCTGAACCAGTGCGCCCCCGGCCAGGCTGCTGTCTACAGTGCCGGTACTGCCGGATAAGCGGCCGTGGGCTTCGGCGTTTGTAGTAAAGCCAGCCTCAGGTGTTCTTATATTGATGGCGCCGCCCAGGGCTCCGGTTCCATGCAGTACCGACCCCGGCCCCTTTACAACTTCTACACTGTCCATCAGGCTCAGGGCGGCAAGCGATGCGATTGCACCCTGTGGTTGGGCGGAGTTCAGGCGAACACCGTCTACCAGCATTACCACACTTTCTTTCTTTAAACCCCGGATTACCGGGTTGCCGCCCCAGGCTCCGCCATCACCCTGAACTGCAAGGCCGGCGTTGCCCCGGAACAAATCGCCCACCGTTTCGGAGGCGGGCGCATCGTCAGTATCCAGCTTTTCTGTAGCGCTCGGAGTTCTCAGTGTGTCAGATTCATAGCCTTTTGCGGTTACAACCAGTTCGTTCAGTTGTGCTGGTTGTGCCTGTGCCGATATCGGGAAGGCGAGAGTTGTTACGAGTGTGAGCATGACAAGGTGCAGTTGGTCAGGTTTTTGATTCATGAATTCTCCGGCTAAGGTGATAAGATGGATTCGATATGTGTGATTATGCATTATGAATAATAATATGAATGATGCTCATTATCATTTGAGAGATGTCAAAGGTAATGACAAGCTCATACGCTATTCTGGTGTCAGGTTTGCAGGGCTATGATGTATGGGGAATATGATCAGAACTGTGCTGGGTTGGGGCGGCAGCCTTACTGGAGTATTGCTGTTTGTCGCACTGTGGCAGTGGGGTAGCCTGCACTATGGCAGTTTCCTGCTTCCGGGGCCCGGGGATGCATTGGCATCGGTTGTTCAGTTCTGGCAACAGGGGGAGCTTTGGCCGGCCGTATGGGCAACCACCTGGCGGGCTATGGCCGGTTTTTCCCTGGCGGCCATTTCAGGCCTGATTCTTGGTCTTCTGGCTGGGCTGTCTCACACGTTGGGGCGTGCGCTGGAGCCGGTATCGACCGTGTTACTGGGCATTCCTCCCATTGCCTGGATTGTTCTGGCTATTTTATGGTTTGGCAGTGGTTCGATGGCCTCTGTTTATACGGTGGCTGCAACCACTTTGCCGATTACCTTTGCCGGGGCTCAGATTGGCGCTCGTACTCTGGATGTTCGTTTGCAGGAAATGGCCGATGTGTATCAGGTGCCGTTCTGGATGCGTTTGTGGGACTTCTATTTGCCGCACATTGTGTCTTACGTGTTTCCTGCACTGATTGCCGCCCTGGGTATTGCCTGGAAAGTCACCGTGATGGCGGAACTGTTCGCAACGGAAAATGGCGTGGGCGCTGGCCTTGCGATGGCCAGAGTGAATCTGGATACCGCCGGGGCCATGGCGTGGATTCTGGTGGTCGTGGTTTTGCTGATTATTGCTGAGCACGGATTGTTACGGCCGCTGCAAAAGAAAATGGAACCCTGGCGGCAGGGCGCTTCTGGTACGAAACCAGGCCTGTGACTCCTGTCTGGTTCAGGCAATACACGGTTTTTTGAAAGGCAACGCGATGCTGAATTTACAGAGTGCCTCGCTGACATTCGGGCCGAATAACATTCTGGACAAGATCAGTTTGCGGGTTCACCCGGGCGAATCCGTTTGCCTTGTCGGCCCGTCAGGGTGTGGTAAAACCAGTCTGTTGCGGCTGGCTGCAGGTCTGGTTGAGGCGACGTCGGGTTCGGTTGAAAATAATTTTTCCTGTACCGCAGCGGTGTTTCAGGAGCCCCGGTTATTGCCCTGGCGGCGTATGCTCGACAATATTTCACTTGGCCTGAAGGCCAGAGGCGTTCCGCGGCGGGAACGGCTGGCAAAAGCCCGGGAGCTTGCGGGTTCGGTTGGTTTGGATGGCAAAGAGGCGCTGTTTCCTCATGAGCTTTCCGGGGGTATGCAGCAACGTGTTGCGCTGGCCCGCGCACTGGCTATTGGTGCTGACCTCCTGCTGCTGGACGAGCCTTTCAGTGCACTGGATGTCGGATTGAGAGGTGAGGCTCAGGCTCTGGTTCAGCACCTTGTTGTCGATAAAGGCATTGCCAGTTTGCTGGTCACCCATGATTTAACCGAAGCCTTACGGCTGGCCCATCGGGTGATTGTTTTATCCGGAGCCCCGGGGCGGGTCGCTTTTGAGTATCCTGTTGCGGCACCTTTTGCTGAACGTACCCAGGCCTGGCTTTATGAGGCGGCGGGGCAACTTCTGCGGGAGCCGGTGGTAAGCGACAGCTTTCTGTTCAACCCTGAATCGGAGGTGGCATGAACTCAATCAACCGGCGCAGCCTGCTGAAACTGGCGGCCAGTTCGGCCTTGTTGTCTGCATTGCCTTTCCAGCGGGCATCTGCGGCACCCTCTGGCAAACTGTTTGCAGCCACTCCCTTTGGTATTCCGCAGGTCATTCTGGCCAGAGCACTGGAAGACCCGGAGATAAAAGGCCTGATACCGGGCCGGGAACTGAAGCCCTGGAAAGACCCGGACCAGTTGCGCGCCTGGCTGGCAAGAGCCGAGGTTATGCTGACAGCCACCCCCACCAACGTTGCGGCAAACCTGTATAACCGGGGTGTGCCGCTGGTGCTGATGAACGTCAACGTGTGGGGAACGCTTGGCATGCTGGGGCTTGCAGGCAAGGGCCCGCTGGGGACGATTGAAGACCTGGCAGGCAGGCATGTCGGTGTACCCTGGCGTGGTGATATGCCGGACCTGGTGTTTCGTTACCTGCTTGGCAAAGCCGGAATGAAGGTAGGCCGGGATGTAACCGTCAGCTACCAGTCCAGCCCGTTTGAGACGGTTCAGATGTTTGTGGCGCAGCGGCTGGATGCCGCTGTGCTTCCCGAACCCATGCGCACCGCAACCCGTTTACAGGCGGTTCAGTATGGGCTGCAGTCACGGGAACTGGATTTGCAACAGGAATGGGCGCGGTTTACCGGAAACCCGGTAGGTCTGCCTCAGGCCGGGGTGTTGTGCCGGCGTGAACTGCTGGATCGGCATCCGCAGCAGGTGGCGGCGTTACAGGCAGCAATTGGCCGTGCGGTAGATTGGGTAATGGCTGCCCCGGAACAGGCAGCATTGCTGGGCGCTGAAAAATCGCCGCTATCCCGGCAGGTGTTTGAGGGGGCTATTCCCCGTACGCGCATTCGAATGGTTCCCGCGGCTAATGCCCGGCCACAGCTTGAGCAGTTTTTCACGGCATTAACGGAACTCTCCAGTGACTTTATTGGTGGCAAACTGCCAAACGATCATTTCTACCTGCCAGACACTCTGGGTGTGAGCAAAAAGCCGGGGGCCGGGCAATGACAGACAGCCCTGGTTTTGGCGGTCCCTGGCTTGCGTATGGGTTTCGCCCGTTTTTTCTACTGGGTGCCTTGTATGCGCCCATCGCCCTGATTCCCTGGGTGGGGGCTCTGCTGCAACAGTTTATTTTGCCCATGAACCTGTCGCCGCTGGCCTGGCATGGGCATGAAATGCTATTCGGGTTTGTCAGTGCTGCACTGGTAGGCTTTCTATTAACGTCTGTGCCTTCCTGGGCGGATGTCCGCCCGCTGGAGGGCAAGGGTCTGGCGGCCCTGGTGGTGCTGTGGCTGGCAGGGCGGGTGGCTTTCTGGCTATCTGCCAGTTTACCGGCACCTCTGGTTGCCGGGGTGAATATTGCCTTTCCCCTGGCGGTGCTGGCCTGGGCTGCACCGCCTTTGTTATCAAAGGGTGGGCGCAGGCATGTAAGCCTGGGGCTGGTGTTTGTTGCCTATACGCTTGTGCAGGGGCTGTTCTATCTGGGGTGGTTGTTTCCCGAATGGTCGCTGCCATCATCCCTGACGGTGTTAAACACGGCCGTTAACGTACTGATGATTCTGATTGCGCTCACCGCCTCACGTATTGTGCGCGTGGTGGCCATGGTCGCCAGAAAGGAAATGGGTGAATCTGGCCCGCCCCGGCTGACCGCGGCGCGGGAGCATCTTGCGGTGGCGGTGCTGGTGCTCTTTGTGATTGCAGATTATGTGGCACCGGGGCACCCGGTTACCGGCTGGATAGCACTGGCAGCAGCGGCCGCTCAGACAGACCGCCTTAGTGAGTGGCCGTGGGGCAGGGCCATGGCCCGTTTGTATTTATTGTTACTGACAACTGCTTATGTGTGGATGGTTGCCGGCCTGATTCTGGTTGGGCTGGCCACTTTGGTAGATGGGTTTCCGCCTTACGCAGGCCGCCACGCGTTATCTGCTGGTGCGGCGGGTACGGCCATTTTGTCGGTATTCTGTATTGCCGGCTTGCGGCATACAGGGCGGGTGCTCAGTGTGCCCCGGCTGATCTGGCCGGCGCTGGCCGCTTTATGCATAACGGCGCTCTTGCGCACACTGGTGCCCATCTGGTGGCCGCAAATGTATTTGCTGGCCGGCGTTGGCCTGCCGTTTCTGTTCTGGCTGGCAGCCTACTTGTTATATGTGATCAGTTACGCCCGGTTTCTTGTGAGTGCCCGTGCCGATGGCCTGCCCGGCTAGCGGGTGTTGTGTGCGGCGCAGTGCACAGGCCTGGGTTACCAGGCAGCCAGCAAAGCGCCAACGCCCAGCACCGCAGAACCACCCACCTCAGCAATGATCAACACCACCATAAACACCACCATCAGGGCCGGGTGTAACGACCATGCGCCCATTTTATGGGGCTTCCGAAACTGATTGCTGGTGTCTTTCAGTACGCCGTGGAGTTCGTAACTGGCTATGGCCAGAGCGAAGAACAGCAATGCCGATGCGGCGGCCAGGGTGTTAAGCCATTCAGGAAAGATGCTGTAGGACGCAAACCAGCCCAGCAGCATGGCGGCAAAACTGTACATCAGTGAACTGCGGTGTGCGACATCCACATAACGTGGTGCAATGGCCTTCCGATTGCGGGCCATGCTGGTGTATTTCCAGATGCCGGTGATCAGGACGGTCATAAAAAATACAA
>CAYUTG010000085.1:0-11122 GCA_964447555.1 uncultured Marinobacter sp.
GCGACTTGCGCCTGCGCAGCAGCCACTACTTTCGGGGGGCAGTGCCCGGTGCTGGTGACGCCGATACCCGAGGTGAAATCGAGATACTTGCGGCCTTCCGGGTCGATAATATAAGCGCCTTCCCCTTTCGCTGCGGTGATGCCGGTCGCCTGTTTAAGCAGTGGTGATAACTTGCCTTTGTGGTTGGTCACGATGCGCCTCCCGATATGAATTTAAGCCCTCATGCAGACTGGTCTCTGCCCCTTGAGTTGTCTTGCCGGCCGCCCAGCAGTTCAGGACGACAAACGATTACAGATTGCGGAACCTATATCGCGGGTACCGCGCTGACGCCCTGAATTCTCTGCCAGGTCTGCCGCTACTGCGTCAAACAGCTCCTTACCGGCCGCCGCCAGAGTCGGGTCTTTTCTGCCCAGCCATTCCAGCATGCGCGCCGCGGTAAAAATCATGGCCGTAGGGTCTGCCAGGCCACGGTTGGCAATGTCCGGTGCGCTGCCATGAGTTGGCTCGAACATGGATGGCATGTTTGGGTCAGTCGGGTTCAGGTTGCACGATGGCGCTACACCCATGCCGCCAGATAACACGGCAGCCAGGTCGGTCAGAATGTCGCCCTGCAGGTTGCTGGCCACCACCACATCGAAAGCCCAGGGGCTTTGCACAAACTTCATGCAGGCTGCATCAACCAGTTCATGGTGCGTGGCGACATCCGGAAATTCTTTACTGATGGCGTCAAAGGCTTCGGTATACATATCGCCCCAGTAACGCAGGGCGTTGCGCTTGGTGACCAGACACACCTGGCTTTCGCAGGTGTTGCCATTCACTGTGCGGAAACTCCGTTCCCGGCCATCTTTCACCCGCTCTGCTGCACGCGAGCGGGCCTGTTCAAAACCGTAACGAATGATGCGGTCGGTCGCTTTACGGGTGAACACCTCCATCTGGGTGGCCACTTCATCGGGCATCCCTTTGCGCAGGCGGCCGCCCTGGCTCACGTATTCACCTTCGGAATTTTCACGAATAACCAGCATATCGATCTCTTTGGCACGCTCATCCGCAAGGTACTGGCGGGCACCTGGCAACAGGCGGGCGGGGCGTTCACACACCCACTGGTCAAACCCTTTGCGCATGTCCAGAAGCGGTGCCAGAGACACGCTGTCTGACAGCAGGTAGCGGTCCGGGTCATTCAGTGGGCCGGGGTCGCCCAGAGCGCCCAGAAGAATGGCATCGTATTTCTGCAGTTGGGCCAGGGCATCATCGGGCATGGATTCGCCGTGCTTTTCATGCCAGGCGTGTGAGGGCCAGGGAAAGCGAGTCCATTCCAGAGCCAGGCCATGTTTGGTGCGCAGGGTTTCCAGGCAGCGTATCGCTTCACTGACCACTTCCGGGCCTATGCCATCGCCTGGAGTAACTGCAATACGGGTAGTCTCGGCCATTACGGGGCTCCTCTTTCAAATGGGCTCGGCTGGGTGCCAAACTCCAGTTTAGTCATGAAGCCGGGGGATGCCAGCGCATATGAGGGTAAGACCGTACACCGGTTTCACCTGCAAGGGGTTAAAAGCTATAGTGAATAACGGATTTGTCAGGGCTGGCGCCGGTTGTGCCAGCTATCATGCTTTTTGTCGACAGGATGTTACCCGTGCTCTATCGCGTATTAACGGTCATTGGCGGGCTGGTGTTTGTGGCCGTACTGTTTGCTTTGCTGTGGTTATTCTGCAAAAAATTTCTGGAGCATAAAGGTGTAACAGAGCAACTGGAGCAGCGGGCAACCGCACTGGCCACCTGGACCTTTGCCGGCATGAGTGTGGGGCTGGTGTTTATGGTTGTCGGGGCGTTTCTGCTTGGCCCCTGGGCGTTTTATCGCACCCTGAAGGGCCATGACGTCAATATCTCAGATGGCGCTGCTATCTGGTGGGGGTTCGGTATTGTACTGGCTGCGCTGGGGATTACCGCAGCAGCCTTCTTCGGGTTTCTGGTGCTGGTTGGTGCTTACTGACAACCGCTCAGGCAATGCTCCGCAGTTGCTCCCGGAACCAGATCAGCGCAGGCTCCCGTTCGTAGGCTTTGTGCCAGTATAGGTGTACATCGATGGAAGGGAAGTCTGCCGGCGGCGCCATAATGGTAACGTTTGCCCGCTGGGCAATAATCCCGGCGTAGATTTCCGGCATGGTGAGCAGCAGGTCGGTTTCCTCAACCACACGGCATGCCGCGTAATAGTGCTGGCAGCGTAATCGTATGCTGCGCTGCACGCCGAGGCGGGACAGTTCAAAATCCTCAATGCCCGGCCCCTCGGTTCGGGATGACACCAGCACATGTTGTGCCGATAAGTAGTTTTCCATGGCAATGGCATCGGCTGCCAGCGGATGGTCTTTGCGGGCGAGCACCACCATTCTGTCTTGCCGCAGCCGTTCGTGCGCGGTCTGGTTGCTTACCGGCAAGAGCACATCCACGGCAAAGTCCAGCTTCCCGGCGGCCAGCAGAGACTCCATTTCCCGCCGTGCAACCTGCCGGCTGGCAATTTCCAGCTCCGGATAGGCCGCCAGCCGGCTCATAAGCTGAGGCAGGAAGGTCGATTCAAGAATATCCCTTAACCCGAGTGAATAGGTTTTTCGCTGGCTGGCGGGGTCGAATGCGTGAAACTGGTTTACCGCCCCCTGAATCTGGGTGAGCCCCGGCCGCATGGATTCCAGAAATCTCCGGGCCAGGGGCGTGGGCACCATCTGGTTTCCCTGGCGGGTAAACAGCGGGTCGTCGAAGTGGTCCCGCAATCTGGCCAGTGAGTGGCTGACGGCGGGCTGTGTTAAATGCAGCACCTTGGCCGCACGGGTCAGGCTTCCTTCCCGGTAAATGGTGTCAAAAACGTGCAGCAGGTTCAGGTCCAGACGGTTCAGGGCCATGGTCTAACATCCGCTTTGGTGAATAAGTATGAATAATGATAAACGATAAGAATAATTCAGTCGCGTAATAGTAGAGCCGGGCCTAGACTGGAATTATCCAATTATTCCAGTGCACCTGATTGTGCAATCCAAATGGGGACGTGGCGATGGACTTCAATATTTCTGAAAAAGGCCAGGATTATCTCAACCGGGTGAAGCAATTCATGAAGGATGAGATTTTCCCGATTGAGGCGCAGTATCACAAAGAGCTGGCTGCTCAGGATAACCGCTGGGTTGTGCTGCCGGTTATCCGTGAATTAAAAGAAAAGGCCAGGGCTCGGGGCCTTTGGAATATGTTTTTTCCGGATGAAAAGTACGGTTGTGGCCTGCTGAATTCAGATTACGCGCTGATTGCAGAAGAAACCGGCCGCAGTTTTATTGCTCCGGAGATTTTTAACTGTAATGCCCCGGACACGGGCAATATGGAAGTGCTGATTCACTACGGTTCTGATGAGCAGAAAGCGGAATGGTTGCCCCGGCTACTCAGTGGCGAGGTTCGTTCGGCGTTCTTTATGACGGAGCCGGCGGTGGCGTCTTCAGACGCAACCAATATGGAGGCCACGGCGGTTGTTGAGGGTGATGAGGTGGTGCTCAATGGCCGCAAGTGGTGGAGCACCGGCGTTGGCCATCCGGATTGTAAGGTGGGTATTTTTATGGGGCTGACAGATCCGGATGCCCATAAGCACCGCCGGCATTCGATGGTTCTGGTTCCGCTGGATACGCCGGGTGTGACGGTAGTGCGTATGTTGCCGGTGTTTGGTGAGTACGATGAGCCGTACGGCCATGGCCAGGTGTTGTTTGAGAATGTACGTTTGCCAAAGAGTGCGTTTATTGCCGGGCCGGGCCGTGGGTTTGAGATTGCGCAGGGCCGTCTGGGGCCGGGGCGTGTCCACCATTGTATGCGGGCTATTGGTGCGGCCGAGCGCACGCTTGAGTTGCTGATTAAGCGGGCGATGAGCCGGGAGGCGTTCGGGCGGCCTGTTGCCAAGCTTGGTGGTAACCCGGACATTATTGCTAATGCCCGGATGGCGATTGAGCAGGCACGGCTGTTAACACTGAAGTGTGCCTGGGCTTTGGATACCAAGGGGATTATGGGGGCGATTCAGGAGGTGTCGATGATTAAGGCGGTGGTGCCTTCGATGCTTCAGACGATTGTTGATCAGGCTATTCAGATTCACGGTGGGGCGGGTGTGAGTGATGACGATTTCCCGCTGACTCAGTTGTTTGCTTATGCGCGGGTGTTGCGGCTGGCGGATGGGCCGGATGAGGTTCACCGGGCTATGGTGGCTCGGCTTGAGTTGCTTAAGTATAAAAACTGAAAACTGTTGGCCTCGGTGCTGGGAGCCAACGGAAGGATGGTTCTGAAACACGCTCCTTCGGCACGTCCTTGTGACGCTTGGGCTTCGCCATCCATGGCTTCGCACAGTTTCAGAACCATCCTTCCGCTGGCTCCGTCATACTTCTGTGCGGGCTTCAGATATTAAAGATAAAAAAGGGTAGACACATGACACAACGAGTATTTATTACCGGTGGTGCCAGCGGGCTGGGGCGGGCGATTGCGCTTCGTTATGCTCGTGAGGGTGCGCGGGTTTGTATCGGGGATATTGATCCGGAGCAGGGCGCGGCGGTTGAGCAGGAGATTAACCGTGATGGCGGCGAGGGCTATTTTGTTGAGTGTGATGTTCGGCGGCTGACAGATCTGGAGAGGATTTGTACCGATCTTACCGCCAGATGGGGCGGTGTTGATGTGGTGGTGAACAACGCGGGTGTGGCCTCGGCAGGGTCTATTGAGGACACCACCATGGCGGACTGGGACTGGATCATGGACATCAATACGATGGGTGTGGTTCGTGGTTGTAAGGCGTTTACGCCGTTGTTCAAACAGCAGGGTTCCGGGGCGTTTGTGAATATTGCGTCTATGGCGGGGCTTATGCTGGCACCGTTGATGGATAGCTACAACGTGTCCAAGGCGGCGGTGATTGCGCTTTCAGAGACGCTGAGCCAGGAGTTGCGGGATTCCGGGGTGCATGTGAGTTGTGTGTGTCCGGCGTTTTTCCAGACGAATCTCACCAACAGTATGCGTTCGGATATTCCCGGTATTCAGCAGAATGTGAACAAGCTGATGAAGCGTTCCAGCATTACGGCTGATAATGTGGCTGACGATATTGTGCGTGCGGTGAAGGAGAAGAGTTTCTGGGTGCTCCCCCACGTGAAAGAGCGCCGTATGTGGTTGCTGAAGCGCCATGCGCCCTGGGCATTTGATTACCTGATGCACAAGGAAAGTAAGCGCT
This sequence comes from uncultured Marinobacter sp., assembly GCA_964447555.1. Lineage (GTDB taxonomy): Bacteria > Pseudomonadota > Gammaproteobacteria > Pseudomonadales > Oleiphilaceae > Marinobacter. The sequence goes on from CAYUTG010000085.1 coordinate 5,219, forward strand.
GGATGAGCAAAATGGGCAAGGCCAGGGCTTAACTGAAAGCCCCGGGCAGAATGACAGAGAGGAAACTCCGGAATGACTCAGATTGACCAGGCGGTGGATATCCGCGAAGGCGAGGAACTGGATAACCAGGCGATAGACAGGTTCATGAAGCAGGCGATTCCGGGCTTGGCCGGTGAGCCGGAGGTTCATCAGTACCCTGGCGGTGCGTCTAATCTGACTTATCAGGTGGATTACGGCGATCGCTCGTTTGTTTTGCGCCGGCCGCCGTTTGGCAAGATTGCCAAATCGGCCCACGATATGTTGCGGGAGGCGAAGGTGATGCGGGCGCTGAAGCCTGTTTATCCCTACGTGCCGGATATTATTGCGATTTGTGACGACCATGATGTTCTGGGTTGCGATTTCTATGTAATGGAGCGCCTGAAGGGCATTATTCTGCGTCAGGATTTCCCCAAAGATTTTGAACTGAGCGAGGCAGACACCCGCAAGCTGTGCCTGAATGTGATCGACAAACTGGTGGACTTGCACCGTGTGGATGCCAAAGCCGCGGGGCTGGATAAGCTGGGTAAGGGCGAGGGCTATGTTCAGCGCCAGATCAGTGGCTGGAGTGACCGTTTCCGCAAATCGCACACAGACGATGTGGGTGATTTTGAAGCCGTGATGGCCTGGCTGAACGACAAAATGCCAGAGGACGTTGCTCAGGTGGTTATCCATAACGATTTCCGCTTCGACAACGTGGTGCTGAACCCGGATAACCCGTTTGAAGTGATTGGTGTGCTGGATTGGGAAATGGCCACCATTGGCGACCCGCTGATGGACCTGGGCAACACCCTGGCCTACTGGATTGAGGCCGATGACGAAGGCCCGTTCCAGATGTTGCGCCGGCAGCCGACCCACAGGCCCGGCATGCTCACCCGGAATCAGGTGGTGGAGTATTACATGGAGAAATCGGGCTTTCAGGTGAGCAATTTTGATTTCTACGAAATTTACGGCCTGTTCCGGCTGGCGGTGATTATTCAGCAGATTTACTACCGGTATTACCACGGCCAGACTCAGGACAAGCGCTTTGCGGTGTTTGGCCATGCGGCCAATTATCTTGAAAAGCGTTGCCAGCGGCTGATGTCTGAGAGTTCGCTGTAATGGCAACGGTGTATCTGGTGCGCCACGGCCAGGCCAGTTTTGGCAAGGAAAACTACGATAAGCTTTCACCGAAAGGGTGGGAGCAGGGCCGGGTGCTGGGCCGCTGGCTGGCTGACAAGCTGGAACCGGCGGTGGTGTTTGGCGGCGACCTTGTACGCCACCGGGAAACGGTGGAAGCCATGGCGACTGGCTATGGTGCCAGTTTCCCTGATATGCAGGTAGTGCCTGGCTTTAATGAGTTTGACCATGTTGGTGTGCTGAACGGTTACCGCCCGCAGTGGCGGGACCGGGCCGTTCTGGCGCAAGACCTGGCTGCCTTTCCCAAACCGGCTAAGGCGTTTCAGGAAGCGTTTGTTTCGGCCGTAAAGCGCTGGGCCTCGGGCGAGTACGACCACGAATACGCCGAAGCCTGGCCAGATTTTAAAGCGCGGGTACTGTTGGCCTTTAACGAAATGCTTGAACGAGCCGGTGGCGCGGATGTGCTGGTGGCGACCTCTGGCGGGCCCATTTCCGTGATCTGCCAGCATTTGCTGGGGCTTGATGATAAGCGGGCGCTGGGGCTGAATGAAGTGATCGCCAATACCAGCGTAACCCGTGTTTTGTATTCCGGTACCCGCCACAGTTTGTCTGTGTTTAACAATTACAGCCACCTGGAAGCGGAAGACCCCGCCCTGGTGACATTCCGATAATACGTTGAGGTGAACGAATGAGCAGCAAGAACCTGTTTGATCTGACTGGCAAAGTTGCCCTGATTACCGGCGGCAGCCGGGGCATTGGTGAAAGTATTGCCCGCACTCTGGCCGATTACGGGGCCCACGTAATTGTCAGCAGTCGTAAGATTGACGGCTGCGAGGCGGTTGCCAGCAGCATTCGTGAAGCCGGAGGCAGTGCAGAGGCTTACGCGTGCCACATTGGTGAAATGGAACAGATTGAAAGCCTGTGGGAGCACATTGGCAACAGTCACGGCAAACTGGATATTCTGGTAAATAACGCTGCGGCCAATCCCTATTTTGGCCCGATAGAAGACACAGACCTGGCGGCCTTCCAGAAGACGGTAGATGTTAACATTCGGGGGTATTTCTTCATGTGTGCCCGTGGGGCGCAGATGATGAAGAAAGCCGGTGGTGGCTCTATTGTGAACGTAGCCTCTGTGAACGGTGTGAATCCTGGCCACTTCCAGGGCATCTACTCCGTGACCAAGGCCGCTGTTATTTCCATGACCAAATCCTTCGCCATGGAACTGGGGCAGCAGAACGTTCGGGTTAATGCACTGCTGCCGGGGCTGACAGACACCAAGTTCGCCAGTGCGCTTACGTCTAACGAAGCCATCAAAAAGCAGGCGATGGCGCATATTCCCATGAAGCGGGTGGCAGACCCAAGTGAAATGGCGGGTACCGTGTTGTATCTGGTCTCAGATGCCTCCAGCTATACCACCGGAGCATGCATCAACGCGGATGGTGGGTATCTGACCATCTGAGTAGATTCCTTCTACCCCCCGGGAGACGCCTCTGTCTCTGAGCTGGCCCGGGAAATGGCGGTGCCAGTCGGGGGGCGGAAGTGCAGAGAGTAGAGAATCCGGTCAAGAACGGCCTGGCCATTCCAGGCCGGGTCGTTATTGACCATGCCAACCACCGCCCAGGTGGTGTTGTGGTCATCACGGGTGAAGCCGGCAATGGAGCGAACATCTTCCAGGTAGCCGGTTTTAATACGCCCGCTGCCTTCCATGCCAAGGTTTTTCAGCCGGCGGGCCATAGTTCCGTCCATGGCTATGATCGGCATGGACGTCATAAGATCGGATGCGAAAGGGCTGTTCCAGGCATTCTGTAAAATTTCTGCCCCCTGGCGAGCCGTAATGCGGCTGTGGCGGCTAAGGCCGGCACCGTTATCAATCACCATGCCTGCGGTGTTGATGCCTTTTTTCTCCAGCCAGTCATAAATAACCCGAATGCCGGCAACCCGGTCGTCGTGTTCGTCATCCTGCCGGTTTTCCGCGCCGATGGTCAGCAGCATCTGGCGGGCCATTACGTTGCTGCTCCACTTATTGATATCGCGCACCATGGTAACCAGATCTGGTGATGTGGTTTTCATCACCAGCCTTGCGTTGTCTGGCGTGGTTCCGGTGGCACTGATACCGGTAATGGTTACGCCGGTTTCAGCCAGTAGTGAGCGGATAAGCGAGGCGCTGTACAGATCGTGTGGTAACAGCGACATATAACTGGTGGTGCGGCAGCCCTTGGGCAGTTGCCCGGTAACGCGTACCGTCACATTGCTGTTGCCATCGTGATAAATGGGGGTCCACTCGAAGTTACGCCTGCGAGGGCAGGGGCCTTCTTCCACGGCGGTTACCCGGTTATCAATCACAATGTTTGCAAGGGCCGGCGAACTCCAGGCCTGTGTGCCCCGTTCATCGGCCCGAACCTGGAAGTGCAGCAGGTTCAGGTTTGTCAGGTAGGCAGAGGGCTCTACCAGAAACGGTGCGTGTGGGTTATCACCATTGTCTTCAAACAGGGGGAAACCACCGTCTACCTGAAAATAACTGCCATCCAGAATCAACTGGCCGTCGATGGCGGTAATGCCCATGCTGCGAAGTTCCCGCAACGTGCTCCACAAACGTTCTATGGTAAGTTTTGGGTCGCCTCCGAAACGCACGTAAAGGTTGCCTTCCAGGGTGTCTCCAACCATCTCGCCATCGGTCAGGAAATCGGTATCCCAGTGGTGTGTGGGGCCAAGAATTTCCAGAGCGGCATAGGTTGTGACCAGCTTCATAATGGAGCCGGGGCTCATCAGCTTATCGGCATTGATATATTGCTCAATGCCCGGGCCGTTCAGCGGAATGGCGGCCATGCTGAGAGCATCTTTGTTGTGCAGGGATTCCGTAGCGTAATTCCGCATCTGGTTGCTCCAGACACGGTTCGGAGTGAAATCAGGGTCTGTAGCTCCGGCACCAAGTACCGCAGGGCTGGCAGCCAGGCCAATCGTTGCAGCAATGGCAAGCAGAGAAGCCCGGAAGGCAAAGCCTGATTGCCCGTTTGAATGAGTGCGCCGCATACCCTGAACCACCATGATCACTATTTATGAGATTTTATTTCTCAACAATAGCTCATCTTTGTGCCTGGTACTATGCAAAAAAGTGATACATGACGTTAAAAAATGACAGTAGTGTCTTTGTTTGTATTGGGTTTTTGTGACAGCGTGTAAGTGGCCTTCTGAATCATCAGGTTAGGTAGTACAAATGTTATGTTTTCGTGGTGACGGCCGGCCAATGGAAAATCGCGCTATTGAATGATAATGGCGCAGGAATTCAACAAAAGGTGCGCTTATGTCCAACGTTCTGGTTCACAACCTCAATGTGCTTGGCTCGGTTACGACCTCGTCTTTTACCGCGTGGCGTGGTTGCCTGGTGGTTAAACAGGCGGCTCAACCGGCCCAGCCGATTATTCTGTACGATATGGAAGCCTGCCCGTTTTGCCGGAGGGTGCGTGAGGCGTTGACGGCGCTCAACCTGGATGTCGATATTCGCCCCTGCCCGAAAGGTGGACGGGTATTCCGGGCCCAGGCAGAAAAACTGGCAGGCAAGCAGCAGTTTCCGTTGCTGGTGGATAACAACACCAACACGGTGATGTATGAATCGTCTGATATCGTGAACTACCTGTTTAAAGAGTACGGCGGGCGGCCGGTGCCCGGCTATTACCAGAGTAAGGTCTGGCAGCCGGCACTGGGTTCACTGGCTTCGGCGGCCAGCGGCCTGCGGGGGCTACGGGCCGCAATGAGTAAGCGCCCCGAGCAGCCGTTGCACTTATGGAGTTTCGAGGGTAGCCCGTTTTCCCGGCTGGTTCGGGAAAAACTGTGCGAACTGGAAATACCCTACACTCTGCACAACATGGGCAAAGAGCACTGGACCGAAATCGGCCCGGCCCGGCAGCGCCTGAAGCCCGGCCCCTACAGGCCAGTTCCGGGCGGTAAGCGAGACGCCTTTTTCCAGAAGCACCAGCGGGTGCAGGTGCCGTATCTGGAAGACCCGAATACCGGCCAGGGGTTGTTTGAATCTGACCGGATTCTGGCGTACCTGGATTCGCACTACGCGGCCTGAGCCGGCCATAAACGGCAGGCTTCGGGCCTGCCGTCTGGCTGGCTCTGTGTTAGTCCCAGGCGGGCGCAAAGTCCGGGTCTGCCACCCTGTCGTTACAATCCAGTGCGTCAATCGCCCGAATTTCATCAGCGCTCAGCTGGATATTCAGGGCATCAAGGTTCGCCTTCTGGTGAGCCGGGCGGGTTGACGAGGGAATAGGCACCACACCACGGGATGCAGACCAGGCAATGGCAATCTGGGCAGCCGAGGCGTTGTGTTGCGCACCAATCTGCTGAAGCGTCTCGTTTTCCAGCACCTTGCCAACAGCCAATGGCATGTAACCGGTAACGGTAATGCCCAGCTTCTGAGCATGCTCAACCACACGGCGGTTCGCCAGGAACGGGTGCACCTCTACCTGATTGGTAAAAATGGGTGCCTCCCCCAGAATGGCCCTGGCCTCATCCATTTGCGCGCAGGTGAAATTGGAAATACCAATGTGCTCTGCCAGGCCTTCGCGCTGTGCATCCCGTAATGCCCCAAGGTAGTCTGCCATCGGCACATCGTTACCTGGCGATGGCCAGTGAATAAGAGCCAGGTTTACATGGTCGGTTTTCAGTCGTTCAAGGCTGTCGTGCAGGCTGTTGATCAGATCGCTGGGTTCCAGCCGGTCGTACCCGATTTGTGTGGTCAGGAATATC
>CAYUTG010000086.1:0-2835 GCA_964447555.1 uncultured Marinobacter sp.
AACTGACCCTCATTGATATTGGTTAACTCAAGCGTGGGGTACAGCCGGTCCCGCACTTCGTTCAGCCGTTCGGTGTTAGAGCGCTCGGTCATAAAGGCGAAGCCCTGGCTGATCAGAAAGGCCAGAATGGCAATGCCCACAAGAAGGCCCAGTTTTTGGGAAATTTTCAGTGACGACAGCATAAAGAGGTTCCTGGCGGTGTGGCTCCCGGGTTTGCGGGGGCAAGTGTAACGGTAGTCGCCCGGGGGATGACATGGCGATTTTGTCTCTGAATGTTATATTCTGTTGTCGGCCGGTATGCTCATAACTTTACACACCTCAATCCTGCTTGATGTTTACCCCCATTCACCCGGATACAGTGGTTATTACCCCATGGATGTTTCGCACATAATCAGCCCCTTGAACGATGCCCAGCGTGAAGCGGTTACTGCACCCAATGATCATTTGCTGGTACTGGCCGGCGCTGGCAGCGGTAAAACGAGGGTTCTGGTGCATCGTATTGCGTGGTTGATGGTGGACAAAGGTGTACCGCCCACGGGCATTCTGGCGGTTACGTTTACCAACAAAGCCGCTAAGGAAATGCGCTACCGCATAGAACAGATGATGGATATTCCGGCCAGGGGATTGTGGTTTGGCACCTTCCACGGTATAGCGCACCGGCTGTTGCGATCGCATTGGCAGGACGCCGGTTTGCCTGAGAACTTTCAGGTGCTGGACAGCGATGACCAGCTGCGCATGGTGAAGCGGGTAATGCGGGAAAATCAGATTGACGAGTCCCGCTGGCCGCCAAAGCAGGCGCAATGGTTTATTAACGGTAAAAAAGACGAAGGGCTGCGGGCTGATCATATTCAGGAAAACCCGGGCGACCACTTCACCACCACCATGCTGATCATCTACCGGCGCTACGAACAGCTGTGCCAGCAGGGCGGTCTGGTGGATTTTGGCGAGTTGCTGTTGCGCTCACATGAACTGTGGCTGCATCGTCCCGAATTGCTGGCCCATTACCAGAAACGCTTCCAGCATATTCTGGTGGACGAATTTCAGGATACCAACACCATTCAATATGCCTGGCTACAGGTGCTGGCCAGTAACCGGGTACCCCTGACCGTTGTGGGCGATGACGACCAGTCTATCTATGGCTGGCGGGGTGCGAAAATCGAAAATATTCAGCAGTACCAGCGGGATTTCCCGAACGCCCGGCTGGTACGTCTGGAGCAGAATTACCGCTCCACCCAGATGATTCTGAAAGCGGCAAACTCGGTAATTGCCAACAATCAGGGCCGGTTGGGCAAACAGCTGTGGACGGATGGCGATGAAGGTGAGCCCATCAGCCTGTATGCAGCTTTTAATGAGCAGGACGAAGCCAATTACATTGCCGATACCATTTCTGCGTGGGTGCAGGAGGGTAATTTGCGCAGTGAATCTGCCATTCTTTACCGCTCCAACGCCCAGTCGAGGGTGCTGGAGGAATCTCTGATGCGCCAGGGTATTCCTTACCGGGTTTATGGGGGCTTACGATTCTATGACCGACAGGAAATCCGCAACGCCCTGGCGTACCTGCGGCTGGTGCAGTACCGGCGCGATGATGCCGCGTTTGAGCGGGTGGTGAATCTGCCCCCCAGAGGTATAGGCGCAAAGAGTATGGGCGACCTTCGGGCCTATGCAAGAGAGCAGAGCATTTCTTTGTGGGAGTCTGCCGAGCGTTTACTGGAGGCCGGCCAGGTAAAAGGGCGGGCGAAAACCGGCTTGCAGCGCTTCATTGGTATTATTGAAGAGTTGTCGGCAATGGCCGGTGATGCTTCGTTGCGAGGGCTGATGAAGCAGACGATTGAAACCAGTGGCCTGAAGGACCACCACGCTAGCGAGAAGGGTGAAAAGGGCCAGGCCCGGGTAGAGAATCTGGAAGAGCTGGTTAGTGCCTTGTCAGATTTTGAGGTGGAAGAGGGGGTTGATCCACTGGCTGAGTTTATTGCTCAGGCCGCACTGGATGCGGGTGAGGCCCAGGCTGAGGCCCATGAAGACAGCGTACAGCTGATGACGCTGCATTCGGCCAAGGGGCTGGAGTTTCCCTTGGTGTTTCTGGCCGGGGCGGAGGAAGGTTTGTTTCCCCATGGTATGTCTCTGGAAGAGCCGGGGCGCATGGAGGAGGAGCGTCGGCTGGCGTATGTGGGCATTACCCGGGCCATGAAGAAGCTGGTGATTACTTACGCGGAATCCCGGCGCTTATACGGGCAGGAGAAGTTCAATGCTCTGTCCCGCTTTGTGCGGGAGATTCCCGGTGACTGTCTGCAGGAGGTTCGGCTGCACAATACCGTTACCCGGCCGGCCATGGTGGCCCGCCCGAATGAAAGCCTGTTCAGCCAGGACTCTGCGGCGCAGTCCGGATTTAGCCTGGGCCAGCGGGTTCGGCATCCCAAATTCGGCGAGGGTATAGTGATGAACTCCGAAGGCACCGGAGCCCATATCCGCATTCAGGTGAACTTTGATGAAGGTGCCAAGTGGCTGGTACTGGCCTATGCCCCGCTGGAGGCCTGCTGAGGTCTGGGCTTTTGGTGTTGACCGAGGTTGGGTAAGGCTTATCAAAACACGCTCAAGCACGTCCATGTGGCGATTGAGCTCCGCCATCCCTGGCTCCGCACAGTTTTGAAAAGCCTTACCCAACCTCTGCTATCGAACTCTGGTGGAGGCCTGCTGCAAGGAAGGGGTCAGAACTTCAGTTCTGACCCCATTTTCATGCCTTAACATGAGGACACCACCCACGTACGCGCTGGCGCGGGGGTTTTTGTGCCCAAACTGTGCGGTGGCCGGGGGTGGGGGGGCCCGACGTGCCGGGGC
>CAYUTG010000086.1:2845-5944 GCA_964447555.1 uncultured Marinobacter sp.
ACTGTGCGGAGCCAGGGATGGCGGAGCCCAAGCGTACAGGGACGTATTCACAGCGTGTTTTGGGAGACAAAACCCAGCGTCAGCTTCCCCCAGTTCGATCCCCCTACATTAGTACAGCGTAAATAACCCCAGCCAGGAAAATCCGGTAAATCACATAAGGCCACATGCCCACTTTATTCAGCCACTTCAAAAAGAAATGGATCGCAGTGATGGCCATAATGAACGAGGTAACACCACCAATCAGAAAACCACTCCAGTCAACGGCAACGCCAGACATGGCCACTTCCAGAAGCTTTACCCCCGCAGCCAGCGCGGTGATAGGAATAGCCAGCAAAAACGAGAAACGAGAGGCTGCTTCTCGCGTCATACCAAGAAACAGCCCGGCCGTGATGGTAATGCCAGACCGGGAAGTGCCGGGTACGATCGCTATTGCCTGTGCAATACCCACCAGCAGCGCATCTTTCCAGCTGAGTTGGTCCAGCGTGCGGTGGCGCTTGGGAATCCAGTCGGCAACGCCGAGTAACAGGCCGAAGATCAGCGTGGTGGCGAAGATGATCTCTACCGCCCGCAGCTCATTGTCGATCATGTCGAGCAACGCAAGCCCTGCCAGGCCGGCGGGGATGGTGCCAATCACCAGATACCAGGCCATGGCGCCCTGGCCGATAATTTTGCGCCTGGCGACGGAAGCCAGGCCATCTCGGGCGATGCTGAACACATCGTTGCGAAAATAGAGCACCACAGCCAGCAGGGTACCAACATGAACCGAGAGATCAAAACCTACACCCTGATCTGTCCAGTCAAAAAAAGCCGGTGTCAGGATCAGGTGAGCAGAGCTGGAGATGGGCAGGAATTCGGTAATGCCCTGAACAATGCCAAGAAATATAGCCTGAAAAAAATCCATATTTAGAGTCCGTTGTCTGGCGGGTACGGCAACAAAAGCCGGTGGCGATAGTAGCAGGGTGGCGGTAGGCTGAATAGTCTGTGGCGATGATCTGTAACCAACCACAACTGTGAGTCAGACCGACCGACATAACACAACAGGGTGCTTCCTTTATGCGCCGTTATCCACTGGCAGTCATTGTTATTGCGCAACTTTTTGGAACCTCACTCTGGTTCAGTGTAAATGGTGTCTGGCTGTCCTTGTCTCAGGAACTTGGTTTTACCGAGGCGGATCTCGGGCTGATGACACTGTCGGTTCAGTGCGGCTTTATTGTGGGAACGCTGGGTCTGGCCATTACCGGGCTTGCGGACCGCTTTGGCGCCAGCCGGATGTTTGCTGCAGCCAGTGTTCTGGGTGCCCTGATTAATGCTGGCTTTATTCTGACAGTTGCGCACCCGCCGGCTGGTAAACTGCTGCGTTTCGCCACGGGGCTCTGCCTTGCCGGCATCTATCCTCTGGGGATGAAGATGGTCATCGCCTGGACTCCGAAGCATTCAGGCGCAGCACTGGCATGGCTGGTTGGCATGTTAACGCTGGGCACAGCGCTGCCGCACCTGATGCGTGGCCTGACGATGTCCATGCCCTGGCAATGGCCCCTGCTGGGCTCTTCGTTGCTGGCCATCACCGGTGGGGCTTTGGTCTTCTTGCTGGGTGATGGCCCCCATCTGCCCAAAAACAGCGGCCCCGTGCCGCTCAGGCAAGGATTAACTGCCTTGCGGAACCCGCGTTTCAGGTCGGTGGTTGGCGGGTATGTCGGGCACATGTGGGAGCTCTATGCCTTCTGGATGCTGGTGCCCCTGTTGGTAGGGCGAGAGCTTCACCGGCTGGGCCTGGCCAGTCATCTGGTGCCGGGGCTGGCGTTTGGCATTATCGCGTCGGGCACACTTGGTTGTATCGGGGGCGGCTGGTTAAGTCGTTATGTTGGCAGTGAGCAGGTGGCGCGGTGGGCTCTGACGGTATCGGGGCTGGTCTGCCTCTGTTATCCCTTTCTAGGCCATGCAGCCCCGGGGTTGTTACTGGTGTTGTTGTTCATCTGGGGGTTGGCCATTATTGCAGATTCACCTCAGTTTTCGGCTCTTGCAGCCACTCACGCGCCCCCGAAATTTGTGGGCTCATCGCTGGCGGTTATGAATGCCACGGGCTTCGGGCTGACACTGCCTGCTATCTGGATAGTCGGTTCGCTGTGGGAATCGCGGGGGCTCTGGGTTCTGGTCTGGCTGTGGCCGGGCCCCTTCCTTGGGTTGATGGCGCTGAGAGGATTAACAAAGAAAAACAGATGAAAAGCGTTTGCCCGCGGCTTAGCGGCTTTGCTCTGGCACTTCCCGGATACGCCCCTGCTCATCAATGGCCACATACACAAACAGACCCTCGGTGACTTTCCGGGGGTGCTTTGCCGTGCGATCCAGGGTCCATACTTCAACATTGATCTTCATGGAGCTGCGGCCGATATCCACCAGTTCGCAGTAACAGCCTACCTGAGAGCCGACCCGCAGCGGCGAGAGAAACTCCATGCGGTCCATTGCAACCGTGGCATTCCGGCCCAGAGATATTCTGCCTGCCATGGAGGCAGCGGCAATGTCCATTTGTTTAACCAGCCAGCCGGCAAACACATCCCCATTGGCGTTGGTGTCTGAGGGCAGGGGAATGATCTGCAGGGTCAGCTCACCGCGGGGCGTGGGTTTGTCGTCGTCAAATGTTGTCATGGTGCTCGTCTCAATAGTAAGTCTGAAGTTGTTTTAACACGCATGTTAACGGGCTGTGGGAAGGCTGCAAGCAAATTTCAGCTTAAGAACTGATATTTCAAAAATTGTAACCGGGCTGTCACAAAGGTCGTTTAGTCTTCGGCCATCGGTAAAGAACATTTGATGCAACACCCAACCGACCAATGGAGACTTAATGTGACTCAACTGAACAAAACCCTTGCAGCTGCAGCTCTGGCAACATCGGTTGCCGCTCTGTCCGGGCCGGCTGCCGCCCGGGACACTATCAGCATTGTCGGATCATCTACCGTTTACCCCTTCGCCACGGTAGTTGCTGAGCGGTTCGGCACGAAGACAGATTTTAATACGCCCAAGCTGGAATCAACCGGTTCTGGTGGTGGCATGAAGTTGTTTTGCCAGGGGGTTGGCACTCAGACCCCGGACATCGCCAATGCATCA
>CAYUTG010000086.1:5954-11007 GCA_964447555.1 uncultured Marinobacter sp.
TATGAAGAGCTCGGAGTTTGAGATGTGCCAGAAGAACGGTGTTACCGAGATAACCGAGTTTCGAATTGGCTCTGATGGCATTGTGATTGCCAGCTCCCGGAATGCAGAGAACCTCAACCTGAGCCTGAAGCAGTTGTTTCTGGCACTGGGTGCTCAGGTGCCGGTGGATGGCCAGTGGGTAGCCAATCCCAATAAACGCTGGAGCGATATAGATTCGAGCCTGCCAGATAAGCCCATCCGTGTTATGGGGCCGCCACCAACCTCCGGCACCCGCGATTCATTCAATGAGCTGGCCCTTGCCGAGGGTTGTGAGCAACTCCCTGAAACAGAAGCCTTAACGAAAAATGAACGCAGGTCTGTCTGTGAAAAGGTGCGTGAAGATGGCGCTTTTATTGAGGCAGGCGAAAACGATAACCTGATTGTTCAGAAGCTGATCAGTGATCAAGGTATGTACGGTGTCTTTGGTTACAGCTTTCTGGAAGAAAATGGGGACCGCCTGCAAGCTGCCACGCTCAACGGCATGGCTCCGACAGCAGAAGACATTGCGGCAGACCGGTATCCGGTGGCTCGGTCTCTGTTCTTCTATGTAAAGAAGGCGCACGTCGGGGTGATTCCTGGTATGCAGGATTATGTGAAAGAGTTTGTCAGTAGCGCAGCCATGGGCCGGAACGGCTATCTGAAAGATGTTGGCCTGATTGTGCCCCCGAGGGAGCAACTCGTAAAACTGTCGGAAAAGGCAGAAACCCTGCCGAATCTGACGTCAAGCGACCTTAAATAGCGGGCACAGGATACGTTATGCAACCTGGAAGTCTGCTTGTATTAACCCTGATACTGGCCCTGGTGGCCTATGGATTCGGCTACACCCGGTCACGGGCTCTGGCCGTGCCGATGGGGGGTATTCGCAACCTGAAATCGTTGCCGTTTTACTACGGTGCCAGGGCGGCGCTCTGGTGTGGTATTCCGGCTTTGATCGTGCTGGCGCTCTGGGCCGTGTTTCAGGGTAAGGTGATTCAGTATTTGGTCATAGGCTCACTACCATCAGAGCTACTGCCTGGTAGTGAAGGGGAGGCCAGCCTGCTGCTTGGCAAAATCAGCAATGTGGCCAGCGGAGCCTTACCGGCGAACTTTGTGGGTGCTGGCATTGTGGAGGCATCTGAGCATCTGTCCCGGCTACAGGCGCAAAGCAGAGTGTTGATGTCCGTGCTGGTGGTATCGGTGGCTGTGCTTACCGGCTTTCTTGGATGGCTCCGGATTCGCCCCTGGCTGAATGCCAGGGTACAGGTTGAGGCCATTCTGAAGTGGGTCTTTTTCTCCTGCGCAGCTTTGGCCATTCTCACAACTCTCGGCATCATTTTCTCAGTGGCTCTGGAAACTGTTCGCTTCTTCGGCAAGGTGTCGTTTATGGATTTCCTGTTCGGCACTCACTGGAGCCCTCAAACCGCACTGCGTGCTGATCAGACGGCAGCGGACGGTGCCTTTGGCATGGTCCCCCTGTTCACTGGCACATTACTGATTTCGGCCATTGCGATGCTGGTGGCAGTGCCGGTGGGCTTGCTTTCCGCCATTTACCTCTCTGAATACGCCACCAGAAGCGTGCGCGGTGTGGTGAAGCCCCTGTTGGAAATGCTGGCGGGCATACCCACGGTGGTTTACGGATTTTTTGCCGCGCTGACCGTTGCACCATTTATCAGTAATCTGGCTGATTCGCTGGGTGTTGGTGCGTCCTCCCAAAGCGCGCTGGCGGCCGGTGGGGTTATGGGCATCATGATTATTCCCTTTGTTTCCTCCCTGACTGACGATGTCATTAATGCCGTGCCCCGGTCGCTTCGTGACGGATCTCTCGCGCTGGGTGCCACGCAATCTGAAACCATGAAAAAGGTGATTTTCCCAGCGGCACTCCCCGGCATTATGGGCGGTGTTCTGCTGGCGGCGTCTCGCGCCATTGGTGAGACCATGATTGTGGTAATGGCGGCCGGGCTTGCTGCGAACCTGACGATGAATCCGTTGGAAACCGTAACCACCGTCACCGTTCAGATCGTCACTCTGCTAACGGGTGATCAGGAATTCGACAGTGCCAAAACACTGTCGGCGTTTGCCCTCGGGGCCATGCTATTCCTGACTACTTTGCTGCTCAACGTTGTGGCCCTGAAAGTGGTCCGCAAATATCGGGAACAATATGACTGACAGAACCCCTCAGGCGGAGCGCGTCCGCCAGTCTCTTAAACGCCGTTATCGCAAGGAACGCAGGTTCAGAGCCTGTGGCATCCTGGCTATTGTCCTGGCCTTGTCGGCGTTGGCCATCCTGTTTACCGACATTATTGGTAAGGGCTACACCGGTTTTATCAAAACGACTCTGACGCTGGAGGTGCGCCTGGATGGTGAAGCCATGTATCTGGACGATGCCACCGATGAACGTCAGCTGAAACTGGCAGACTTTACGGAGCCGCTGGTGCAAAGCCTTATGGCAGAAATCCCCAAGGCTGGCCCGGATGACCGGGATAGCGTGCGTAAGCTGATCAATCCTTATGCCGCGGGCACCTTGAGGGAGGCGCTTCGGGAAAATCCCGACTGGCTGGGGACTACCCGGACCCTGACCGTGCTTGCGCATACGAATGTGGATGTGTACGTAAAGCACACTGGTGATGATAGCTATTCTATCAAGCTTGATGAACAGCAGCGGGCCTGGGTGGACCAGTTGCGTGAGCGGGGCATTGTAAACACGTCATTTAACAATGTGCTTTTCTCTGGGGGTGACTCCAGAGATCCATCCCAGGCCGGTATTCTGGGCGCACTCGCCGGTTCCCTGCTGACCATGCTGATTACACTGGTGCTGTCGTTTCCCATTGGTGTGTCAGCGGCAATCTACCTGGAGGAATTTGCGCCGCGCAACCGGCTTACCGATTTTATTGAAGTTAACATCAATAACCTGGCGGCGGTGCCGTCCATTATCTTTGGCCTGCTTGGCCTGGCGGTATTTATCAACCTGTTTGGTATGCCCCGCTCTGTCCCCGTTGTCGGCGGCCTGGTGCTGACGCTGATGACCCTGCCCACCATTATTATCTCCAGCCGCGCGGCGATTAAAAGCGTGCCCCCCTCTGTTCGTGAAGCCGCAGAAGGTATGGGGGCGTCCAGAATGCAGGTGGTGCTGCATCATGTACTGCCGCTCGCGATGCCGGGCATGCTGACCGGGTCCATCATCGGCATGGCTCAGGCCCTGGGCGAGACAGCCCCCCTGTTATTGATTGGCATGGTCGCATTTATTGTCGATGTGCCAGATGGCTTTTTTGATTCTGCCACGGTGCTGCCGGTGCAGGTTTTTCTGTGGGCCGGCAGCCCCGAACTAGCGTTTATTGAGCGTGCGTCGGCGGCCATTATGGTGCTGCTGGCTTTTCTTATCAGTATGAATGCATTGGCTATCTGGCTGCGCAAGCGCCTCGAGCGTCGGTGGTAAGGAGAGATAATATGAACATGCTGAATTCGGCGGTTACCGGGAATGAAATCCCACAGCGGATGCATCTGGAGCAGACTGCTCAGGGCCGCGCCGGGGAAGAGATTAAGGAAGGCGACACCGTTGGAAAGCCTTTCACAGACAAGGCTAAGTTTACCCTTCGCAATGTTGACGTGTCTTATGGTGAAAATCGTGCAATCAAAAACATCAGTCTGGATATTGCCCGCAATGAAGTCATTGCCTTTATTGGCCCCTCTGGCTGCGGAAAATCCACCTTTCTGCGCTGCCTGAACCGGATGAATGACAGCATTGAAAACTGTCGTATTAAAGGCTCACTCAGGCTGGATAACCACGATATTTATTCGCCAAAGAGCGATGTGGTGGAACTCAGAGCGCGGGTGGGCATGGTATTCCAGAAGCCGAACCCGTTTCCCAAGTCGATTTACGACAACGTCGCCTATGGCCCACGTATTCATGGCCTGGCAAACCGCAAATCCGATCTGGACGACATAGTGGAAGGCAGTCTGCGTAAGGCCGGGCTCTGGTACGAAGTAAAAGACCGTCTGGACTCCATCGCCACGGGTATGTCTGGCGGACAGCAGCAACGGCTGTGCATTGCCCGGGCGATTGCCGTGAACCCTGAGGTGGTGTTGATGGACGAGCCATGCTCCGCACTTGACCCCATTGCCACGGCCAGAATTGAAGAGCTGATTACCGAGCTTTCCGAAAGCTACACAATCGTGATTGTGACTCACTCCATGCAGCAGGCCGCAAGAGTGTCGCATCGCACCGCTTATTTTCACCTGGGGCACCTGGTGGAAGTAAACGACACCAGCAAGGTATTTACGGCTCCTGAACACCCACTGACAGAGTCTTACATCACCGGTCGCTTCGGCTGAAGCCGTATCGGGGGATAACGGAGAATAGCGCTATGTCTGCGAAGCAAGATAACGTATATGGAGATCATATCTCCAATCACTTTAATGATGAGCTGATGAGCCTGAAAACCCGGTTTCTGGAAATGGGCGGCATGGTGGAATCTCAGGTAGATAATGCCCTGCGATCTTTAATAGACGGCAATGGCCAGTTGGCGGAAGAAACCCGGGCCAGGGATAAAGTTGTTGACCGGATGGAAATGGATATTGATGAGGAGGCGACAATCATCTTTGCCCGTCGTCAGCCCGCAGCCCGGGATCTCCGGCTGGTTATCTCGGTTGTCAAAATGGTAGCTGATCTGGAACGGGTAGGGGATGAAGCCAAGAAAATTGCCAAACTAGCCCTCAAACTGACGGATGTGGGGCAGCCATCTCAAGGTTATGTGGAAGTCCGCCATATTGGTCGCTATGTTCTGAATATGCTGCACGATGCCTTGGATGCCTTTGCCCGTCTGGATTCAGAGCAGGCGCTGCAAATTATGAGGGCAGATAAACAAGTAGACGAAGAATATCAGGCGGCTATCCGTGCGCTGCTTACATTTATGATGGAAGACCCCCGCACTATCTCCCGGTGCATGTCGGTTATGTGGATTCTGCGAGCACTTGAGAGAGTGGGGGATCACGCCTGTAATCTTGCAGAAAACGTGATTTTCATGGTTAAGGGCGAGGA
>CAYUTG010000087.1:0-11006 GCA_964447555.1 uncultured Marinobacter sp.
GCTATTAGTCGGAGTTCACAAACGTATAGGCCTTGTAATAGTGGGTGATGGTATACAGCGGGATGCTTTAGAAATTCGTATACGTGATATGGCGTTGTGCTCTAGGGTCATGCTTTTGGGGTATAAAACCGACGCGCATTCCTTAATGAAGTGCTTTGATATGCTTGTAATATCATCGCATAGTGAAGGTTTGCCAATTTGTTTATTAGAAGCTATGCGAGAGGGGCTTCCTGTAGTAGCTACTCCCGTCGGAGGAATTCCTGAAGTATTGCAAGGAGGTATGCTGGGGTCATTGGCAAAATCGTCAAAGCCTGATGATATTTTTCAGGCAGTTTCAGAGGCGTTAAATAGTAAGGAGTGTTTGCTTGATAAGGCGGCGCTAGCCAAGAAAGTTTTTGTTGATAAATACACAATTCGACAGATGTGTGAAAAGTATAATTTTGTGTATGACTCAATTTAGGTATCATTTTGATTAACTTTATTCTATATTTTCAGGAGACCTAAGGATGGTTCCTTTTTTATCAATTGTTGTTCTGACTTTTAATCGTCCGGCTGAGATAGAAAGGAATATTCAGGGGTTGTTATCAATAGATTGTGTCAATTTTGAGATAATCGTTGTTAATAATGGTGACCCGGATCATTTGAATGGTCTGCCTGATGATTCTGGTAAGCTCAAGATTATCCACCTTGATAATAATATCGGTGTGGGCGCTAGAAATGTAGGGATTAGAAGCAGTCAGGGTGATTATATAATTACGATAGATGATGATGTATTTGGGTTGGATAACTCAGCTGTTAATACTATTGTCGATATTTTTAGAAAAAATCTCAATCTTTGTGCGTTAAATTTTAAAGTAATTGATGATGTGACGGAGAGGCAAGTTAATTGGATTCATCATAGAAAGATTGATGAATTTTGTGATAAGCAGTTTGAAACTTATGAAATCAGTGAGGGTGCAGTTGCTTTTCGAAGAAGTATGATTTTAAAGACAGATCTTTACCCCAACTCGTACTTTATCAGTCACGAGGGGCCTGACTTAGCACTGCAGGTGATGAAACTTGGTTTCGAAATATTATATAGCCCCAGAATAATTGTCCGGCATTCACACGCCGAGGGAGGGCGGTTAAGCTGGAGGCGTTATTATTACGATACAAGAAATCAAATTTGGCTTGCTGCCCGTCATTATCCTGTACATATGGCTGCCAGAAAACTTTCTGTCGGCTTGTGCGCTATGCTTGTTTATGCGATTAGGGATGGCTTCATTAAATACTATTTCAGTGGGATCAAGGATGCTCTGCTTGGAATGAGGCTACCTCTGGCGCAGCGCGTCGTGCTTTCTGGAGATGCGTACAAACGCTATTTGTCCATTGAGAGTGAAAACCCATCGTTTTGGTACATGGTGAAAAAACGTATTGCTAAGCGCAGAGTGAGGATTTAGCCAGAGGGGGGGCCTCTGGCACTCTCTATCGTATTTCAAATGATGGGACAACGGATGGCGCGCTGGCCAAGGGAATACCCTTATTATTTGTGACCCCTTCGCTATTCGTTAAATACAGGTATAAGCCCGATAACTCCTTCCTGTCTACTGTGCTGGCGCGTGCTTGTATTTCAGTATCTGTCCAGGAATAGATTGTTAATAGCTCGAGTCGCGTAACGTTCTCAATATTTGGGGCGTTTCCAAGCTCTACACGAGCGGCGGAATTGGGGCCGGTACTAACATATATGTCATCATAAAGAATATTGGTATTTTTGTTCTGGATGGAGCGAACCCAGCCCGGGAAGTTCATTTGCTGATATTGTTTTTTTGATGGGCCGTCATCATCGAATACTGGCACGTTGTAAACTCGTTTTTTGTAGCCCTTATCCAGGGACAAAGTGTCGAACTCAATGATACCTGGCGCTGTCGGGTCTGTTGGGTTGGCCTTTACCCAAAATGATAATCGCATCCAGTGGTCCCAGCTCCACCAGTCATTGCCTACATTTGTGACAAGGTTTGCATCATTTCCAGCGAGATAAAATCTGCCTCCCCCAACATGTGTAGGTAATACAACATCGGAAGAGTCACCTTTGACATCTTTGTCGAACACCCACAACATCTTAAATGAGCTGTCTTTGCTGAATGTTTTAGGGCCAGAAATGAAGTCACCGGGGAAATAGTCGGGCCCATCAAGATATACCCAATAACTTACAAAGAATTCTTGTGTGCCCTCAAATTTGAGCCTGATCTGATTGGTTTTTTGTGTCGCACCGTTGAAGACTTTAACGCTTTTTGAGCCTGATCTGCCAATATTTGCGTAGGTTGGCGGATTGTATTCATTAATTTCGGTCCAAGAACCGCCTTGCGATGCAGCAAGCGAAATCAAATCTCCTGGGATGTCGACTTCGGAATCAAAAGTATCATATAAAAGGATTTTTGGTCCGGGCCCAAAGCCATTTCCAGAAATTGATACAGTTTGAGTTGCAGAATCTGTCGTTAGTCGAGTTACGGTGGGTGTCTCAGCATTTACTTCTCCCACAAAGATGATTGCGAGAAAGAGGTAGCCCCAACACGTCGCCAAAATGAAAAATTTACCTGAACTCATGATGCAGCCCTCCGGTTTGAAGCTATATCCTTGCTAATTTCCATTTCCAAGTCCGAGAAGTGGTGGTGAGTATTACAAAACTATACACTTGCGTTTAGCAGTGCTTCCCAACGTTTCTTTCAGTTACACTTTGGTCGGCCTGAAGTTTTGGAAGTGACACACTAACGACAGAGCTTAATCAAAGGGCAAACTTACCATCCTTTCGCAACACAGGAAATATGAGCATGTGCACGATGCGGTGTCATGCCCTAACATTCATTGTAGTAAATTTTGCTAATCATGTAACATTGCCATTTCGCCTTTAACTTGGCGTTTCGCGCATCTCTGTGTGCAAGCGGTTTCATATCTTCTGTAGCTAGGTTCTATGGTTCAGAGCTACGTATTTTCGGACGCGCTTAGCAATGCTACACGCAAAAACAGGTTTGGTTTCCGTTATCATACCTTCTTACAATCGACACAGGTATCTGGGTGAAACCATTGATTCAGTCAAGTGCCAATCCTATGCTCAGATAGAGTTGATTGTGGTTGATGATGGGTCTACGGATGGAAGTTTTGAGTTCCTTCAGAGCCTTGCAGAAGCTGGGAACCTCACACTGCTTACTCACCCCGGCAGGTCTAATCGCGGGCAGTCAGCCTCTATTAATTTGGGACTGAAACAGGCCAGCGGGGAGTATATCGCTGTCCTGGATAGCGACGACAAGTTTGCTGTTGACAAGCTTAAAGTGCAGGTCGCGTTTCTTCAGGCTAATCCGCGGGTCGGCATGGTTTATGGTCAGGGAGAGGCCATAGATGCGAACGGCAATTTCCTTTTCAGAATTCCGGGTGATAATCATATCGAGCCCGGAGACCCAAACAGACTGCTACTCGATTGCTATATGGCGCTGCCCGGTGGGGCTTTGATCAGAAAAGCTGCGCTCGATAAGGTTGGGTATTTTGAAGAGGCTTTCAGGGCTGGTCAGGATCACGATATGGTTATCCGCCTTGCAGAATCTGCCCCTTTTGCTTATCAGCCAGGCATTGTGTTTTATTACCGGAAACATGGAGACTCCATCAGCAAAAAAGGGCTGGAGCGGCGCTGGCGCACGGGGTTTGAAATTCTGGAGCGCGCCGCCTCCCGGTACCCTTACAAACGCTCTACCATCAGAAAACGCCGGGCGTTGCTGAACTTCCGTATGGCTCAGGTTTATTGGAACAAACAATCGTATGCACAAGCTGTTGTTGCCCTGGTGAAAGCCGGTGCCGGAGACCCCGTGCGGGCGATGGGTGTACTTCTTGGCAGGGAAAAAATTCGATAGGGACGTTTTAGATGCGCACAAATAAAGTGCCGAAAGTTCTGTTTGTTATAGACAGGTTTATCAACCCTTACGCAGGAACCGAAGGGCAGCTTTATCAGCTTATTTCTGCACTTCCAGGCGACAGGTTCGAACCGGAATTACTGGTACTTGAAACCAGCCCGTTCATTGAAAACAATACTATGCCCTGTACCGTGTCCGTGCTTGGGGCTACCCGCATACTAGACCCACGCACCTGGTTTAAAGCATGGCGTTTTGCCAGGCAAAAGAAGGCTGAGGGGGTGGCGTTATGCCACGTATTTTTTAACGACGCCTCGGTCATCTGCCCGCCTGTATTTTCCTCGGTTGGTATTCCCACCATTATTTCTCGACGTGATATGGGGTACTGGTATACCCGCAAATACCTTGCGGTACTCCGGCAAACATCGCGCTGGGTGTCTGGTGTTGTGGCTAACAGTCAGGCCGTCAAATCGGTAACAATCGCTAAAGAAGGGTACAGCCAGGAGGCGGTTTCGGTAATCTATAATGGTTACCCGCAAACTGATAACCCGGCGATTACCGGAAGTGACAATACCGCAAATCGTAAGGCCATAAGGGCTGCGCTTGGTTTTGCAGAAACCGATTTACTGTTCATATTGGTTGCCAATTTAAGGCCGATCAAGCGCATTGGCGATGCCATTGAAGCACTGGCTCAGTTGGTAAAAAAACAGCCGGAGATTCATCTGGTTATTGCCGGCGGTGGTAACAGCCAGGAGTATCAGAGGTTAGCTGCACAAGCCGGGGTCTCTGAGAACGTGCATTTTCTGGGCGCGCGGGAAGACATTAAAAGCATTCTTCCCGCTATGGACGCAGGGGTTTTGTGTTCCCAGTCTGAGGGGTATTCCAATGCCATTGTGGAATATATGCAAGCCGGCCTTCCGGTGGTGGCTTCTTCTGTCGGTGGCAATGTGGAGGCGGTGGCGCACGGCGAAACAGGCTACCTTTACCCGGTGGGAGACACAAAAGCGCTCGCAGGCCATTTGGCGGACCTGTTAATTGTGGACAGAGAAATGGCTGTGCAAATGGGCAGCCGGGGCAAGGAGTTGGCCATGCAGCGGCACGGATTAAATAAGATGATTGATGCTCATTGCTCCTTATACGAGAGCCTGCTGTTAAACGGTCAGCCGAAGGGGGCAGGCATACGATGAATATTTCTTCTCTTGTAAAGTTTGCAGGCCAGATGGGTGGTTATTCCTTCGCACGAATGATTACCTCACGGCAACCCCGCCTTCTGATGTACCACCGGTTTTCCCGCCATGAAGCCAGTGGCTGCGTGAGCGCTGCACAGTTTGAGGAGCAGGTGCGTTATCTGGTTAAGCACTTCAACCCGGTTACGGTTTCTGAAATTGCCAGTGGTCTTTACGAGGGTGGTGCACTTCCGGCGAACAGCATTGCGATTACCGTGGATGATGGTTACCGGGATTTTTACGAGGTTGCCTGGCCCATTCTGCGTAAATATGGCGCACCCGCTACTTTCTATGTGGCCACTGGCTTTGTGAATGATGATCTCTGGCTGTGGCCAGACCAGCTTCGTTACCTGTTAGAGCGGGCACCAGATGAAGCCGGTGAGTACGATTTCGGATTATTCCGGGTGTCTACGCCGGTAACAGCACAAGAATTGGGGGATGAATTCTGGCGGATTGTGCAGCTTTTGCTGGTGGCAGACAACGCACAAAAAATCGAAACGCTTGCTGATATGTCCACGAGATGGGGGGTGCCAGTACCCCAGCAGGCACCGGATGACTACGCTTCGGTTTCCTGGGAACAGCTTAGAGAAATGCAGGGTGAGGGCCTGGAAGTCGGCGGCCATACGGTTACCCATCCATCGCTGGCCAGGGTATCGCTTGCCGATGCACGAAAAGAAATTCTGGGCGCCGCTGAGGCCATTCGCGAAAACCTGGGAGAGGGGGTGCGGTCGTTTTGTTACCCGAATGGTACTCCGGAGGATTTTGTGGGCGAGCAGGTTCCACTGGTTCAGGAAGCCGGTTTCAGTTGTGCCGTGGTTGCCTTTGCAGATAGAAACGAACATTCTCAACGCTACGCAATGCGACGGCATTCCAGCTCCAGCGACCAGTTTCAGTTTTTGAAGGCGGTGAATGGCGTGGAGTTGCTTGGCCTGAAAGTACGTGGAACAAGTAGAGCAACACCCTATGAGTAGTGGTGTGACAGTGCAGCGAAACGTGCTGGATAGCTCAGCGAAAACCAGAACCAATGGTTTTACATTCGGGCTGTTTATCTTCTTTTTGTTTGACTTCTTCCTGCACTTGTCTGCTCGTGTTCCAGCATACGGGTTGCTCCGGCCAACACTGATACTGGTTCTCGTTATCTCGTTCAGTTTGTGGTTGCAAAGGGAAAGGCTGGCTGGCTGGACCAAGGATCCACTCGTTAAGTCCCTGCTTATACTGCTTGCCTACATTTTTTTGTCGCTACCACTGGTGGAGTGGCCCGGAAGTGTTATCAGAAACAATCTGAATGTTTTTGTAAAAGCCGTTGTGTTCTTTTTCTTTGCGGCTTTGTTAATTGACTCCCCCAGGCGTTTGAAGATATTCCTATGGGTCTTCGTTGGGTGTCAGGTTGTCCGAGTTCTTGAACCTATGTATTTGCATTTAACAGAAGGCTACTGGGGAAGCTCGACCTACATGGGGCACGGAGAGTTTTCCCAAAGGCTTTCGGGCGCACCAAGCGATGTAATTAACCCCAATGAACTGGGTTTTGTCATTGCTACGGCTATTCCATTCCTTCATTACTTACTATGGCCTGGGAGCAAAAAAGCAAAACTGCTTTATTTGGTACTTATGCCACCGCTGCTTTACGCGTTGATTCTTACCCAGTCGCGGGGCGCACTTTTGGCTCTGCTGGTTGTTGCACTTTTCGTGTTCAAGCAATCATCCAGAAAGTTTGTGCTTATTCTGGTGGCTATCGCCATTGCAGTTGCGAGTTGGCAGGTTATGAATCCGGAGCAGAAAGATCGCTACCTTTCGCTATTAGGGGACTCCCACACAAATAATGCAGCAACAGCAGAAGGCCGTTTGGAGGGAATGAAAAGGGAGTTTCAGATTGGCTTCAGTCGCCCCATTGTCGGCCACGGGCTGGGGACTACACCGGAAGCAAAAGCCCACATTCTTAACGATAGAGAGGCCTCCCATACACTGTACGCAGAGCTTCTGATTGAGTTGGGTACTGTCGGTTCAGTTATTTTTCTAATGTTTATGATCAGAATTCATACAAAGCTTAGTCAGATAGCTGAACTGGATCTCTCTAATGGCATTGGTGACAGCGGGTTTTATAAGAATTTGAGGTATGCTCTGGTTGCCGTGTTCTGGATGTATGTGGTTTACAGTAGCAATTACTGGGGCCTGTCTCAGTATTATTGGTATCTTTTGGGCGGGCTTGTTTTTGCTGTTTATAAGTTGTCTGTTGCCGATTCGGGAGATAATGCTGCGCCCCTATCAGACGATACCAAATGCCACCGTTTTCCTTTAGCAAAACAAATTGAATCGAATCTCCAGAGGCAGGATGTTGTTCGGAGATAAATGGAATTTTTAACGAATCGAATGTCCGGAGAGCCATTTTTCTGATGCATGTATTAATGACTGCGCTGCAGCCCGGTGGGGGAATTCGTACCTTCCTGCGTTATATCTACAGTCAGCCCTGTTTTGAGGGTTGTCGTATTACACTTCTGGCCCCGGATGACGGCCTGAGCGATTACCTTTCGGATTACGTTCCCCCTGGCCGGTTAACCGTGGTAGCCGCGCCTGCACACCCGGTTCGGTTTCTCACTTTTGTAAGAAAAATGCTGAAGAGCCAGCGGTTCGATCTGGTGCATTCCCATGGCTTCAGTGCGGGAACACTTACACAGATTGCCTGTTTTGGCAGTGCTGTGCCGCACCTGATGACTGCGCACGATGTTTTTCTGAAATCTCAGTTTGCCGGCCTGAAAGGAAAACTCCGCAGGAAGGGCATGGCGATGGTGTTTCGCCGTATAACGGCTATTCATACGGTAACCCGGGATGCCGGCAATAACCTGACGGAGTTTTTTCCGGAAATTAAGCCCGAGCGTATTGTTAACATATTGCATGGTGTCGATAGCCACTATTTTCGGGACGGGGCTGTACGCAACCTGAAGCGTGAAATAGAGTTGCCAGAGACAACGCCGCTAATCGGGTTTTTTGGCCGGTTTATGGGGCAGAAAGGGTTCAGAACACTGGTTGATGCCATTGCAGAGATGGCTGAACCAGGAAGCGGCCGACCAGTGCCACATGTTGCTACCTTTGGATGGGGCGGGTTTATCCGGGAAGATTACGCCTATCTTCAGGAAAAAGGGTTGGGCGACTATTTTCACCAATTCAGCCAAACCAACGATATGCCTGCGGCTATTAAAGGTGTGGATCTTGTAGCCATGCCATCACGCTGGGAGGCTTGTGGTCTTCTCGCCATGGAGGTTTTGTCTGCCGGTGTCCCGATTATAGGCGCAAACTGTATTGGCCTTAGAGAAGTATTGTCTGGCTCTCCCGCCAGAATGATTACGGTTGGGAGTTCTGATGAGTTGGCCAATGCAATTAGCGATGAAATCGCCCGGCTGCCTTCCAGAACCAGGGAGTTTAAAAGCTACCAGAGTGAGGCGGTAAGCCGTTTCAATATAGACCGCCCGGCAAAAGCGCTGCACTCACTCTATATGAGCCTGTGTTCACCTGAATTTACGAAAGGGAAGTAGTCGATAGTGCTTCGTACTTTATTGATCAACACAGGTTCTAATGTTCTTGTAATGGTGGTGAAGCTGGCCATCACATTCATTATGACCCCCGTATTTATCCATAATCTGGGCAAGTACGATTACGGGCTCTGGGAAATGATATCCATGGTGATTGGGTATATGGGGCTTCTGGATCTGGGCATGCGCCCGGCCATCAGCCGCTTCGCGGCGAAGCACAAGGCAGAAAACGACGAGGATTCTCTCAGAACCATATACTCATCGGCGTTCGTTTTTCTGGGTCTGGTGGGTATTCTTTTATTTGCTTTCTTTTGCCTGTGGGGCATCTGGTTTTCCGGCTCTGTTGCGCCGGCCGGCGAACCCCACCAGAAATACACGCTGTTCCTTATTGTGATTGGTGCCTATATTTTTATCAGCTTTCCGGGGTACGTGGCAGAAAGCTATTTTGAAGGGTTTCAGAAATACTATTTAAAAAATAACATAACCATTTTTAACTCGATTATCGGATCGAGTTTTCTGTACTTCCTGATTACGCCGGAAAACGGGCTGATTCTTCTGGCTGGTATTAATGCGATAGGCATTACTGTGAAGTACCTTCTGTTTATGTGGATATTGTCCCGCCCAGCTTATGGAGCTATCCGGGCCAGGGCAGGGAGCATTTCTCTGGCTCATCTTAAAACGCTGATCATCTTCGGCTCCAAATCACTGGTTCAGGGTATTTCTTCACGCATTGAAAACGGTACCGATGCACTGATTATTGGTTTTGTGCTGGGGCCGGCGATGGTGCCTTTTTACAGTATTCCGGCGAACCTTACTCAGTACATCAGGAATCTTGGGTGGACCATTACGCATTCTTTTATGCCGTTGTTCAGCGGGCTGAGTGCGGCCGCTGAGGAGGACACCATCCGGAAGGTGTTTGTGGTGGCTTCCCGGTATACCTTCAGCATACTGTTGGCGATGGGTACCGGTGTGTTAATTCTGGGGGCGCCGTTTATTTCTATATGGGTAGGCAAGGAATTTGGTGAAAAAGCTTCGTTAATCATTGTGTTTCTGGTTTTTTTCTCGGTTCTCCCCTTCATTAACCCGTTTGCTACGCGCTACCTTACGGCAATTGACAAACACGCCATTTTTGCAAAGTTAACGCCTTTTGCGGCGTTGATTAACCTGGGCTTAAGCCTTGCGTTGGTGTACCCCTTCGGCATAGAGGGGGTGGCATTTGCTTCGATGGTTCCGGGTATCATATTTGTACCCATCTACCTTGTGTATACCTGCAGGCAGCTCAACTTACCGGTCAGCCGTTATATCATTTCCAGTGTGCTTCCGGCAGCGCTTCCGGCGGTCATAATGGCAACGGTAATACTGATTGTGGGGGATTATTTAGCCTATAACTCCTACGCCCATATTCTGGCCGGGGCGTTCTCAGGCGGTGCCTGTTGGCTGTTGTGTTTCTGGCTGGTTGTTTTGAACAGGGAAGAAAGGCAATTCCTGGCTTTAAAGGTTGCCGACAAACTGGGAAGGAAATAACGAATGTGTGGTTTTGCAGGCTTCGCCGGAACGTCTTTACCGCCTGATTTCAATAACGTGTTGCTCCGTATGGGCAATGCCATTGTTCACCGGGGGCCAGATGGCCAGGGCACCTGGCACCACCAGGCCCTGGGGGTTGGCCTGGTACACCAGCGACTGTCGGTTCAGGATCTCTCACCGGAGGGTGCGCAGCCCATGGTGTCTGCCACCGGGCGTTACACCATTGCCTTTAATGGTGAGATTTATAACTTCCGGCAATTGCGTGATGAGCTGCAAAAGAGTGGGGCTTCGTTCCGGGGCCATTCCGACACAGAAGTAATGCTGGAAGCCATCGAGCAGTGGGGGCTGGAAGCCAGCCTGTCACGATTTTACGGCATGTTTGCATTTGCGCTGGTGGATCTGAAGGCGGGCACACTGTTTCTCGCCCGGGACCGGATGGGGGAAAAGCCACTCTACTACGGGTGGCAGGGCAACACCTTGTTGTTTGGTTCAGAGTTAAAAGCTTTGCGAAAGCATCCCCAGTGGCAAGGAAATGTAGACCGTCAGGCGCTGGGCCTTCTGTTACGCCACAATGTCATACCTGCCCCCTTAACCATTCATAAAGAGATATTCAAGCTGCCGCCGGCCTCGGTCCTTACCGTCGATCTGTCTGCAGCAGGCGGGCAGCAGCCACAGCCCAGACACTACTGGCAGCTGGAGGCGTGTTTTCAGACAGCAGAAGCGAAAAGCTTTCAGGTGTGCAGCTCTGAACTGGAGCACCTTCTTGGCAATGTTATTGAAGACCAGATGGTGTCTGATGTGCAATTGGGGGCGTTTTTATCCGGTGGTATAGATTCATCCACCGTTGTGGCGTTGAT
>CAYUTG010000088.1:0-10987 GCA_964447555.1 uncultured Marinobacter sp.
TGATCGGGAACTGGTCGAACAAGGCTATGAACGCCCGACTGTGGTGGCTTACCGGTACGTGTTGTGTGCCTTCATTGATGAAGCCGTACTGGGCACAGACTGGGGAGCACACAGTGTGTGGTCGCAACACTCGTTGCTGTCCAGGTTCCATAATGAAACCTGGGGTGGCGAAAAGGTATTCGCCATTCTGGCCCGAATGGAACAGGAGCCGGCGCGTTACGGTGAAATGCTGGCGTTTATCTACCTGTGTCTGTCGCTTGGGTTTGAGGGGCGCTACAAGGTCATGGACAACGGCCGGGAAGAGTACGAACAGATTGTACGGGGCCTGCACGATACGCTCAAAAGCCTGCGCGGAGATGGCGAGCCGGCCCCCCTTGCAGACGCTCTGGCCAACGTAACACCGGCCCGGAACCGGCTGCGTAACGGGCTGCCTCTGTGGGGTATCGCCGGTCTGTTTGTGATTGCCATGGCCGGCATATACACGCTTTACAACATGGCGCTGGATGAACGCATCAAGGATGTGCTCAGCGTTCTGGACCAACTACCGAAATAAGGATATCACTGTGATTCGGGTAGAACTGCCGGCGCTTATAGAGCGCCTGAACACGATTTGCCGCCAGGGAATGGAATCTTCCGCAGCCCTGTGCATCAGCCGCCAGGGTGCGGAAATTACCCCGGCCCACCTGTTGTTTAAATTGCTGGAGACACCTTTCTCTGATGTCCGCCAGATTCTGGAGCATGCGGGCATTAACCATCAGACACTGCAGCCGCTTGTGGGTGACAGCCTTAATGGCGAGCGCCAGACAGCAGAGCCTTATCCATCGTTTTCGCCACTACTGATTGAGTTGCTGCAGGACGCCTGGTTGCTGGCCTCTACTGAGCTGGGGCATCAGGAACTGCGGTCCGGGGCCATCTTTCTGGCGCTGCTGATGAACGCAGACCGCTATCTGATGCCAAAAGTCAGCCAGGCATTGCACGACATCAATCGTGAGCAGCTGCGCCGCCAGTTCGATGCCATGTCCGAAGGGTCCGCCGAGCGGCCAGAACTGGACGCAGAGGCCGGTGCCCGGCCCGCCGCTGTGGCCGATATGGACCCGCTGACCCGATATGCGACCGACTTCACCAGACTGGCCCGCGAACAGAAGCTGGACCCGGTGGTCTGCCGGGATGCTGAAATTGATCAGATGATCGACATCCTCTGCCGCCGCCGCAAAAACAACCCCATCGTGGTAGGTGATGCCGGTGTGGGTAAAAGCGCAATTGTGGAAGGCCTGGCGCTGCGTATCGTCAATGGCGATGTGCCTGAGCGCCTGCGCAAGGTCGAACTCTGGACACTGGATATGGGCGCTCTGCAGGCCGGTGCGTCGGTAAAAGGTGAGTTCGAGAAACGGCTTAAGGGCGTGATTGAAGCCGTTAAAAGCTCGGCAACACCCATCATTCTCTTCATAGACGAAGCCCATACCCTGATCGGGGCCGGGAACAGTGAAGGCGGCTCCGATGCCGCCAACCTGCTGAAACCAGCCCTGGCCCGTGGTGAACTGTGCACCATTGCCGCGACCACCTGGCGCGAATACAAGAAATACTTCGAAAAAGACCCGGCCCTCAGCCGCCGCTTTCAGCCGGTAGCGCTGGACCAACCCACGCCGGGCGAAGCCGTACATATTCTGCGTGGCCTGCGTACCGTTTACGAAAAAGCCCACCAGGTGCTCATAGCCGACAGCGCCCTGAAAGCCGCCGCCGAAATGTCTGCCCGCTACCTTGCCGGCCGGCAACTCCCTGATAAAGCGATCGACGTACTCGACACCGCCTGCGCGCGAGTCAGCCTGAACCTGAGTACACCGCCACGCCGCCTCAGCCACGTACGCAGCGAACTGCACCAGATGACCATGGAGCAGGAACTGATTACCCGGGAACATACCCTGGGCCAGACTGTGGACGCCGAACGCGAAGCCGAACTGAGTGCCCGAAGTGCCGAACTGAAGGCCGAAGCCGAAGCCCTGGAACAAAGCTGGAACGAACAGCGCGAACTGGTTAACCGCCTCGTCGACATTCGGGAGCAGTTACTGAGAGCGTCAGAAGCGACGGCTGAAGAAACCACTGCTGAAGAAACGGCTGAACAGGTGGATTCCGAACACGAAGAGCACCCGAACCTGAGCAGCGAAGCCGCTGCCATCGAACAGGAACTGGCCGAACTTCAGGCCGATGAACCCCTGGTACACGCCCGCGTCGATGCCCGCCAGGTAGCCGAAGTCATCGCCGACTGGACCGGTATTCCGGTCAACCGCATGACCACCGACGAGCTGGAAAAAATCACCCACTTGCCGGAATACCTGCAAGCCCACATCAAAGGCCAGGACACCGCCATTGACTGCCTGCACCAGCACCTGCTGACCGCCCGCGCCGACTTACGCCGCCCGGGCCGCCCGATGGGTGCCTTCCTGCTGGTCGGCCCCAGCGGCGTCGGCAAAACAGAAACCGTGGTCCAGCTCTCCGAACTGCTCTACGGCGGCCGCCAGTTCCTGACCACCATCAACATGTCGGAATACCAGGAAAAACACACCGTCTCCCGCCTGATTGGCTCACCGCCAGGCTACGTCGGCTTTGGCGAAGGTGGCATCCTCACCGAAGCCATTCGCCAGAAGCCTTACTCGGTGGTGCTGCTGGACGAAGTTGAAAAAGCCCACCCCGAAGTGCTCAACCTGTTCTACCAGGCCTTCGACAAAGGCGAACTGGCCGACGGCGAAGGGCGGCTGATCGACTGCAAAAATGTAGTCTTCTTCCTGACCTCCAACCTTGGTTACCAGACCATCGTTAACCACGCAGAACAGCCAGAGAACATCGAAGAAGCCCTGTACCCGGAACTGGCCAACTTCTTCAAACCGGCCCTGCTGGCCAGAATGGAGGTTGTGCCTTATCTGCCACTGGGCGAGGACACACTCAACCGCATCGTCGGCGATAAACTGGAGCGCCTGACTGAACAAATAAGCCACCGCTACCAGACCAAAGTCGTCATGGAAGAAGGTTTGGTGGAAGCCATAAGAAGCCGCGCCACCCGAAGTGAAAATGGCGCGCGGATGCTGGAATCCATCATTGAAGGTGAGCTGTTACCACCGGTTTCACTGGCGTTACTGGAGAAACTGGCTGCGAAGGAACCAGTCACACAGGTAACACTGAGCGTATCCGAAAACAAATTTAAGGGAACCGTTGCTTGAGCCACCCCCAATGTAGCGCAGCAAGCAGATGAACTCCCGAAACTGTGCGGAGCCATGGATGGCGGAGCTCAAGCGTACAGGGACGTATTTACAGCGTGTTTCGGGAGTTCATCTGCTTGCTGGGCGGCGCCCGAATAAGGCGAACCCAAGCGCCACATGGATGATCTTGAGTGTGTTTCGGGGGAGCCAGGCGCTTGCTGAGCGGTCAGGCACGAGATACGAGGGCAGCGACAGAGTTCGATCTAAAGAATGGATTCATCGCAAGCCAGACAGCTGACTAAACGGCTGGAACAACCGGATTTAAAGGAACAGAACATGGGACACATGCAGATGGAACTGCACACCGGCATAGAACTGGCGGTCGCACTCATCCAGCAAAAAACCTTGCCGGCACTGCTGAAAACAGCCACCACACAGCTGACAAAAACCTACGGCCTGACCCGGTGCTGGGCCCTGGAACTTGACCTCAGTGGCCGCACACTGCACTGCGCAGACCTGGCCGAACACAGTGAATTCGATTGCGACGACTTCAGCCACCCCTTCAGCCACGTACTGCAAACCGGCCAGCCCCGGGAACTGACCCGTGCCGCCAGCTACCGCCTGGACCACGCCGGATTCCAGGCCCTGTTCGATGCCAGCAACCGCCCCCGCTCACTCTGGTTTGAGCCCATCACCGGCAACGACGGCCGTACCCTCGGCATACTGGTACTCTGCCGGGACGAACCCGACTGGCAAGGCATCATCGGCCAGCCCCTGTACGCCGGCCTGAAAACATTACTCACCCACCAATGGGTCAGCCAACTGCAAAGCCACGATCAGGTATGGCAACGCCGCCTGCTCAAACGCTCACTGGACAACCTGCACGACGCCGAAACCCTGCGCCAGCGCTGCGATCAGCTATCAAAAACCCTGGTAGGCAACTCACCGGCCATGACCGACCTCCGAACCCAGATCGTGCGTGCCGCCGGCAGCCAACTCTCCGTCCTGATACAAGGTGAAACCGGCTGCGGCAAAGACGTTGTCGCCCAGGGCATTCATGACCTGTCGGAGCGTGCCAGCGGCGCCATGGTCGTCGTAAACTGTGCCGCCATCCCGGACACATTGCTGGAAAGCGAATTATTCGGGCACACCAAAGGGGCCTTCTCCGGTGCCGACCAGAATAAAGAAGGCCTGCTGGCTCAGGCCAACGGCGGAACCCTGTTTCTTGATGAAATCGGTGACATGCCCCTGGCGCTGCAATCCAAACTGCTGCGGGTACTGGAAAGCCGGAAATTCCGCCCCCTGGGCGCACGGGAAGAACAGCACTCCGATTTCAGACTGGTAGCCGCCACCCATCAGCCGCTGCAACAGACCATACAGGACGGCCATTTCCGCCGGGACCTGTTTTACCGGTTGAGCCAGTTTCCTCTGCGGGTTATCCCCCTGCGGGAGCGCCCCGAAGACCTTGAGGCCCTGAGCCGCCACTTTATTGGCCTGTACACCGCGCGTGAAGGCACCGGCCCACTGGGCATCAGCAGCCACGCACTGCACCGGCTGGCCGGTTATGAGTTCCCGGGTAATGTCCGGGAATTGCGGAATATTATTGAACTGGCCTGCCTGCAGACCCCAGCGGGTGACGACATTCAGCCCGAAGTTCTGCGGGTGCATGACCTGTTTAGCGACGAAGAGTTTGCCGTTGAGCGCCAGGGGCACTCTGATGCCATGCCGGGCATACCGGCGGCCGATGAAATCCGGGACCTGAAAGCGGCCTCTCAGGCATTTGAAGCCGCCATCATCCGGAACCGTTTACAGCAATACAGTGGCAACCGGGCCCAGGCTGCCGAAAGCCTGGGGCTACCGAAGCGTACCCTTGCCCACAAGTGTCTGAAGTATCAGGTTGCCGACCTATGATTTTCACCAGAACGTTACTCCGGCTCCGGAGAGCCTTGCCCCTCATGATGGCGCTGGCCCTGCTGCCGGCTGCCGGCTTATCTCAGGCCGGCCAGTTAGATAATGCGCGGGAGTGTACCCGTGAAACCCAGCGGCTGGAGCGGCTGGCCTGCTTTGATCAGGTGTTCGATACGCCGCTGGCCGTCACCAGTGCAGGCACCGTACCGCAGGCGCATCACACAGAGCGCTGGCGGCAGGCATTCGCTCAGGCAAGTGGCCAGCAAGCGGTTGTCTATCGCAATACCGGCGCTGCCGCAGGGCATCTGGTTACCGTGCCCGCGCTGGGCACCCAGCCACCCCGGCCACTTCTGGTGCTGCAGTGCCACAACAACATCACCGAGTTGTCTGTGATTCTGCCAGAAGCACTGAATGCCGAGCGAGTCAGCATAGCGTTCGGAGCAGGGCGGTCGGCAGACTGGCGGGTGCGCGATAACGGATTTCTGGTCAGCGGTGGCCGCGGCTTGCCAGCTATCCGGATGGTGAAATCCATGGCGTCGGCCACAGACATCAGCCTGCGGGCCAGCGAACCGGTGCTGGACGGGCTGATGTTTGATTTGTCTGGCTTTAGCCAGGCTATCCGGCCCCTGCGAACCGCCTGTGGCTGGTAACGGAATAAGGAGTTGAATATGCAGGTGATAGAGCAGCATCCCTACGTGGAGCAGGTACTCGCACCACTGGCAGGTGATACCGGCGTAGGCGACGCCCTTGGCGACGATGACGATCTGGAATTCCTGGAAAACGAGATCATGAAAATGGGCTCCCTTGCCCATAACGACATTCACTGGGAAAAAGTTGAGCGCGAAGCACTCAAAATTCTTTCAGACCGGAGTAAAGATCTGAAGGTGCTCGGCTTTTTGATGCTCAGCCTGCAACGGGGCGGCAACGGTGAACGCTTCGCCCTGTCGCTCTACCTGCTTCATCAGGTACTTGATGGCTGGTGGTGCCAGGCCTGGCCCTATCCGGGCGATAAAGGCAAACGTGCGCGCCGGATGATGTTTACCCAGATTGTGCAACGTACCGGGAAAAGCGTTCAGGCCCTGGTGTTTGAAAGCAGCCTGGGGGATGGCCGCGGGTATTGCCTGACACTGATTGAAAAGCTGACCGAACGCGCTCAGGCGCTGGAGTTGCCAGATGAACCCCTGCTGGATTTGAAGCGGTCGGTTGGCAAACTGCCAGCAGCAAGCGAGGCTTCACCGGCAACCTCAGCGCCATCATCCGCTCCGCAGGCGACCAGCGCAGGAAGTGAGCCGGCTGCATCCGCGCCCTCGTCATCCCCGGCCCAGGCCTCTCTGGGTGCACTGACACTGGACCCGGCCAACGAGCGGGCTACCCGGCAAAGCCTGCTGAAAGTTGCAGATTTACTGACCAGCAGCGAACCGGCCAACGCGCTGGGCTATCAGATGCGCAGGTATGCCATCTGGCAAAGCATTACCAGTGTACCGCCGACCCGGGACGGCCAGCGTACCGACCTGGCCGCCGTCAGTGCAGACCGGGTAGCAGACTACCGTGAGGCGCTGGAAAAAACACCGGACATGGAGCTCTGGCAGCGTATCGAACAGAGCCTGTCAGTCAGCCCCTTCTGGCTGGATGGTCACTGGCTGAGCGCCCGCGTAGCGGTCGCACTGGGGCACGATGCCTGCGCAGAGGCCATCCGCAACAGCCTGAAAGATTTTGTGGAACGGCTGCCCTCATTGGCCGACCTCACGTTCAATGACGGCACCGCGTTTCTCAGTGAAACGGCCGCCGAGTGGCTCTGGAGTGCGCCCCCGGGGGCAAAGGCCGGCGGGGGCAGCGCCAGCCCCTGGGAGCAGGCCTATGACAAGGCACGGGAGCTGATATCGCAGAAGGGCCTGGCCGCCGCCATGCAACTGATGGATGACGGCCTTGCCGATACCCGCGAGCCGCGAAGCCGGTTTTACTGGCGGCTGGCTAATACCCGGCTGCTGCGGGACGCGGGCCTGAAAACCCTGGCCACACAACACATTCAGGATTTACGGGCACAAATCCAGGATGTGGCACTGGACGATTGGGAGCCGGCTCTGATCAAACAGCTGGAACGGCTGGCCTGAACATTTTGTTTATCACGGATTAATTGCAGGAATGGATACCATGTGGAGAAAAGGTTTACTCGTTGGTCGCTGGTTGCTTCCGTACATTCGCAGCGCTGCACCCCTTACCCTGGCACTGGGGCTGATCGCGCTGGTGGTAGCTACCTGGTGGCTGGGGCCGCGCTGGGAAATCGGTGGTGAATACCCGCTGATGGCCTGGCAAATGCGCGCCCTGGTCACACTGGGCATTGTGCTGCTGCTGGTCATTATGTGGGGTGCCGTGCTGGCCCGCCGGCTACGCAAAGTAAACGTTGCCAAGGCCGATGAACAACGGGAACAGGAAGACCCGGTTCTGCCGATGGAGCGCAAACAGCAGCGGCTTCTGGACCGCCAGCTGGCGTCACTGAAAAGCAATTTACCCGGCCGCAAAGGCCTGTACCGGCTGCCCTGGTATCTGGTCATGGGGCTTGAGGATGCTGGCAAAACCAGCCTGATCCAGCGCTCCGGGCAAACCTACACGCTCACGAACGTTACCCGCAATAACCGTACCGACCGCAACGCGTTCGGTTTTGACTGGTGGATAGGCGACCAGGGGGTGCTGATTGACCCGGATGGCGAATTGCTCAGCCAGAATCAGCAAGCAGGCGGTGCCAGCGCAGAAATACAGCAGCGGTTGTGGCAACACTTTCTGCAATGGCTGGAGCGCAACCGCCCCCAGCGCCCTCTGAATGGCGTTGTTGTGGCGATTGATCTGGCCAGCCTGAGCATGGCCGGAGCAACTCAGCGGGAGGCCCAGGCCATTCTGCTGCGCACCCGGCTTCGGGAACTTATGGAGCAGCTGGGCTCCCGCCTGCCGGTGTATATCACCTTCACCAAAATGGACCTGCTTTACGGGTTTAATGCGTTTACCAGCAGCCTGAGCAAGAAGGAAAAAGAGCAGGCTCTGGGCTTCACGTTTCCACTGGAAGGGCAGGTCGATAACGACGACTGGCTGACGGATTTCGCCGCGCGCTTCAGCACACTGGTGCAGAATTTGACTGAGCGCCTGCCTGATGTACTGGCCAACACCCGTGATGCGGAAGACCGGGCTGCGGCTTATTCATTTACCCGTCAGCTCGCGGGGCTGAAACCCGTGCTGGAACAGTTTCTGGCGGATCTGCTGTCGGCTGATGTATTTTCCACCCCGGCCCGTGTACGTGGCACCTATTTCACCTCGGTATTGCAGGAAGGTGTTCCCGAAGATGCCTTCGTCTCTGCAGCAGCCGCAAGCTATCACATGGCCAGCCCTATTCAGCCGGCCCAGCGTTCCGGGCAATCGGCCAGCCTGTTTACCAACGCACTGTTTCCTGAAGTCATCTATCCCGAAGCCGGGCTGGCTGGCGATAACCGGAAAGTCATGAGCAAGCGTCGGCGGCATGTTGCCGTGGCTGCCGTGATTGCCCTGTGCGCCGGTGCCGGTATGACTGCCGGCTGGCAGCATTACTTCATCAAAAATGCCGACGCGGCAACCGAGGTTGAAACCCGGGTAAAGAGCTTTCTGAACAACTGGCAGCCAGTGGGCTACGAGCCAGACACCACCGGCCGTAACCTGTTACAACCACTGGATCAGTTGCGCAAGGCCACTCTGGCGTTTGGTGACCACCGCAGCCAGTGGCCAATGATTACCGACATGGGGCTTTATCAGGGCCAGCGAGTGGGGCCGGAAATTGAAGCCTCGTATCTTGATATGCTGGCCTATCAGTACCTGCCAGCCATCATGTTTGGTGTGATGGAAGAAATGGGCCGGGCACCGGACAACAGCAGCGAACGCCTGGAGCACCTGCGCGTGCTGCGCATGCTTTACGATGCCAGCGGCCGGCGTAACGACATAGTCACCCGCTACATGCGCAGCTACTGGCAGAAAATGTTCCCGGGGCAGCGCGATCTGCAACAACGCCTGATGGCGCACCTGAACTACGCCCTGCAGCACACAGACCTGGCCACCCAGGCTGCCGGGGGGGACAGCACCGCCGATATGGCCCTTGCGCCTTTCCGCAGCAGTGTGCAGTGGGCCCAGCACGAGCTTGGACGAACCGCGACACCAGACCGGGTATACCGGGACCTGGAAGTTGAGGCGAATCGCGAGTTCCGGGCACCTCTGGACCTGGCGCAGGCTTCGGGCCCGGCGTTCAGTACGGTGTTTGAACGTGTTGACGAATACGGCGAGCCCAGAGCCGGCAATCTGCCTGACAGCACCGATCCGCTCATGATACCGGCCCTACTGACCCGTGACGGGCTGGAGAAGTGGTTCCTCAGGAAATCCGGCTCAGTCACAGAGCTGGCACTGGTCGATGCCTGGGTGCTTGGCCGGCGTGACAATGTCGATTTCAGCAAGGCCGATGAAGCCAAACTTCAGGCCAGCCTGCAAACACTTTACGCCGAGCACTACACCAACGCGTGGCGGCTGGCGCTGAGCCGTATTGATATCCCACGGTTTGAAGACCTCAACCACGGGGTACGTATTCTGGAGGGCCTGACCAGCGGCCATGAACCTCTGGCACAGCTGCTGCGGCAGGTGAAGCACAATACCCGCCTGATACCCGCCGCCGAAGGCGATACCGCTGCCGCCCGGGAGTTGCTTGAGCATTCCCCGCACTTCCGGATGTTGCAGGAAATTGAGCGCCAGTTTGCCAATCTGAACAACCTCACCCACAAGCAGGGAGACCAGCCAACGGGGCTGGATCAGATCATGGCGGTGGTCGGGGAGCTGCACGAGTACATGCGCAATATTCAGGAGTCGCCAGATAAGGGCAAAGCCGCACTTGCTGCCGCCCGCGCACGTATGGGTCTGCAGGGTGCCGACCCGATTTTCACCTTGCAACGCATGGCGGATAACCAGCCAGAACCACTGAACCGCTTGCTGAACCGGCTGGCAACCGAAAGCTGGCGGGTGGTGCTGGACCAGGCCGTGGCTCAGCTTGAGCGGGACTGGTACCGGGAAGTGTATCAGCCGTTCCAGCAGAACCTTGCCCGGAACTACCCGTTTAACCCGGATGCAGGGCGAGATGTGGCCCTGCAGGATTTTGAGCGCTTCTTCGGGCCGGATGGCGTGCTGGAAACCTTCTACAAGAACAACCTGAAGCTGTTTCTGGAAGATCATCCGGAGCAGGTGGGCGATGCCCGCCGGGCCGGGCTGGTACGGCGGGATGTTCTGGCCGCCCTCGACAAAGCCGATAAAATCCGCAGGGCTTACTTTACCCGTGGTGGAACTCTGGATGTGGAGTTCGCCCTTGAACCGCTCAACCTGTCGGCCAACAAGCGCCGGAGCGTGATGAATGTGGACGGTCAACTGGTGGAGTTCAGCCATGGCCCTCGCCAGAGTATTCCGCTGGTGTGGCCCAACACCCTGCGGGATACCGTTGAAAGCCGCATCACGCTGGTGCCCGTACAGGTGAACCGTTCGCCGAGAAGTCTGTCGGAAAATGGCCCCTGGGCCCTGTTCCGGTTGCTCGACAGAGCCGATATTACCGGCGTTAGCAGCAGCGCAGTGGACGTGCGGTTCCAGGTGGATGACGGCGATATGCGGTACCGCCTGCATGCTGCCAGTAACACCAACCCGTTCACACAGCAGTTGCTTGCAGGCTACCGCATACCCCGCAGTTTGTATTAGACTATGGCCGCGCCGGGGTGGCAGGAAGCCATCCCGGCAGCCGGATTTTATTCGTGTAATGCCTTAATTTTCAGGGACCGAAGACATGCCCAAAGCAAACGGATTGCAATTCACCGCCCGCGTGGGCGATTTCCCCGCCGATGTGTTTG
>CAYUTG010000089.1:0-10827 GCA_964447555.1 uncultured Marinobacter sp.
CGATTAAGCGCCTGCCGGGCGGCCTTGTAACCAACTGGCTGCACGATCACCTGCAACCGGGGCATACGCTTGGCATTGGTGACGCTTTTGGAGAATTCCTGTTGCCTGAACCGGCACAACCAGTTTTGTTCATTGCCGGCGGCAGCGGTATCACGCCCATTCTGAGCCAACTGGAAACCATGGCCGCCGAAGATTTCCGGGCGCCGGTAACACTGCTTTATTACGTGCGCACTCTGGCAGACGCGATTGCCAGAGAAAAGCTGGAAGCACTGGCGGCACGCTATCCGGCGCTTACCCTGAAAATTATAGCCAGCCATCAGAATAAAGCGCCCCGCTACCTGTCCGATCAGGATTTCGAAACCGTGCCGGGACTAAAGGCACGGCAGATTTACCTGTGCGGCCCCAAAGGGTTGATGGACCTTGCCAACGGATGTCTCCGGAGGCGCGGCATTCCGGAGAGCAACATTCACGCAACCTTCTTCTCTGCACCCAGGGCAGACCTGAGCAACCAGGCTCTCGGAGGCCTTGTTCAGTTTGCTGAAAGTAACCTTGAGGTGAGCTCTGAAGGCGATGCCAACCTGCTGGATATTGCCGAAGCCGCCGGCCTTACTCCGCGCCATGGTTGCCGCATGGGCATTTGCCATCAATGCAGTTGCCGGAAAACCAGCGGAACGGTTGTCAACCGCCTCACTGGCGAAACCTCTGGTCCCGGCGAGGAGGATGTCCAGCTTTGCATTTCCGTACCCAAAGGGCCGGTGTCCATCACGATTTAACATCCGAAACAGCACAGAATGGCGGAGCAGGCCAAACCTGCTCCGCCGGGAGCAACACCATGAAACAGATGACAGAAAAGCAGTTGAGTGAACTGGAACAGGACTTTAATGCCATAAGGGATGACGTTCGCGCTGATCTCGGCGAACGGGATGCGCGCTATATCCGCCGCATTCTGCGCCTGCACCGTTCACTGGAAATCGGCGGCCGGGTGATGATGCCGTTCGGTTTCATTCCCCCCGTGTTTATTGCAGCAACCGCCGCCCTGGGCCTGTCCAAGATCATTGAAAATATGGAAATCGGCCATAATGTGATGCACGGCCAGTACGACTGGATGAATGACCCCGGCCTGCACTCCCAGACCTACGAGTGGGACACCGCCTGCGACAGCGCCTCCTGGCGCCGTACCCACAATTTTGAGCACCACACCTACACCAACATTATTGGCAAAGACCGGGACTATGGCTACGGATTGCTACGCCTGAGCGATGATGAGAAGTGGAGCCCGCTGCACAGCCTGCAGTTCATCAACTACGTTTTGCTCAGTGTGTTCTTTCAGTGGGGGGTTGGCTTACACGAACTGGAAATTGAGCGTATTAACCGCGGAGAAATTCGCCTTCGCGACAAAGCACCATTTCTTAAAGACTTTCTTCGCAAAGGTGGACGCCAGGCATTCAAGGATTATGTGTTCTTTCCTCTGGTCACCTTGCCAGTGGCGCCTGTCGTGCTGGCCGGCAACCTTGGTGCGAACCTGATTCGCAACCTGTGGTCATCCACGGTGATCTTCTGCGGCCACTTCACGCAGGATGCGGAAACCTTCAGTGAGAAAGAGTGTGAGGGAGAAAGCAAGGGCCACTGGTACCTGAGGCAGCTTACCGGCTCATCCAATTTCACTGGTGGCCGGTGGCTGCACATACTGAGCGGACATCTGAGCTACCAGATTGAGCATCATCTGTTTCCGGACCTGCCTGCCCACCGTTACCCGGAAATCTCGGAAAAAGTGCAGGCCGTCTGCCAGAAGCACGGCATACCTTATAACACCGGCAGCTTTGCCCGGCAGTACAGCACGGTGGTTAAACGGATTCTTGCCTACTCACTGCCAGACAGGGTTCGTGCAAGGCTGCCGTCTCAGGCAATCTGAAGGAGCCTTAACAACTGTGGCCGGTGCTGACCAGGAATCACATCGGCCAGAGTGTATTGATCCAGTACCGCCAGAAACGCGTTCAGAGCTTCTTCAAACATGGGTTTCAGGCCACAAACCGGCGTAATCTTGCAGGCGTTCTTCGACGAAAAGCATTCCACCATATTCAGGTCTTGCTCGGTTTCACGCACCAGTACACCCACATTGATGTCTTTGGGTGCCATCAGCAGCCTCATGCCACCTTTTTTTCCGCGAACCGTTTCGATATAACCCATTTTGTTGAGCTGGTGAACCACCTTCATCAGGTGGTTTTTGGAAATATCGTAGCTGTCAGCAATTTCCTGAATGGTGGTCAGGCGATCACCCTGTACCGACAGATAGATCAGTACACGCATCGAATAATCTGTATATCGGGTGATGTGCATGGGTAACTCCAGTTATTATTTGCGGTTGCTCAGTAGGAAGGGCGGGTTAGCAGATAGCAGGCCGTACAGCACAGGAACGTTCCTGAAATAGCCAGAACCAGCACAGACGCCCCCATAAGAAGCAGAATCGTCCAGCTCAGCGCCATCATGCCACAGGCCAGCCCTTTCGCCCTCGCCGGAACTGCCCGGCGCTCCCGCCACTGGGCAATGGCCGGGCCAAATCGTGGGTGTTCTTCCAGCCAGCTCGCAAAGGCTGGCGACCCTTTACTGGCAAAAAACGCCGCCAGCAATACAAATGGCGTTGTCGGCAATAATGGCAGAACCACACCCAACACAGCCAGACCGGCCGAAATATATGCAAGAATCCGAAAGCCGGCATTGCCGGACGGTGCGCCCATGATGAGAGCCTCTTCCCTTTCTATATCTGCATCTATTCTACCGGTATTCAGTGCACAGGTCTCCCCAAACGTTTGAGAAATACCAATCGGGTTACGTAACCAATTTTCATACCCAGTGCAAACACTACTGTGCCGATATGAGCTGTTATCTGCCACGCCATCGCCAGCTGGTCAGCCAGCGGGTACGCCAGCAGTACACTGATAACCATGCCGATAACTGAGCCAGCCAACACGCTGTTTGCGTAAAACAGTAGTCTTTCCACGCGGTCTCTCCCATGCATAAAACTTAAAGAGTCATATCGAATGAATGAATAATAAATCATCTGACTGGCCTGTCAAACCCTAAACTCAAAAAGTTACACGTCTTCACAGAGCGTATAGAAATCAGGAGTATTCCGCTTACATCTTAATTCATTAAGATGTATTATTTATACACCTTATT
Source organism: uncultured Marinobacter sp. (assembly GCA_964447555.1). Taxonomy (GTDB): domain Bacteria; phylum Pseudomonadota; class Gammaproteobacteria; order Pseudomonadales; family Oleiphilaceae; genus Marinobacter. The sequence goes on from CAYUTG010000089.1 coordinate 3,178, forward strand.
AAATCCAGACATTCGCTAAAGGATCACACCATGGACATTGCTACGCTTCCGTTGGGCGAGATAGCCCGCGACATTCCAGGGGCTACCGCTGTGATGCATAAGCTCAGGCTTAATTTCTGCTGCGAGGGAGCCACCTCGCTGAAAGAAGCCGTCACCCGCAAGGGGCTGGATCTCGATTCAGTCATAACGTCACTGCAGCGCCGCTCAGACCAGCAACCCGTTCAGATAAACCCGGCCAGTGCCGCAACAGAAGAACTCATTGAGCACATTCTTAATCGCTTCCATGATGTTCACCGGGAGCAGCTACCAGAGCTGATCCGGCTGGCGAAACGGGTGGAGCGGGTTCATGGCGGCCGCCCGGAATGCCCGGCCGGGCTGGCAGCACAGCTTGAAGCCATTATGAAACAGCTGGAAAGCCACATGACCAAGGAAGAGCAGATTCTTTTCCCGATGATTGCCCGCGGCGTAGAAGGTCTGGCGGTGGCACCGGTTTCGGTGATGCGGGAAGAGCACGATTCCCACGGAGCCGCTCTCGACCGCCTTTACGCCATCACCAACAACCTCACTCTGCCGGCCGATGCATGCAACACATGGACCGTACTTTATGAAGGATTGTGTACATTCAGAGACGATCTTATGGAACATATCCATCTGGAAAATAATGTACTGTTTAACCGCATTGATGGCCAGATGGGAGGTGCTCTGGGGCATTGATGCGGTGACAGGCCGTGAAACTACCCCTCGATAGGTATCGGATTCTGTGCTTCAATCTGTGATACTGTTTCCATAGTGCAGCCAATTTATAACAGGAATAGAATCCAATGGCCGTGAACAAATTGACAGACCGCTTTGGTCGCACCGTTAATTATGTTCGCCTGTCTGTCACTGATCGCTGTGACTTCAGGTGTGTGTACTGCATGGCAGAGGACATGACCTTCCTGCCACGGCAGCAGGTACTCACGCTTGAGGAAATTGCCCGTGTTGCACGCAGCTTCGTGGCGCTGGGCACAGAGAAAATTCGCCTGACCGGTGGCGAGCCACTGGTACGGAAAGACATTCTCGGCCTGGTTCAGGAAATAGGCAGCTATGGCCTGCGTGATTTTGCCATGACCACCAATGGCAGCCAGTTACCAACCATGGCGGAACCGCTCAGAAAAGCCGGGCTGCACCGGCTGAATATCAGCCTGGATTCTCTGGACGCTGAAAAGTTTCGTACCATCACCCGTACCGGCAAACTGAGCCAGGTACTCGATGGCATAGATGCAGCCTGTGCGGCCGGTTTCCGGGGAATCAAGCTCAACGTGGTGGTCATGAAAGGCCGCAATGATGAGGAAATTCCAGAGCTGATCGAGTTTGCCCGCCGCAAGAAGATCGATATCAGTTTTATTGAAGAAATGCCGCTGGGCAACATTTCTGAGCACGACCGGGGCCTGGCCCTGTGCACCAGCGACGAAGTGCGCGACATTATTCAGCAACGGCACGAACTGACCCCCACCACAGACGATTCTGGCGGCCCGGCGCGGTATTACCGGATGTCAGACAGTGACATACGGGTGGGCTTTATCTCGCCCCACTCCCACAACTTCTGCTCCACCTGTAACCGGGTTCGCGTGACCGTAGAAGGCCGGCTTTTGTTGTGTCTGGGTAATGAGCATTCAATGGACCTGCGCAGAGTACTCCGCGCCAACCCGACATCGGAAGAAAAGCTGCAGAACGCGATTATCGATGCAATGGACCTGAAGCCTGAGCGCCATCACTTTTCTACCGACGGTGACGTACAGATTCTCCGGTTTATGAATATGACCGGCGGCTGAACCGGCCCCTACTGATGCATTGAGTGCTGCATGCTACTGGCCTGTGGCATTTTATGGTTCATCTCTTCCATCATTCCGGCACTCACATCATCCAGCGTCACCTCTGCGAACCTGAGCATGCGCCCGCCGTGTTCGGCCATAAACGCCTGGGCATCTGCGTCGGTGGCGAATGAAGCCAGCGTTGGCCCCATGGCACCTATTTTATCACTTCCGGCCACGTAGTAAGCCTCTCTTGCATCAATCAGGGCCGTATCATCCGGGCTATTCCAGTCTGTCTGTGCCATATCGTGAACATACAGAGTGTGGTGACGGTTTTTATTTTCCGGTTGCAGCATCCAGGCAAACATTTCCCGGGTAGAACAGAACTTTCTGACCGCCTGATGCTTTTCCGTGAACGCCTCAGCCTTCGGGCCCGGAAAACGGGTAATAATCATGCCGCACACATGGCACTCATCGCCCTGCTCAATATGCACCGGAGCAGGTTTTTCTACCACTGCCTGCTCGTCTCCCCCGGAACAGGCAGAAAGCATAAACACCGCAAACGCGGTCAATAGTCCGTACAGAACTGTGCGACTGAACTTCATCAGCAATAACTCCGGTCAGATACGACGATTTTTAAACAGAAGGAGCGCAGCCCCCAGGGGAACGGCAAACCACAGAACCAACCCGCACCACAGGCCCGCCGACCCTATAGGCAGGTCTGAACCCAGGCTCAGAACACCACTGAGCTGAGAGGCTTCACCAAAAGCCACAATATTCAGCAAGCGGTAGATATCTGTGGGGTTTAACAACAACAGCCAGGGCAAAAGATCCGCGTTGAAGCTGCCTTCGCTGGCCACCAGAACGCCTAGCAATATCAGATCAAACACCAGCACAAAGAAAAACCAGATCGCCAGGGCAAGGCCGGCGGCAACCGGCTTCTCACTCACCCGCACACTCACCACATAAGCCAGCGCGATAAAGCCCCAGCCAAGCAACATGGTGGACACAATAAACCGGAGCATGGCACCGGCCAGCGTAGTGATTGAAATACCATCGACCAACGCAGCAATCGCAATCCCGGCTACGCCAAACCCAATCAGGGTGGCCAGCGCCAGAATCAGACCATGGCCAAGAAACTTACCCAGCAACAACTGGCTGCGGCTGAGCGGGTAAGTCATCAGCAACAACAGCGTGCCGCCCTCTTCCTCCCCGACAATGGCATCGTAGGCCAGCAGCAAAGCAATAAGTGGGATCAGGAAAATACCCAGACTGGCAAGGCTGGCAATGGTAGCGGGTGTTGAAGCATACCCCACCTGCCCGGATGCCGCCGCTCCAAACCAGGCGATACCCAGCGCCAGCGTGGCAAACACCACCGCAATGGCCACCAGCCAACGGTTGCGGAAGCTGTCGCTTAGCTCTTTCCGGGCAATACTCCAGATACTGTTCACTGAGCACCTCCCCGATGCGCCAGGCCGCCGGAACCAATAAAGTGCACGTAAATGTCCTCCAGGCCGGGCTGGTGAACACTCAGGTCACGCACCTCTCCAGAGGCCATCAGAGCCTGGATTAACGGCATCTTCTCAGCCGGGCGCACATCCACTCTGAGCACGCCATTCGCCTCACCCGCTGCCGGTTCAGTGGCCGTCCCGTGGCCACCCTGCCTCATCAAACCAACACTGGCCGAGGCCTCGCTGACCACCTGCTCCAGATCAGCAAGACGGCCCTCCGGCTCCAGCGTCAGCGTAACGGCCATGTTGGCCTGACGCCGTAATGAGGGCAGGTCACCCACCGCTTTCAACGCGCCTTCCGTCAGAATCGCGGCCCGGTCAATATAGGGCTCCACTCCCGGCAACACGTGGGAACACAACACAATGCCCGTACCGTCATCCCGCAACCGCCGCAACAGCCGGTAAAGATCCGCCGTTGCTACCGGGTCCAGCCCCACGGTGGGCTCGTCCAGCATTAACAGCTTTGGCTTTCCCAGCAGCGCCTGAGCCAACCCAAGCCGCTGACGCATACCTTTAGAGTAGGTTTTCACCCGGGCATTCATGGCATCGGCTAACCCAACCTGACCTAACAACTCGGGCACCTGGGCCAGCGACGCCCCCTTGAGCCGGGCAAAATGACTGAGAATTTCCCGGCCAGTCAGTTGCGGATAAAACATGACATTCTCCGGCAAATACCCGATATGCCGGGTTACCCGAGGATCACCCGCTGCCCCGCCCAGCACTGAAACCTGCCCCTGCCCCGGTTGCATCAACCCCAAAATCAACTTGATACTGGTGGTCTTACCCGCACCGTTATGGCCAAACAGCCCAAGAATCTCCCCCGGCTCCAGCCGCAGATCAATCCCCTGAAGCACCGGCGTTCTGGCATACCGGTAACTTACATTTTCAAGTTGAAAACAGCTCATTGAATCTCCGCTTGCAGTTGGCGAGGTATCATCATTAACGGACTGGAATCCTGAACACCGGCAGACTTGACCACCGGAAACGCCTCCTGAACCCAGCGCAGGGTATCCACCGCCGGGCTGAACATCAGCACCCTGGCCTCCGGGTACTTCCACAACAGCCGGTCAACATTGTCATTCGGCTCATAAGCCACATCGCCAATGCCATCCTGATTACGGTCCCAGCCAAGGTAATCACTCCAGTAATTCCCCCTGCCCTGCTCAGACCACTCCTGAGTGCGCGTAGCCACATACTTGACCTGGCGTTGATTGTTCACTAACGCATTACCGAACAACCGGTTATCTTCAGAACCCGCCGTGAGGTGAATACCGATATTACTGTCTGCAAACAGATTGCCCTCAAACGTGTTGTACAGAGAGTTATAAATAAACACCGCCTTCCCCTCAGCACCGTCAATGGCAACCCCACCCGTCTGCCCCACAGAAACACCCGTAACCACATTCCCCTCAAGCACAGACTGAGTAATAAAGTTCATCAGAATGCCGTAATTCTGATCCCCCTCCGACCGGTTATTCAGCACCGTGAGCCGCTTGCTCTGCATTAACGCATAGCCCGTACGCGTGCCCCGGGTGGTATTCCCCTCAATCCGGTTATCCATGGAATACATGTAGTGAACGCCATATCGGAGATCCGTCATCAGGTTATTGCGAATGACATTGCCATTCGCCGTCTCAATATAAATTGCATCCCGGGTATGACTGATGTCATTCCCTTCAACAAGCGCCCCGGTGGTATTAAACAGATGCACCCCATTGCCCCGGTCATTCGGACGCATGGCGTTATCACCCCGAACCACATTGCCCCGAACCGTCACATCCGGCGTAGCATCCAACCACACCCCAAACGCCGGCCCCTGCAAACGGTTATTCTCAACCACCGCCCCCCGGGCCTCACGAGCCACAAAAACCCCCGCATCCAGCTCATTCAGATCAGCCCCCCAGTTGCGCACCCGACACCCGGAAAACGTTACTCCTTCGGCCTGAATCTCAACCGCATTCCCCTCACCACCACCATCAATCACCGTCTCTGGCGAGCAGACAACCGTAACCCCTGGCACCTTGATAACCAATCGCGAAAGTTGCTCAGAAGGAAGTTCCAACCGATCACCCGGCGACAGGGCATCCAGTTGTTGCTGAATATCGGCGCTAGCTGCCAGCGATAGAAAGGCGACTGTCAGGGCCACCCCGTAACGCAAAAGTTGGTGCATCAGTTAATCTCAGAGAAAATCAAAGTATCGGAGGCCCGCACCCAAGTACGGCAATCCAAGAGGAGAATCCTTTCCAAAACTGTGCGGAGCCATGGATGGCGGAGCCCAAGCGCCCCATGGACGGGCTTGAGCGTGTTTTGGAAAGAGTTCTTTACTTGGATTGCTTCTCCAAAACCGGAGGACTAGCCGAGGCCCCACAAAGAGGGCCCCGGCAATCACTCAGAGAAAGCGCTACGCCTTCTCAACAATCATGCGACCACGCATTTCCATATGCAGCGCATGACAGAACCAGTTGCAGTAATACCAGTGAACCCCCGGCTTATCCGCAACAAACGTCACCGACGACGTCTGCTGAGGACTGATCTCCATCGCCACACCATGATTCACCATACAGAAACCATGAGTCACATCCTCAATGGTATCCTGGTTCGTCACATACACCGTCACCTCATCACCCTGCTTCACCTTAAACTCAGTCATGCCATACATAGGCGCAACCGACGTCATATACACCCGCACCTTATTACCATCACGGATAACCTTGTTATCCGACTCCAGCGTCACCCCATCCATCTTCGCCCGCTCAACCGCCGACGCAAACATAGGATCATTCCGATCATAAATCTTCTTGGTCTTGATCTGATCACGGCGCACAAGAATACAATCGTGAGGCTCCGCAAACGCCGGGCCATCGTGCACCAGCTTCATCTCCTCGCCGGAAATATCAATCAACTGATCGTTCTCCGGGTGCAGGGGGCCAACCGGCAGGAAACGGTCTTTCGAGAACTTCGACAGCACCACCAGCCACTTACCATCAGCATCACGGGTTTCCGTCAAAGACGCATGGTTGTGCCCTGGCTGATAGTTCACATCCAGCTTCTGGCGAAGGTAATTCACCTTCTCACCGTTGTAATGCTTAATCGCATCCGCGATGTTCCACTTGGCAATCTGGCTGTCGATAAACAGCGTGGTGTAAGCATTACCCCGGCCATCAAACGTGGTGTGCAAAGGCCCAAGACCCAGCTCCGGCTCAGCAACCACCGTCTCACGCTCATCCTTCAGCTTGCCATCAAACAGCGCATCCAGCTTATCAATCGCAATGACTGTGCAGGTTGGCGAAAGTTTACCGTTAGCGATGAAATACTTGCCATCCGGAGACGTGTTCAGACCATGCGGGTTCTTCGGAACCGGAATATACCGGGTCAGTTCGGAACCGTGACGGCCATCCACAACCGGCACCTTGGAATCACCCAGCGTTTTGAAATTGCCGTTCTTAACCGCTTTTTCGATACGCTCAATATTAAACACCACCGCCCAGTCACGGTCGTTACGCATGGTGCCGGCCAGATCCAGTGCCTTCTCCGAGTTGTAGCAGGTAGAGGCAACATACTTGCCGGTGTAGTCGGCATCCACGTTATCCAGGTTGCCATCCACAATCACCTGGAACGCCACTTCCATGGTTTCAGCGTCCAGCGCATTGAACATGGTAAAGCTGTTTTCAAGGCTGGTATCGGTTCCGTCGTTCGGGTGCGGAATCACAAACTCAGCGTTACAGAAGACGTACTTGGTGCTGGGCACCTTCTGCAAACGCAGGCCATGGATTGCCTGAACGTTGGGCACCGTAGTGATTTTGTCGCACTTCATGATGTCCAGACGAATACGGGCAACCCGGGAGTTGGCCTTATCGTTAATGAACAGGTACTTGCCGTCGTAACGGCCATCGGTCATGGAAATGTGCGGGTGGTGAGCGTCGCCGTTGTGGAACTTGTTGTCGTGCCCCAGCACATCCTTACTTTCATTGGTCAGGCCCCAGCCGGTCGCGCCATCCAGGTTAAAGACCGGAATCCGCATCAGTTCGCGCATGGAAGGCACGCCCATAACGCGCACCTCACCAGACTGACCACCACTCCAGAAACCGTAGTATTCATCCAGCTCACCCGGAGCAACATGAATCTTGTTCATGGCATCCTTCGCAGCGGCGGCAAAAGCCTCGCGGGACATCACAGCAGACCCCAGCCCTGTTGCTCCGGCCACACCCGCCAGTGCAGCTGCCCCCATGAATTTACGGCGGCTAAGCCCGTTTTCAGGTGTATCAGCGCCAGCCTTCATCAGATCATCGTTTTTTTTCATTACATCCAGCTCCGTTAATGGTAATCGCGGTTTTCCGTTTTTAAGA
>CAYUTG010000090.1:0-10791 GCA_964447555.1 uncultured Marinobacter sp.
AGGTCACTATCTGGTCTTTCAGAAACCCGGGGTCCCATTTTATGTGCTGGGGAATATTGCCCTGCATGGCCGCAAAGCTGGTCGGACTGGTGCTGAGCTGGGTCCAGCTCAGCGTGTTCAGGGTCGGCGCTGCCAGCCACGGAGCAAGCGTCAATGCCGCCGTGATCGCAGCCGCACCGTACCTGAGGCCTGTGAGAAGCCACCAGATACCGTAAATACCTGCACCGGTAACAACAATCCATAGCGTGACACCATGCACGCCGACCAGCGGTGCCAGGCCCGCCAGGGGGCCATCTGTATGCGCGGTGCCCAGATACAGCCACGGGAAACCCGTGAGCAGCCAGCCGCGCAGCCAGTCGCCCAGAATCCAGATGGCGGGAAACAGAACCAGCCTGCGAACAGGGCTGTTTTTGGCAAGTTTGCCCCAGAACCAGAAAGCCAGGCCATGAAACAAGGCAAGGCCGGCTACGAACAGAATCGTCAGCAGGATGGCGATGGGAATGTCCGTATTACCGTACTGGCTGATACTGATATACACCCAGCTGGCTCCGCTGCCAAACAGCCCGAAGCCGGTAAACCATCCCGCCCGGAACAACTTCTCAGAGGCGAGAGGCAGGGTGATCAGCAGTATGAGGACAATGGACACCGGGCCCAGCCACCACAGATAAAATGGCGCAAACGTCAGTGTTTGCAGTGCCCCGGCGATCATAAGAATAACTGGGGCCAGCCAGCGGTTGGAGAGGGTTTTACTTGTCGGGCATGGAATGTTCCGGGTGTTACTGATCAATTCGAACCACCTGCAGCAAACGAATGACACGGTTATCGGCGTTGGCAATAGTAAAGCGCAATCCGCCGAATGCAACCGTTTCACCCCGTCTGGGCAGGTGACCAAATTCCTTGAGTACCACGCCGCCGATGGTGTCGAACTCTTCTTCATCCAGGGTGGTGCCGAAGAATTCGTTGAAATCGTCTACCGGTGTTACGGCTTTTACCGCAAACGTACCGTTTCGGCGGGCCTTTATGTGGGTTTCTTCATCAAAATCGTGCTCATCCTCAATCTCGCCGACAATCTGCTCAAGCACGTCTTCAATAGTGATCAGCCCGGCGGTACCACCGTACTCATCGACTACAATCGCCATGTGATTGCGGTTTTCCTTGAATTCTTTTAATAGCTGATTCAGGCGTTTGCTTTCGGGCACAAAGGTGGGAGGGCGCAGAATTTCGCGAATATTGCCCCAGTCAAGATCATTGCTCAGCGCCAGTGGTAACAGATCTTTGGCCAGCAGCACGCCAATGATGTCGTCCTGGCTGTCACCAATCACAGGAAAGCGGCTGTGAGCAGAGGAAATGATTTCACCCAGAAACTCTTTGGGGTCCTGCGAGGCTTTCACGGTGACCATCTGTGAGCGCGGAATCATGATTTCATCCACCCTCATATCAATCACCTGCATGGCACCTTCAATGATGCTCATGGCGTCGGTGTCAATGATGCTCTGTGATTCAGCGTCCCGAAGCAGCTCCAGTACGTCTTCTACGGATTCTGGTTCATTGGAAAAAGCATGTGATATACGTTCCAGCCAGGACCTACCACCATGGCTGTGACTCGACTGATCGTCGCTCATGAGTCTGTTTCCGTTTCCTTTGCGTCGTAAGGATTGCTGAATCCAAGCTGGGCTAACAGCCGGATTTCGAGGGCTTCCATAACCTCGGCTTCGCTGTCCTGTATATGATCATAGCCCTGAAGATGCAGCATACCGTGCACCACCATGTGAGCCCAGTGCGCTAATGCCTTTTTGTGCTGCTCACTGGCCTCTTTTTCAACGACAGGCGCACAAATAACGAGATCACCCGCTAATGGAACCGTTATACCGGCTGGTGCCTCAAATGGGAAGGACAGTACGTTGGTTGGCTTGTCCTTGCCCCGATACTCGCTGTTCAGTGCCTGGCTTTCGGCGACACCCACAATGCGAATGGTAACCTCCGAGTTTTCGTCGCCCAGCCAGGCGGCCTGTGCCCAGCGTTGGAAGAGAATCTCGTCGGGTAGCCCGGGCCCTTCAAATGCTTCCTGAAAATCAACGGTTAAAACGCTCACGGGCCTTTTGTGCTCCCGTTATCCAGCGCATCGTAGGCTTCAACAATCCGCTGTACGAGGGGGTGGCGTACCACATCTTTGGCTTCAAAGCGGGTGAAGCCGATACCTGTTACTTTGCTGAGCACGCTGGCGGCGTGAATCAGGCCGGAATTCTGGCCCCGGGGCAGGTCAACCTGTGTGGTGTCGCCGGTAATGACCGCGGTTGAGCCAAAACCAATCCGGGTCAGGAACATTTTCATCTGCTCACGGGTGGTGTTCTGGCTTTCATCGAGAATAATAAACGAATTGTTCAGTGTGCGGCCGCGCATAAAAGCCAGAGGCGCAATTTCGATGACGCTTTTTTCAATCAGCCGGGTTACCTGCTCAAAGCCCAGCATTTCGTACAGCGCGTCATACAGCGGGCGTAAGTAGGGGTCTACTTTCTGGGCGAGGTCGCCGGGCAGAAAGCCGAGCTTTTCACCTGCCTCGACCGCCGGACGCACCAGCAGAATCCGCTTTACCTGTTCGTCTTTCAGGGCTTCAACGGCGCAAGCCACGGCCAGCCAGGTTTTGCCGGTACCTGCGGGACCAATGCCAAAATTAACATCGTGGCTGCGAATGCTGTGTACATACTTCTGCTGGTTCGCGCCCCGCGGTTTGGCTTGTAGTTTCGGTGTTTTGATAACGGTTACGGCGCCGTTGTATGGCACATCTTCTGGCAGCCGCTCAAGCCCTGTTTCACGGATATACAGGTGAACGGTATCTGGTGAAATATCCTCGGTGGCTTCGGTTTCCCGGTACAGGTGCCGGATAACTTCCACACCGGCCGCGACGTGCTCGGTTTCACCCTCTACCCGGAAATGATGGCCCCTGCGGCCGACCTTTACCTGCAGGCGGCGTTCAATGTGTTTCAGGTTCTCATCAAACTGCCCACACAGCGTGGCCAGCCTGCGCTGATCTGCCGGGTGTAAATCAAATTGTCTGGAATCGTTGGTGTTCAAATTTTCTCCGTTTTACTCCCCCGGTTTATCAGGGAGTATGTCTATATGGTCTGGGTGCGACGGGTCAGGGGTGGAATAGCTTTCCAAAAAACGCCCGTGAATACGTCCATGTAGGGCTCGGTCGCGCCGTCCCTGGCGCTCCACGTTTTTGGAAAGCTATTCCACCCCTGACCCTGATCAGACTATGTGCAGGCCAAAAATATGAAAAACAAGTATCGTGCGCGAACTCAACCTCCCAGCCAGACCAGATGGGGCCAAACAATCAATACAACGCCGAATCAACAGGCAACCCACGCAATGAGTTGGCATAAGCCTCAACAATCTCAACGTCGATAAAGTGGCCCACAACCGCCGGATTCTCATGCCGGAAATTCACAATACGGTTGTTCTCCGTGCGCCCTGAGTACTCACCCGGGTCTTTCTTTGAGAGGCCCGTTACCAGAATACGCTGGGTAGAGCCCACCATCTTGCGGCTGATGTCCATCACCGTCTGGTTGATGCGATCCTGCAGAATGGCCAGGCGCTGTTTTTTCACATCCATCGGCGTGTCATCTGGCAAATCGGCGGCCGGTGTGCCCGGACGGGCGCTGTAAACGAAGCTGAACGACATGTCGAAACCTATGTCGTTAATCAGCTTCATAGTGTCTTCAAAGTCTTTATCCGTTTCGCCTGGAAAGCCGACTATGAAATCCGAGGAAAAGCTGATATCCGGGCGAATCTTCCGTAACCGCCGCAATTTGGACTTGTACTCCAGCGCCGTGTGGCCGCGCTTCATGGCGGCCAGAATCCGGTCTGAACCGCTTTGTACCGGCAGGTGCAGATGACTGACCAACTCCGGCACCTTCTCATAAACGTCAATCATCGCATCGGTGAATTCAACCGGGTGCGAGGTGGTGTAGCGAATGCGATCAATGCCGTCCATAGTAGCTATCAACGTGATCAGCTCAGCCAGGTCCATGGTGTCGCCATCAAAGGTGTCGCCCCGGTAGGCATTCACGTTCTGGCCCAACAGGTTGACCTCTCGCACACCCTGTTCGGCAAGGTGGGCTACTTCGGCAATAACGTCATCTACAGGACGGCTGACTTCTTCTCCACGGGTATAGGGCACTACACAGAATGAGCAATATTTACTGCAGCCTTCCATAATGGAAACAAAAGCAGACGGGCCATTCGCACCAGGTTCTGGCAGGTTGTCGAACTTCTCGATTTCCGGGAAGCTGACATCCACCACGCCAACGCCATTACCCTTCATGCGCACTTCGGTGATCATATCTGGCAGGCGGTGTAAGGTTTGCGGACCGAACACCATATCAACATAAGGTGCCCGGTCGATGATGGCCTGGCCTTCCTGGCTGGCAACACAGCCACCCACACCGATGATCAGCTCAGGCTTTTTGTTCTTCAGTTTTTTCCAGCGGCCAAGCTGATGAAATACTTTCTCCTGAGCCTTTTCCCGGATAGAGCAGGTATTCAGCAACAGGATATCTGCATCGTCGGGGGTGTCGGTCATTTCGACACGTTCGCCGGTCTTCAGCAGGTCTGCCATGCGGGATGAATCGTATTCGTTCATCTGGCAGCCATGGGTTTTAATGAACAACTTCTTGGCCATGATTCTCACGTATTCTGATGAATGGTGCGCCGGGGTTTGCCGGCAGAGCAGCAGGCGCAATAAAAAGGGAGCCCGTATTATAACGGGCTGATCATTCTTCAACCAGTGCTGTCTTGTTACTCTACAGCACTCTCTAAAGCGCCCTCTAAAATATTCTCGTTGTTATTCATCCCGGTTTTCCAGATAGCGCTGTAGTTGTTCACGCAGTGCTTTGGGTAATCGGGTAATCGTCAGGGCGTCTTTATCCCGGTCGTAATAGATGGCCTGATTAACCAGGTCTGATGAGAACGAAACGCTCATGCCGCCACCAGAGCCGGCAATGCGTACCAGCTTCTTCACCTTACGGTGATCAGGGTGCAGTACGCCGCTTTCAGGGAGCTCTGCCGCTTTTGAGGCGAACTCCTGAAATCGCTGGGGTTCGTTTTCATCCAGGTACCCAGAGAGTGCCTCAATGGCGACTGGCTCTCCAAGGGCGTGCTGGTCTTTGCAGAATTCATAGGCTCTGGTGCGTACTTCGCCGGCTTTTTCCGGTTCCGAGGCTTTGGCAAACGCCTCCACGGCATCCAGAAAGGTCAGGGTTTCTTTCTCCACATCCACCTGATTGGTAAAGCCCGCCAGGCGAATGAACAGTTCTCCGGCCTCACCGGTGCCCCGGCCGTGAATCAGGGTCATGTAGTTCTCAGCGGTGTTGCCACTGCGCCAGTCATCCAGCTCAATACGTACGGCCAGGTTCAGGCGGGAAACGCTGAGCACATCCGTTGCGTCCAGAACCTGCTGGCCATCAAAACGCAGGGCACTGTCACTTTCCAGAATCAGTAAATAGATCACTTCGGCGTCGGCCAGAGCTTCATGAACCACCATCAGGTGCCCCTGAAACTCTTCCTGGCACCCGTTCAGTAGCTCCTGCCACTGTCCAAACAGTCTGTCTGTTATGGAGCTGAAGCTTTGTTTGTCTTCCAGATAATCTTTCAGCCAGCTACTGAGCGGGCTTTCCCCGATATCGTCTGAAAACCGGCCGTATTTTTTTCCGGGCTTGCTGTTGAACAGGCGCTTCATCTGCTTGTGCAGGGATTCATAATCACCGCCAGGCTCCTGTAATGCTGCGCCGGCATTTAGCCGGGCGGGCTGTCCAGGCTGGTACTGGGAAGCGAAACAGGTGCGGAGATGTTTGATAGCCATGCTCAGATTCTCGTGCGTAGGATTGCAATAAAAAAAGCCCCGGAGGCACCTGGCCTGCGGGGCTTGTGTGAATCCCGGGCTAGATGCGGTTATTCCGGAGTAACTCCTGAACCAGTTGGCTGACCGCAGCGGGAATATCTTGCTCGCTGTCAGCAGAAACGGAGGCAGAGGCTACCTCGGAACCCAGGTTAATCGCAATGGCAATCAACCCGTAGTCTGTCAACAGCCGGGCCGTCTTCAGGGTGCTGGCTGTGTCAGTGTCTTTATCGCTCAGCACGACTACGGTTTTACCCTGATCAAACAAGGCCCGCTCTACGGCCACCGCCAGGGTGCTGGCCTGGTTGCCGCTGCAACTGATAATTGCCGGCCTCTGTGCCAGGCGGCGTTCACGTTCTGCCGGTTCTACCGGCTCCAGCGAATCAACCGTGTCTGCCGGGCTCTCAATCATGCCCGCACCAATGGTGACGTTGGTGAGCCGGTCAATCACAATAAAGCTGCCGGTTGCGTGAATGGCAGAATAGGCATCAAACGCCACCGGCTGGCTGAGCGTCAGCTCACACAGGCCGATTTCATTAAGCTGTAACAAATCCGGGTTTGCCTGTTGTTCAAGCGTGTTTACGTCGGTCTGGTAATGAATTTTTTTGACGGTACCAGATGTAAGTGTTGGCCCCAGTTTGATGTCGTACAGGCGCCCGGGCTGAAGGGGGGCATCTGTCATCCAGACAATGTTGGCGTTAAAGCGGTTGCCGGTGTACGGCTGATCTTCCGCCTTCACCAGCATGTCGCCGCGGCTGAGGTCGATTTCATCGTCCAGTGTCAGGGTAACGGCCTGGTCGATATACGCTTCGCTCAGGTTGCCGTCAAAGGTAACAATCTCCTTAACGGTGCTGGTTCGCCGGGACGGCAAAGCCATGACTTTTTCGCCAGGGCGGATAACACCGGAAGCAATGGTGCCGCAGAACCCGCGGAAGTTCAGGTCAGGGCGAACCACATACTGAACCGGAAAGCGGAAATGCTCCATGTCTCTGGCTTCAGCCAGCGGGGCGGTTTCAAGAATCTCCATCAGTGGCTGGCCGGTAAACCACGGGGTGTTCTCGCTTCGGTTGACCACGTTGTCGCCATCCAGCGCAGACATGGGTACGAAGTAAATGTTTTTCAGCCCCAGCCGGGAGGCAAACTCCAGGTAGTCTTCCCGGATTTCATTGAACCGGTCTTCACTGAAATCCACCAGGTCCATTTTATTGATTGCCACCACAATATGACGAATACCCAGCAGTGAGGCAATGTACGAGTGCCTGCGGGTTTGCGTGAGTACCCCATGGCGGGCATCAATCATCAGAATGGCGAGCTGTGCCGTGGATGCCCCTGTCGCCATATTGCGGGTGTACTGCTCGTGCCCCGGGGTGTCGGCGATGATGAACTTGCGCTTTTCAGTCGAAAAATAACGATAGGCAACATCAATAGTAATGCCCTGTTCACGCTCTGCCTGCAGGCCGTCAACCAACAGCGCCAGGTCCAGTTTTTCACCTGTGGTGCCTACTTTGGCGCTGTCTGTTTTAAGGCTGGCCATATGATCTTCATAGATCATTTTAGTGTCGTGCAGTAGCCGGCCGATCAAGGTGCTCTTGCCGTCGTCAACGCTGCCGCAGGTAAGCAGGCGCAGCAGCTCCTTATTTTCGTGTTGCTTCAGGTACGCCTGAATATCTTCGGCGATCAGGCTGGATTGGTGTGACATATCAGAAATACCCCTCACGTTTTTTCTGTTCCATAGAGCCAGAGGAGTCGTGATCAATCACCCGGCCCTGCCGCTCTGAACTGGTGGCCAGCAGCATTTCCTGAATAATCTCAGGTAAGGTGTCTGCTTCAGACTCAATGGCCCCCGTCAGTGGGTAACAGCCAAGTGTGCGGAAGCGAACGGACTTCATCTCTGGTGTTTCGCCATCCCGCAGGGGCATACGGTCATCGTCAACCATAATCAGCGTGCCATCACGCTCCACGACCGGGCGTTTGGCGGCGTAGTACAGCGGCACAATTTCAATGTTTTCAAGGTAGATGTATTGCCAGATATCCAGTTCAGTCCAGTTCGAAAGCGGAAAAACGCGAATGCTTTCACCCTTGTTCACGTTGCCGTTGTAGGTATTCCACAACTCCGGGCGCTGGTTTTTCGGGTCCCAGCGGTGGTATTCGTCCCGGAATGAGTAAACCCGCTCTTTGGCCCGGGATTTTTCCTCATCACGGCGGGCACCCCCGAAGGCGGCGTCAAACCCGTACTTGTTCAGTGCCTGTTTGAGCGCCTGGGTTTTCATGATGTCTGTGTGCTTGGCGCTGCCGTGGGTGAATGGCCCGATACCCTGCCTGATGCCGTCCTGATTTTTGTGCACAATCAGCTCAAGGCCATATTCCTTCACTTTTCTGTCCCGGAACTCAATCATCTCCCTGAACTTCCACGTGGTGTCCACATGGAGTAGTGGAAAGGGTGGTTTGCCCGGGTGGAATGCTTTGCGGGCGAGATGAAGCATAACGGCAGAATCCTTACCAATAGAGTAAAGCATGACCGGGTTATCAAACTCGGCGGCAACTTCCCTGATGATATGAATGCTTTCTGCTTCCAGCTGTTTCAGATGAGTAAGGTTATATGAGGTCATGGTCATCCGTTGCGGTCGTGCGGCCTTCAAGGCGAAATGAACTGGGGAAACCACTATAGCAGCGCAACATGAGTAATAAGAAGGCTTTGAATTAGAGTTTATTGTTATAACAATATGGAGCTAAACGTAAGGAGTGTTGCGGGTAAACGTGTGGCAGGGGATGGCAGGACGATTGCCGGGGAATCTGGTGGGCGCTCAGGCAGAGTTTCTGGCGTCTGCCAGCAGTTTTCCAACGTAACGGTCTATGTAATCGAAACCGTTGCCTTCAAAGCCTGAGAACCGGATGCCGAGTTGGAATTCATCCCGGGCGATGCGGCGCATGTGCACAATGTTGCCATCAGCAATAACCGCCACTGGCTGTGTGGCAACCACCGGAACATGAAACTGGGTTGTAACGGAAATCCAGTTGCCCGGAGCGGGCGCCCTGTTGCCGGGAATAAGCGCTTTGACAGCCTCCCGGTTGCAGGAAACCATAACGCCGGTGCGGGACAGGTTGGAGATGGAGCAGGTCAGACAGCAGCCGTCGGGTTTTTCAATCGTGATGGCGGACGACACCTCAACTCGTTGCTGGTTGCGCAGATTGGGTTTCACGGCAACTGGTTTCATTCGGACCCTTACGGTGTTTCGTTATTTATACCTGGCGGGCTTCGGGTGGCGTTGTTTCTTCCATAACTTTCTTCAGGAAGAGCCCCTAAACGCATGAAAGTTTAGTTGATCATTTTGTGATCAGCAAGAAGTCTGCCGTTTATTATGTCATGTTTTCTGGAAATTTATGAACGTTGTGTCACAAGAAAACAGACTGAATGAACGGGCCGGCTGGCACAGAATTGTCAGACACTGCTTCTGTACCAGCCGTTGAGACGGGGTATTACTGCCCCAGC
This sequence comes from uncultured Marinobacter sp., assembly GCA_964447555.1. Lineage (GTDB taxonomy): Bacteria > Pseudomonadota > Gammaproteobacteria > Pseudomonadales > Oleiphilaceae > Marinobacter. Next base: position 9,387 of record CAYUTG010000090.1, read on the forward strand.
TTTTTCACAAGAATCTCATTGAACAGCTTGGGGTTGCCCTGACCTTTGGAGGCTTTCATCAGAGGCCCCATAAAACCACCGAGCATTTTTTTCTGCTTCTTGGGGTCCGCTTCCTGCTGATACTGGGCAACCTGGTCAGGCATGCTGGCCAGCACCTCGTCCACCATTTTTTCCAGTTCACCTGTGTCCGAAACCTGTTTCAGGCCTTTGGCATCAATAATGGCATCTGCACTGTCGCCTTCGCCCCGCCACAGGGCTTCAAAGACCTGTTTGGCACCAGAGGACGATACGGTGTTGTCCGCAATGCGGGCAACCAGAGCGCCAAGCTGAGCACCAGACACCGGAGCCTCTGCAACCGGCGTTGCCTCCGCGTTCAGGCGTGCAGAAAACTCACCCAGAACCCAGTTAGCTGCCAGTTTTGCATCTTTGCCGGTGTTGGCCGTTTCTTCAAAGAGTGCGGCCAGTGCCGAATCACCACTGAGCAGGCTGGCGTCATAATCGTTCAGACCATATTGCTCTTTGAGCCGGGTTTTGCGGGCATCTGGCAGTTCCGGCAGGCGGCTGCGGGCATCGTCAATGAACGCATCGTCTATCTCTACGGGCAGCAAATCCGGGCAGGGGAAATAGCGGTAGTCGTTTGCCTCTTCCTTGCTGCGCATGGAGCGTGATTCATCGCGGTCGCCGTTGTAGAGCCGGGTTTCCTGAATGATGCTGCCGCCGTCTTCAAGAATATCCATTTGCCGTTCAATTTCGTGGGCAATCGCCTGCTCCATAAAGCGGAAGGAGTTCAGGTTTTTGGTTTCAGTGCGGGTGCCCAGCGTGTCAGATCCTTTCGGCTTCAGTGATATGTTGACATCAAAGCGCATGGAGCCCTGTGACATGTCCCCGTCACAAATGCCCAGTGAGGTCACAAGGCTGTGTAATTTTTTGGCAAAGGCAACGGCTTCCTCAGCGTTGTGCATGTCGGGCTCGGTGACCACTTCAATCAGCGGCGTACCCGCGCGGTTCAGGTCTATACCCGTCATCTCCTGGCCGAGGTCGTCCCGGAATGCGTCATGCAGAGATTTTCCGGCGTCTTCTTCCAGGTGCGCGTGGTGAATGCGTACACGCCTGGATTCACCACTGGCGAGATCAATATCAACAAATCCCGGGCCAACAATAGGGCGCTCCAACTGGGTTGTCTGGTAGCCTTTGGGCAAATCGGGATAAAAGTAGTTTTTGCGCTCGAACACGGAGCGGCGCTCTATCTCGGCGTTTATCGCCAAACCAAACATGACCGCATAGCGAAATGCCTGCTCATTCGGAACCGGAAGTGTCCCGGGCATGGCAAGGTCAACGGCGTTTGCCTGGGTGTTGGGTCCGGCACCATAGGCGGTGCTGGAGCCTGAAAACATTTTGGTCATGG
>CAYUTG010000091.1:0-5628 GCA_964447555.1 uncultured Marinobacter sp.
GTCTGCGTCCGTTATCTCTGTATCAGTCTGTGTCGTTATTATTATCGCTGGCCACCGGTAGCAGAATTCGAAAGCTGGTTCCTTCCTGCCCCGTGCGACAAGCAATGATGCCCTCCATGTCATCAATAAGTTGTTTCACAATACTCAGGCCTAAACCGCTGTGGCCTTGTCCTTTTGTGGTTTTAGCCGGGGCAAACAGCGATGCCCTGACGGAATCCGGTATGCCGGTACCTGTATCGGTAATCTCAAGTTCTGCCCAGCTCCGGTTGCTCTGCCATACCGGCGCTGACGTTTTTATTTCAACACGGCCTTCGCCCTGGATAAGGCTTTCTGCCGCATTGCGCACAAGGTTGATCACAACCTGGCGAAGGGATGAGGCATTGGCAGCAACCGCCGTTGGCTGTTCGCAGAGTACCATGTTGAGCTGCCGCCCGTTGTCTGTAAACAGGCTGTCTTCCAGTATCCGTGCCAGGCTTGTGAGCTCAGCATTCAGATCAGCGCCCTCGATATCTGGGCGGGGGTTGTCAGTATGGCTTATTTGCAGCAACAGGTTACCGGCCCGGTCCAGCTCTTCCCGGATAACGTCCAGTTCCTGCTGCACCTCTGCGTCGTCCAGACGGCTTCGCAACTGGTAAATATACTGGCGAATGATGGTTAGCGGGTTGCTGACCTCGTGCACCTGCATGCGTATGCGGGCCTGCGCAAACTCGCTGTCAAACTGGCTCACTGGCTGCAGCGCTGCTGTGTCGGAAGCCTGGTCGTTCAGTACCGTTGACAACTGGCGGGTGAAAATACCCGCCAGTTCCTTGATGGTCGTCAGGTCTCCTTCACCGGTGCCCAGCGCAAAAACACCCGGCCGCTGGTTACCACTGGCCACAGGTACGGCCAGTAATGACGGTGCGCGCAACAGCGAGAGCAACTGCTGATCAAGAACGGTGGGAGCCCGCTCGCCCAGTTCTACCTGTTGCCCCGAGGCAAACGCTTCGGTCAGCACACTGCCGCCCGGCTGGGCAGAGACAGAGAGATCCGGAAGATCGCCGGTTGTGCCTGCGAGCAATACCAGGCTGTCATCGGTGTGGCCGAAACAGAGGGCGGGCAGGCCGGTAATCAGTGTCAGGCTGTTAACCGTTTCCGCCAGAATATCATCTGCCTTACCTTTCAGGTCTGCAAGGTTTATGGCCTGGCTGGCCATGGCCTGGCGTAAAATAGTCTGTTTCAGTTGCCGGGTCGCGCTTGTGCCGTTGTAATTGTCGTCCAGAGGAATGCCCATGGATGCCGCCATGCCAGATACTTCATGCTCGATACGGCGGCTGATTTCCCGGGTTAGGTCTTCGCTCAGGCCAAAAACAGAGGCTGCTGCGGCAACGCCGGCTGCGTCTGACAGTGCCAGCCGGGTAGCCAGGCTGATCAGTTTGACCAGATGGCCGGCATCTCGTAACTCATCGGGCAACGCCTGTTGGTAACGCATGGCGTCTGCCGCCATGGAGCCAAGGCCCCAGGCGGTGACCAGGTCAGCAGCAATGTCCGACTGATGGGTAAAATAGTATTGCCTGGTCTCGGCCTGTGGCGCTTTAATGGCAATCAGTTCGCCAATGTTGTGAAGCATGCCGAGCATAAACGCTTCATCTGGCTCAGGGTATCGGGTGAGGGTGGCAAGGGCGCGGGCGGTGAGTGCGGTTGTCAGTGAGTGCTGCCAGAAATCCCGGAGTTGCTGCCATTCGTCACCACCAAGTTCAAACAGAAGCTGGCGCAGGGCTGCGGTGAGTACCAGGGTGTGAAAGCGCCGGGTGCCCAGCCGGAGTAATGCCTGATCAACAGATTTTATCGGCGTTGCCGGGCCATACAGCGCGGAGTTGGCAAGTGCGAGAATGCGGGCAACCAGTGCGGTATCGGCAGAGACAATACTGCTTATCGCACGGTAGCTTTCATCCTGATGGCAAGCCTCAAGCGCCCGCAGAGTTATCTCCGGGAGACTTGGTAATTGAAGATCAGGAGCTATACGCATGAAGCCCGCCTGCTGAACACTCTGGTAGAATGCCTGGTAATGTCAACGTGAATGAAATGCCTGAAATCAGTATCTGACACTGTGTTCATTGTTATTGTGGGTAATGAGCTTAGACAATAATCTGTCAATATTAAATACTTATCGGTGTTTTTTTAAGCAATATATTACCAGAGTTGTGATATGTGTATACTTTTTACAGGTTGAGGTATATTAAATCTGTAAAATCATGGAAGTAGAACGTTAATAATGCCAGTAACGTCGTCAGTTGAAAAACGCAGGCACCGGCCCAGAACCATTGCAATCACCGGTGGCAAGGGGGGGGTCGGCAAAACATCGGTCGCCCTGAACCTTGCGCTGACGCTCGCCAGGGGCCAAAAGCGCGTTCTGTTGCTTGATGGCGACACAGATCTTGCCAATGTCAGCATCATGATCGGGTTATACCCCCGGAAAACCCTGGCCCATGTTATGGCCGGGGAATGCCGCCTCGAAGATATTCTGCTGAAAACAGATTACGGGCTTCATATTATCCCCGGCGCCTCCGGTGTGCAGGAGTGTATGGATATGAGTTCGTCGGACAGTTTGCCAGTGCTGCGGGAACTGTCCCGGCTGGAGGGCCGGTATGATTACGTGATTACGGATACCGCAGCCGGCCTGCAGGCCACTGGTCTGCACATGATCGCGGCCGCTGAGCTTGCCTGTGTTGTTGTTACGCCAGACCCGGCGTCGCTAACCGATGCTTTCTCGTTGATCAAGGTCATGCAGCGCCGTGGGTATAAACGCGTGCCCAGCATTCTGGTGAACATGGCCCAGGGAGTAAGCCAGGCCCGTTCTGTGTTTCAGCGCCTGGATTCCGCCTCCCGCCGGCACCTTCGCCTGTCGCTGCACTATATGGGCGGGATATGGCGGGACGAGACGTTACGCCAGTCTGTTCTGAACCAGCAGCCTGTTGCTCTGTTGCCGCTTGCGGACCCCTCATGTCGCCAATTCCACACGCTGGCAGATATGCTGAATGTGCGGCTTTCCCAGGTACCACAGGGCAAAGCCGGTATTGCCGCCTACTGGCACCAGGCATCAAACCGTCGCCGAAAAGCCAGAGAGGAAGCAAACGCACCAAAGCCAGAGGCGCCCAGAGAGCAGTGTCTGAGTGCGGTTGCCACGCTTGAATCTGTGCTTACACCCGCACCAGAGCACGCCATGTTGCGCTATGAGATGTTCATGCGGTTGTTTCAGTTGCTGGGCACAAAACTGGACAGCGACACAGTAGAAATTATCCAGACCGGGCTGGGGTCGCTGGCGTGGGAAGACATGGGCGACGCCCACAAAAAAAATCTGGCGGCACACCTCCGGCACCTGGCCGATGACATTGCCCCGGAACCGGTTTCTCCTGGCCTGCAAGAACGGGCAGTGTCGGCTCTGCCAGAGCCTGTTTACGACAAGGTCAGTTTTGGTGAGCAGGACCGGCTGGTGCGGGCGCTGAAAGAACAGCCTTCTGATATTTCGCTGGACCAGCTTTTGCGCTCTTTGTCAGCGAGTGGTAGTGGCCGATCCTGATTTTCTGGCGGCATGGGTGCGAAGACCTGTCTGTAATTTTGTCATTTTATCAGCGTTTTTTGTGTCGTAAGTTTGCTGTGTGTCACCGCACTGTCACGGAAGTTGTGCAAAGATTAATCATACTTTTGAGAAGGAGTTCTCCCATGGCAACACCGCAGCGCAATTCCGGCGAATCATCGTCAAGGGTACTCGAGCAACTTCGGGGTAAACACGTTCTGATCACCGGCACCACCGGGTTCCTTGGTAAAGTGGTACTGGAAAAGCTGATTCGCGCCGTACCGGATATTGGTGGCATCCATCTGCTGATCCGGGGAAACAAGCGACACCCCGACGCCCGTGGCCGGTTCCTGAATGAAATAGCAACGTCTTCTGTATTTGAGCGCCTGCGTGAACAGGATGCTGAGGCGTTTGAACGCTTTATCGAAGAGCGGGTGTATTGTGTAACCGGCGAAGTAACAGAGCCTCTGTTTGGGCTGACCTCTGAAGGCTTCAGAAAGCTGGCCAGTGGTGTTGATGAGGTTATTAATTCTGCTGCCAGTGTGAATTTTCGCGAAGAGCTGGATAAGGCGCTGGCCATTAACACCTTGTGCCTGACCAACATTGCAGAGCTGGCCCGTCAAAACACCAGTCTTGCGGTCTTGCAGGTTTCAACCTGTTATGTGAACGGCATTAATTCGGGGCAGGTCACTGAATCAGTGATCAAGCCGGCAGGTGAGGCCATCCCGCGCAGCACCGACGGTTATTATGAAACTGAAGAGCTGATCAGGCTGCTGGAAGATAAGGTGGCCGATGTTCGTTCCCGCTATTCCGGGGCAATACTTGAGAAAAAGCTGGTAGAGCTTGGTATTCGTGAAGCCAACCGATATGGCTGGAGCGACACCTACACCTTTACCAAGTGGCTGGGCGAGCAGGTTCTTATGAAGGCGCTCTCTGGCCGGGCGCTCACGGTGGTTCGTCCCTCCATCATCGAAAGCGCGCTTGAAGAGCCGGCGCCGGGCTGGATTGAGGGCGTTAAAGTAGCCGATGCGATCATCCTTGCCTATGCGCGGGAGAAGGTGTCGCTGTTCCCGGGCAAGCGGTCCGGGGTGATCGATGTTATTCCTGTTGATCTTGTCGCCAATGCCATTATCTTGTCGCTGGCTGAAGCCATTTCAGAGCCACCAAGGCGCCGTATTTATCAGTGCTGCAGCGGCAGCTCGAACCCGGTTCTGATTGGTGAATTTATTGACCACCTGATGGCTGAGGCCAAGGCCAACTATGCCAGCTACCCGCATTTGTTCCGCCGGCAGCCCACCAAGCCTTTTATTGCGGTAAACCGCCGGTTGTTTGATGCGCTGGTCGGTGGTGTGCGCCTGCCCCTTGGTATTACCGCCCGGTTGCTGAGAATGCTGGGGCAGAACAGTGACCTGAAGTTGCTCCGGAACCTGGATACCACCCGGTCTCTGGCCACCATATTCGGGTTCTATACCGCGCCGGATTATATCTTCCGCAATGATGATCTGCTGGCGCTGTCGTCCCGGATGGGGGCGGTAGACCGTGCGTTATTCCCGATAGACGCCCGCCAGATTAACTGGAGCGTGTACCTTCGCAAAATTCACCTGGCCGGTCTGGACCACTACGCACTTGAGGAGCACAAGCTCTCCCGTTTGCGGTCAGCCGGAAAACAGGAAAAAGCTGCATAGCGTTGTTTCCCCTTCCATGTTTTGCGCTGCAAATCCGGCCGGTCAGTTGCGATTGGCCGGGTTCGGACTATCCTTGAGAGAGAACTTCCTGCTGCGTAATTTGGCGTTATTTTATCGCAGGTTACCGGGAATATTCAGGGAAAAATCCTGACCTGTTAGGACGTTAGTCTAATTCATTGTTTGGTGGTTCGCATGGTGAACTAAGATCATTCGCCTTCCGGGCATGACCGCTCTGTATTCCAAAACCGACAATGACAACAGACTCTACAAAAGGGGGAGTACAATAATGACAGATGCAAAAGTATACCCAGTAAATCAGGAGGTAGCTGACCGGGCGTTCGTCAATCGTGAAAAGTACGACGAGATGTATCGCCAGTCGATTGAAAATCC